>NZ_AZOA01000008.1:0-405014 GCF_000510745.1 Pseudomonas sp. MOIL14HWK12:I2 | reverse complement strand
AATCTGAGCCATGATCAAACTCTTCAGTTAAGTAGACTGATCGGGTTTTGAGAAAACCCTAAACTTGGCTCAGCAATCGCAAAAAACTCATGAATTCACGAGTTACTTGTGTTGCTGATAATCTTGCGACATCAGACTTATCTCACAAGCACCCACACGAATTGCTTGATTCAACTTGTTAAAGAGCAGTTGGTTGCGACCGTGTCGCTAACCGAGGCGCGCATTCTACGCTGTCCTCACATCCTGTCAAGCGTTGATTTGAACTTTTTCGTTTCAACTCAACCACTTGCGCTTGCCTGATCGGTCTAACCAATCTCGGCAGCGGGAGGCGAATCCTACAGCATCCTGAGACGCTGTCAACCCCTCCGCTTCATCTCGCTGTCACCCGAAGGTGAGAGCCAAAAGGCGAAGAATCCGTAGACCCCTCGCCCGACTCAGACCTAAGTGCTTGATTTTCAAGCCGCTTCAGCGTCTGCGCCGGAAGTGGGGCGCATTATAGGGGAGTTTCAGGACAGGTCAACAGGTAATTTCAAGAATCTTTCAGCAGGGATGAAAAAGGCCACCAAAAGGCGAGCTGTCACCTGTGCGAGGTAAGATGCTGGCAGACCATGTTTCGAGGACTGCATGACTTCCATCCTGGCTCGCTATCGACAACAGCTGAGAAACACCCTGGGCGACTGGTTTCCCCGTACCACGCTCTTCCTTAAAGGAGAGCAGACGCCTAGCGGCCAGAAAAAGGTGCAACCGACCAAGGCCCGCAAACGGCAGGCCGATCCCAAAGTCTCGGTCAAGGCGGCGAACAGCGAGCAATCCGTTATACAGGCTACCCCGGCCATCCCCTCCCCCGCGGGCATCTATGGTCCCGCACTCACCATCAAGCGCTCCCAGGAGCAGCGGATGAAGGTACGGGTCGAGCAGGCCGTGGCTCAGGGCATCATCCAGCCACCCTCACCTGAGCAGTGGAAGATGATCCTCGCGCGGGCTCCGGCTACCCGTATCTTCGCGGGGGCCGGTTCGGGCAAGACCACGACGCTGGTGCTGCGAGTGGTGTTCATGCTGTGCCACCTCGACCTCCCGCGCGAGCAGCTGACCGTCATCTCCTTCACCAAGGCGTCCTGCGAAGAGTTGCGCGCCCAGCTCAAGCGCGTCCTGGCCTTCTGGGAGGCCCCGCTGGATGACGAGGCGGCACGCGAGCTGGTAAGAACCTTTCACTCGGCCCTGGCACAGTTGGCGCGCACCGAACTGAGGGCGACGCAATGGTTCGAGCAGCTGTCCAGCCAATCGAAAGGTGACGACGAACCGGACAACGGCATGCTGGCTGGCGCCAGCCTGAACGAGGCTCAACGGCAGCTCCTGATACAGGCCTACGAGCAATGCTACCGAGAGGACGCCGGCTTTCGGCGTCGGGTCCATCTGTTGCTGGAACTGGCGCCGCCCAATGAGGAGGAGCCACCCGGCGCGCCACCCTTGCAGCCCTTCGTCCTCAATGGCGAACGTCAACCCCAACCGCTGCCCGACCTCTTCTATGGCCAGGCCTCATTCGCCGAGACCCTGGGGTTGCGGGTCGGCTCTATAAAGAGCACTCAGCTGGAGTGCTCGACGCGGGACCGGATCTTCCTGGAGGCCATGCAGCAATTCTGGCGACACTTCGGCAAGCTGCTGAAGGAACAGCGGCTGATCACCTTCAATACCGCCTTCGCCGTGCTGACGGATCGCCTGGAAAAGAAGCCCAGTCGCGCCCTGATTGCCCGTCTGCAGCCCTTCACCCATTTGCTGATCGATGAATTCCAGGACATCTCGCCGCAGATCGCCCTCTGGCTGCAGCAGGTACAGCGCAGGCTCGCCGAGGAGCAGGCCGCGCCTTCGCTGATGGCCATCGGTGACGACTGGCAATCCATCTACGGCTGGAGAGGCAGCTCGCCGGAGCTGTTCATTCACTTCGACCGCTGGTTTCCAGGCCAGACGCCCAGCCAGACACTGATGCTGGGGACCAACTACCGTTCTTCACCGGACATCGTGGCGGACGGCGAACGCATCCTGACGCAGGTACGCCACAAGCAGCCCAAGAAGACCCAGGCCTTTCACGCGGCGGATGACCAGGGTCATGGGGTCAAGGTCGTGCCGCAATTCGATATCGCCCGCCAGTTGGCTGCGTTGCTGTACGAGATCGAGGCGCAACGGACCTATGCCGCGGAACGAGAGCGGCCGGAGCGGTGCGCGGTCATGGTGATGAGTCGCCTGAACGCGCCCTTGAAAGCCATCAACGAGCAGTTGGGACGTCAGCCAGGCGTACGCACCTGCACCATTCACCGAGCCAAGGGCCTGCAGGCCGAGGTGGCGATCGTGCTGGACGATGGCCAGCCCCAGCAGCCCCATCCGCTGCGCAACGCCCTCTATGCGACCAGCGGACACTTCCAGCAAAGCTATGACGACGCCATGGCGGACGAGGCGTTGCGCCTGAGCTATGTGGCGGTGACCCGTGGGGTCAGCCGGGTGCTGTGGTACACCCGGCAGCCACGAGGTGCGGCGGCGATATTGGCGGGTTGAGTCAGGTGGCGTGGCGAGTGCTGTCACCCGCCGCATGAACGCAGGATGGCTGCCGCACAGCACGGGCGGCAGCCAGACCAGACCACTACTCGATCACATCGAAATCCTTGAGGTGTTCTTCGGACAGCTCAAGGCCCAGACCGGGCTTGTCATCGTCGAGTTGCAGGTAGCCGCCGACCGGTTGGGGTTCGCCCTTGAAGACGTAGTAGAAGAGTTCGTTGCCTACCTCCACGTCGAATACCGGGAAGAACTCGGCCATGGGCGACGCGGTGCTGGCCATGGTCAGGTGGTAGTTGTGCATCTGGCCGGCGTGGGGGATGACCGGGACCGACCAGGCTTCGGCCAGGGCGTTGATCTTGCGCGCGGCGGTGATGCCGCCGACGCGGTTGGTGTCGTACTGGATGACGTCCACGGCGCGGCGTTCGAGCAGGTCCTTGAAACCGTAGGAGGTGAATTCGTGCTCGCCGCCGGAGATGGGCATGATGCCCATCTTCTTGAGTTCGACGTAGCCTTCGATGTCATCGGCGATGACCGGCTCTTCCAGCCAGCGCGGTTCGAATTCGGCCAGCTTGGGCAGCATGCGGCGGGCGTATTCCAGGGTCCAGCCCATGTAGCACTCCAGCATGATGTCGACGTCGGGACCAGCCAGTTCACGCAAGGCGCGCACCTGCTCGATGTTACGGCGCATGCCGGCGGGACCGTCCTTCGGCCCGTAGCCGAATCTCATCTTGAGGGCATCGAAGCCCTGGTTGAGATAGCCCTGGGCCTCTTCCAGAAACAGATCCAGATTGTCATTGGCGTAGAGCTTGGAGGCGTAGCAGGGGATCTTTTCCTTTGTCCGGCCACCCAGCAACTTGAACACCGGCTTGTCTACCGCCTTGCCCATCAAGTCCCAGAGCGCCAGGTCCACGGCGGAGATGGCGGCCATGCCGATGCCCTTGCGGCCCCAGGCGTGGGTGCGGCGATACATCTTCTGCCAAAGGTATTCGTTGTCGAAAGGATCCTGGCCCAGGACGATGGGGGTCAGGTAGAGGTCGATGATTTCCTTGGCCACCCGCGGCGCCAGGGCGCAGTTGCCGAGGCCGACCAGGCCGCTGTCGGTTTCGATCTCCACCACCAGCCAGCCGTGGAAGCGGAAGGAGCCCATGGCGTCGCCGCGCTCATAGAGGATGTCGGTGGCGTTGGTGCAGAAGTGCGCCTGAGGCGGGACGACCTTGCCCTTCCATTCGAAGACGCGGGTGCGAACGCTGGTGATTTTCATGTTGAGGTTCCTTTTTCGAGCATGAGTAAGGCCGTCCGGCCCCAGGGACCGGTTCGGCGGATTCGGGAGGCGCCTGGACGCCTCGGCAGCTATCAGTGGCGGGAAGCGCCCAGGCGGCAGGCGATCTCGAAGGCCTGACGGGTCGCACCGACATTGGCGCGGCCCTGACCGGCGATGTCGAAGGCGGTGCCGTGGGCGGGCGTGGCGATGGGAATGGGCAAGCCGCCCTGCACCGTGACCCCACGGGAGAAGCCCATCAGCTTGATCGCGATCTGGCCCTGGTCGTGGTACATGGTCACCACGGCGTCGAAGGCGCGGGCGTCGCCCTGGACCTTGAGAAAGATGGTGTCCGCGGGATAGGGGCCGTCGGCGGCGATGCCCAGCGCCCTAGCGCGCTCGACGGCCGGGCCGATGAGGTCGATCTCCTCGCGGCCGAAGCTGCCGTTGTCGCCATTGTGCGGATTAAGGCCGCAGACACCGATGCGCGGTCGCGCCAGGCCGCTGCGCTTGAGTTCGTTGTCGATCAGCTGGATGGCTTCGATCACCCGCTCCTGGCTGAGCAAGCCAGGGACATCCTTCAGGGCGACATGGGAGGTCACCCGCGAGGTCCAGAGATCGTCGAGCACGTTGAATTCGCAAAATGGCCCCTGGTAGCCGAGGTGCTCGGCGAACCAGTGCAATTCGTCGTTGTGGCCCATGCCTGCCAGGTGCAGGGAGGTCTTGTTCAGCGGACCGAAGAGGATGGCGTCAGTGTGACCCGCCTGAGTCAGGTCGAGGGCGACGGCCAGGGTGTCCAGGCTGTAGCGGCCGCCGACGACACTGGCTTCGCTGCGGGGAAAGGCGCCTTCCGCAGCGCCCCGGTAGGGATACAGCAGGGGTACGTCGTCCTGAAAATCGAGGGCATCCAGGCTATCGATGGGGCGGTAGGGATATTCGCAACCGGCGATGCGCATGCCGGCGCGGGCCTCCTCCTCGTCGGCGATCAGCACCAGGCGGGCGCGGCTGCGCACCTCGGGATCGGCCAGCAGGCGGGCGATCAGCTCGGGGCCGATGCCGGCCGGATCACCCAGCACCAGGGCCAGGCGGGGAAGCGTGGAATTGCTCATGCGGAAGTCCTCAGGTAGGTGTCCAGGCGAAAGACGTCGGCCACCGGGCGATACAGACGCTGGGCGGTGTCGTGGAAGAGTTGGCGCTGGGCCGTGATGGGCAGGTCGGCCACCAGACGCTTGAAGCCGCCGATGATGGTGTCGTAGCTGCCGCACAGACGATCGACGGGAAAGTTGCTGGCGAACATGGCGCGTTCCGCGCCGAAGACGGCGATGGCCTCGTGCACGATCCAGGCGTTGTCTTCGGCGCGCCACGGCTGGCCGGCGAGGCCCAGGCCGGAGATCTTCAGCGCCACGTTGGGCCATTCGGCGAGGCGGGCCAGGGCCGCGCGCCAGGCGGCCAGACCTTCGGCGCTGCGGTCGGACGGCAGCCCCGTATGGTTGAGGATCAGCTGGGTGGCCGGGAAGTCCCGCGCCAGGCGACAGGCTTCGTCGAGATTCCACCAGGGCGTCTGCAGGTCGAAGTGCAGGCCGTGGCGCTGCAGTTCGGCGTAGCCCTGGCGCCAGCGCTCGTCGCTCATCAGGGTGCGCTGGCTGCCCACCTCTTCCGGGCGCGCCGGGCCACCGGGCTTGTGTCTGACGCTGCGCACCCGTTCGAAGGCGGCCTGGGCGGCGAGCAGCTCGGCGGCGTCTGCCGCATCCAGCCAGGCCTGGGCGACCACCGCATGGGGCGCGCCATGGCAGCGTGCCAGGTCATGGACGTAGCGGGTCTCGCCCAGGGGATCGCGCGGATCCCACTCGGTCTCGACATAGACGGTCTGGACCACCTCATGACCGGCCGCGTCGGCCAGGTAGTGCTCGGGCAGATAGTCAACCTTGATGGCGCTGTAGTCGCCATAGCGGAAGGGGATGGTTTCCGTGCCTGACAGCCAGGGGTGGAAGTTGCGCCGGGGCTCCCAGAAGTGATGATGGGCATCGACGATGGGGCCGTCA
Source organism: Pseudomonas sp. MOIL14HWK12:I2 (assembly GCF_000510745.1). NCBI lineage: Bacteria > Pseudomonadati > Pseudomonadota > Gammaproteobacteria > Pseudomonadales > Pseudomonadaceae > Pseudomonas > Pseudomonas sp. MOIL14HWK12:I2. Next base: position 399,167 of record NZ_AZOA01000008.1, on the reverse strand, counting down.
TAGAGCTCAGCCATGCTGCACCTCCCGCTGGTCCAGGGCGATCAACAGGGTGCCGAGGATGAACAGGCCCGAGCAGAGAGCGAAGAAGCCCAGCACCGCGGGATAGCCACCCAGGTGCTGCAGCAGCAGGCCGACCAGGATGGGTACGGCGATGCCGCCGAGGCTGCCGGCCAGGTTCATCACCCCACCGATAAGGCCGACGCGTGCCGGCACCGCCAGCAGCGCCGGGAAGCTCCAGTAGAGGCTGCCCCACATGAGGAAGAAGGCGGTGAGCGACAGCAGCGCCACGGCGGCATAGGGATCGGTCAGCCGCGGCAGCAGCAGGAAGGCCGCCAGCGCCACCAGGCCGGAGCAGGACAGCAGTGCCTTGGCGGCGAGGCCACGACGCACGCCCTTGCGCACCAGCAGGTCGCAGAGGAAGCCACCGACCAGGGAGCCGGCCGCCCCGCAGAGGAAGATGACGAAGGTAGCGGCGCCGATGCCCTTGATGTCGAAGCCGCGGGCCTGGGCCAGGTAGCTGGGCCCCCAGGTCAGCAGGCCGAAGAAGACCATGGCCCAACTGGCGCGACCGATGAGGATGCCGGCCAGGGAGCGACGGGCGATGCCCAGGCCCCGGGCGCCGGCCTTGGCCGCCTGGGCCACCGAGGTGGTGCGACCTTCGTTGATGCGCGCCAGCTCGGCGGCATTGACCCCGGGGTGGGCGGCTGGGTCGTCCCGAAGATAGCGCCAGGCGAGCCAGGCCATGGCCAGGGTGGCGATACCGGCGATGAAGAAGGCGGTGCGCCAGGAACCGAAGACGGCGATCAGGTAGGCGATGAGCAGTCCGCCCAGGGCCACGCCCAGCGGTCCGCCGCAATCCATCAGCACCGCGCCACGGCCGCGCTCGCTGGAAGCCAGCCAGAGGGAATTGAGCTTGCCACCGGCCGGGAACAGCGGCGCCTCGGCGGCGCCCAGGGCGACCCGGGCGAAGATCAGCGACAGCCCGCCGGTGGCGAAGGCGGCGAGGGTCTGGAAGACGCCCCAGAGCCCGGTGGACCAGCCGATGACGCGGCGCGGGCCGTAGCGATCGATCAGCCAGCCGCCGGGAATCTGCAGGAGCGCATAGGCCCAGAAGAAGCTGCTGAGAATCAGCCCCTGGGTGGCCGGCGTCAGCTGGAATTCGCGGGCGATGGTGGGCATGGCGATGGACAGCGACACGCGATCCACCAGGTTGATGACCGTAAGGCCGAAGATGATGGCGAAGATGCGCCAGCGGACGCGGGAAGCCTGGAGCGCCGTGGGCACGGCGGCTTCGCCGAGGCGTGAGGAACGGGACGTCGAGAGCATGGCATGGACCCCTGGGATTCTTGTTATGGGTGTTCAGCTGCCGGCTGGCGAGGTCGACTATCAGCCGAGGGGCGATAACCGTCTAATCAAATCTGCGCATAGGTGTATAGCTGCAGGATATAGGTCGGTTTTCGCTCGTCGCTACAGCCCTTTTGCCGTGCGGAGTCAGATGAAGAGCAGCGCCAGGCATAACCCCAGGCTATAGGTGCATGCCTTCTTTTGACTGGTCAGGATCGCCGGGTGCTGCGCACACTCGGCCCACCCAAAACAACGACAAGAAAGAGGTAGTCCCATGCGCAGCACTCTCCTGCTCGCCGCCCTCCCCCTGTGCCTGGCCGCTGTGGTGGCTCCCGTCGCCCAGGCTGCCTGGCAACCCGAGGGCAAGGTGGAGATCGTGGTCGCCGGTGGTCCCGGTGGCGGCACCGACCAGCTCGGCCGACTGATCCAGTCGATCATCACGCAGCACAGGCTGCTCGACGCCAGCACCGTGGTGATGAACAAGGGTGGCGGCAACGGCGCCGAGGCCTTCCTGGAGATGAAGATGGCCAAGGGCGAGGCGGACAAGCTGGTCATCGCCACCAACAACGTCTATCTGCTGCCGCTGACCGCCAAGCTCGGCTACCAGCTCGCCGACCTCACCCCGGTGGCGGCCATCGCCGAGGATGACTTCATCCTCTGGAGCTACGCCGACGCGCCCTGGAAGGACGCCCAGGGCTACCTCGACGCCATCAAGCAGGATCCGGCCGGCAAGCGCATGGGTGGCAGCCAGTCCAAGGACGTCGACCAGACCCTGACCCTGCTGCTCAATCGCACCGAGGGCACCAAGCTCACCTACATTCCCTTCAAGAGTGGCAGCGAGGCGGCGACCCAGCTGGCCGGCAAGCACATCACTTCCAACGTCAACAACCCCAGCGAGAGCCTGAGCCAGTGGCGCGGCGGCCAGGTGGTGCCGCTGTGCGTGTTCAGCCAGGCGCGCATGACCTATACCGCCAAGGTCACCGAGACCCAGGCCTGGACCGACGTGCCCACCTGCAAGGAGCAGGGGCTGGGCATCGACCAGTACCGTTTCCCGCGCACCGTGCTCTTGCCGGGCGGGGTCAGCGAGGAACAACGGGCCTTCTATGTGGAACTGCTGCGCAAGGTCAGCCAGACGCCGGAGTTCAAGGCCTACATCGAGCGCAATGCGCTGGTGCCGACCTTCCTCGAAGGCCAGGCGCTGCAGGACTACATCGCCCAGGACACCGCACGGGTCACCCCGGTGTTCGAGGACGCGGGCTGGCTCAAGCGCTGATCGGCGCACCGACACAGGAGAGACGGCCATGGCCGGAGATTCTCTGATCACCACCCGCTGGGTGGAACTGGGGTTGGCGGCCTTTACCGCTGGCCTTGGCGGCATCGTGATGGTGGGCAGCCTGGAACAGGGTATCGGCTGGGGCGATGCCGGCCCCGAGCCGGGCTACTTCCCCTTCTACATCGGCCTGCTGCTGACCCTGGCCAGCCTGGCTACGGCGCTGCAGACCCTGTGGCGCTGGCAGGCGCTGCGCACCAGCTTCGTCGAACGCGCCGCCTTCGGCCAGGTGCTGCGGGTGTTCCTGCCGATGCTGGCCTTCGTCGTCGCCCTGCCCCTGCTGGGCCTCTATCTGACGGCCTTCCTGTTCATCGCCTGGTTCATGGCACGGGATCGCCAGCGACAAAGGCGCTATGGCGTCTGGCAGATCCTCGCCACCGCCGGCGGCGTGAGCCTGGCCAGCTATCTGATCTTCGCCCTCTGGTTCAAGGTGCCGCTGGATGCCGGCCCCCTGGCCGACCTCGCCCGCCTGCTGAGGAGCCTGTCATGAGCGAATTCGACTCCCTGATGCACGGGATGAGCCTGATCCTGTCCTTCCATCACCTCGCCCTGATGGTGATCGGCGTGCTGCTCGGCATCCTGGTCGGGGTGCTGCCCGGCCTGGGCGCGCCCAATGGCGTCGCCCTGCTGCTGCCGCTGACCTTCACCATGAGTCCGACCTCGGCCATCATCCTGCTCTCCTGCATGTACTGGGGCGCGCTGTTCGGCGGCTCCATCACCTCGATCCTGTTCAACATCCCCGGCGAACCCTCGTCGGTGGCCACCACCTTCGATGGCTACCCCCTGGCGCGCCAGGGTCGTGCCGGCGAGGCCCTTACGGCGGCTTTCACCTCGGCGCTGCTGGGGGCCCTGGTCGGGGTGCTGCTGCTGACCTTCCTCTCCAGCCGCATCGCCGCCTTCGCCATGGAATTCAGCTCGCCGGAGTTCTTCGCCGTCTATCTGCTGGCCTTCTGCACCTTCATCGGCATGAGCAAGAATCCACCGCTGAAAACGGTGGCCGCCATGATGATCGGCTTCGCCATGGCGGCGGTGGGCATGGATACGGTGTCGGGCAATCTGCGCCTGACCTTCGACCAGCCGGCACTGCTGTCGGGCATCAGCTTCGAGGTGGCGGTGATCGGCCTGTTCGGCATCGGCGAGATCCTCTGCACCGTGGAGGAAGGCCTGGTCTTTCGTGGCGAGCAGGCGCGCATCACCCTGCGCACCGTGCTCGGCACCTGGAAGCAACTGCCGCGCTACTGGCTGACCTGGCTGCGCAGCGCCCTGGTCGGTTGCTGGATGGGCGTGACGCCCGGTGGCCCTACCGCCGCCTCCTTCATGAGCTACAGCCTGGCGCGGCGCTTTTCGAAGAACCGCGAGGGCTTCGGCAAGGGCGAACTGGAAGGGGTGATCGCGCCGGAGACCGCCGACCACAGCGCCGGCACCAGTGCCCTGCTGCCGATGCTGACCCTGGGCATTCCCGGCTCCGCCACCGCCGCGGTGATGCTCGGTGGCCTGATGATCTGGGGCCTGCATCCGGGGCCGACCCTGTTCGCCGAACAGCACGACTTCGTCTGGAGTCTGATCGCCAGCATGTACCTGGGCAACGTGGTCAGCCTGATCGTGGTGCTGGCGACGGTGCCGCTGTTCGCCGCCATCCTGCGCATCCCGTTCTGCATCATCGCGCCGATCATCTTTACCGTCTGCGTGATTGGCGCCTACTCGGTGCACAACAGCCTGTTCGACGTCTGGCTGATGCTCGGCTTCGGCATCCTCGGCTATGCCTTCAAGAAGCTCGGCTATCCCGTCGCCCCCTTGGTGCTGGCGGCGGTGCTTGGTGACAAGGCCGAAGACGCCTTCCGCCAATCGATGCTGTTCTCCGATGGCCAGCTGAGCATCTTCTGGTCCAACCCGCTGGTGGGCAGTCTGACCACCGCGGCGTTGCTGATGCTCTGCTGGCCGTTGCTCGCGCGGGGCCTGCAGGCGCTGCGCCTGGGCCAGCCGCGGGCCAAGGTACGGCCGTCGTGAACGCCCCGGCCTGGCGCGGACGCACCCCACCGACGCCAGGCCCGGGCTCATGCGCTACCCTAGCCGGCTCCCCTGCCCCAAGGTCCGCCAGCATGACGCGCATTCCCGATGCCCATACCATCCACAGCCGTCTGCGCCTGCGCCAGTTGCGGCTGGTGCTGGCACTGGCGGAATTCGGCTCGCTGCGCCGCGCCGCCGACGACATCGGCATGACCCAGCCGGCCGCCACCAAGATGCTGCACGAGATCGAGAGCCTGCTGGGCGTGGGGCTGTTCGAGCGGCTGCCGCGCGGCATGCGCGCCACGGCCTTTGGCGACACGGTGATCTACTACGCGCGGATGGTGTTCGCCGAACTCTCGGGCATGCGCGAGGAGCTGGTCGCGCTGGAATCGGGCAATCTGGGCCGGGTCGCCGTGGGCGCCATCCCGGCGCTGGCCTCGGGCCTGCTGACCCGCACTATCGCTACCCTCAAGCAGAGCCATCCGCGGCTGTCCATGTCCATCCAGGTGGACACCAGCGACGTGCTGGTCCAGGCGCTGCTGCAGGACCAGCTCGACGTGGTCCTGGGCCGCATTCCTACCGGAGCCCGCGCTGAGGAATTGCTGTTCGACAGCCTCGGCGAAGAGGTGCTCTGCGTGATCGCCGGCGCCCAGAATCCCCTTGCCCAGGCCACTCACCTCACCTGGGGCGAATTGCAGGAGCACACCTGGGTGCTGCAACAGCACCCCAGCCCGATGAGGGCCATCATCAACCAGGCCTTCCACGATGCCCGGGTCGACATCCCCGGCAGCATCGTCGAAACCACCTCCATCATGACCCTGCTGGCGCTGCTGCAGCAGACCGACATGCTCGGCGTGACGCCGCTGTCGGTGGTCAACGACTATCCCGGCCGGCACCTGCTGGCGGTGCTGCCCATCGCCTTCGAACCGCGCCTGCCGCCCTATGGACTGATCCGTCGCCGCCACCGGGTGCAGTCCTCGGCCATGCAGACCTTCATGGCGGCAGTGCGCAGCGAGCATGGGCGACTGCGCCAAGACGACGCCTGAGCGGATGGCGACTGGCCTGGCCGCTGATCGCCCGAAACCCTTTGTTAGACGCCTTGCTTGGCCCGCCCCTTGCAAATTCCCCTGCAAGGCCGACCGCGATCGGCCAAGAACGATTTCCGCTGCCCACCGACTATCCGCTGACTGCAGCCGCTATCCGCTGGCTGCAATCGGCAGGAAACAAAAGGGTGCGCGGGGCCACGCCTGTGTGCAAGGAGGTAACAATGACCCAAGACGTCACGCCCTCCGAAAGCGGAGAGCGCTTTCGCCAGACCCGGCTGTTCTGTTCGAGTAGCCTGCAATTTCTCGTGGCCGACCGGGATGCGGCCTGCCAGGGTGTCAGCAAGGTGTTCAAGCCCCACGAGCTGAAGCCGGTGCACCGCGGCGACAGCGTCAGCGCCAGCCTGCACCACGTCAGCCGCGGGCGGCTGTCGCTCAATCGCCTGGAATACGGCACCGACGTCGACATCGATCCGCAGTGCCTGCAGGACTTCTACCTGATCCAGATTCCCCTCGCCGGTGGCGCCAACATCCAGTGCGGCGCGACGGACTTCCAGTCCTCACCGCACCTGGCCGCCCTGCTCTCGCCGGAATTGCCGGTGCGCATGAGGTGGTACGGCGGTGCAGCCCAGTTGGTGCTGCGCCTGGAGCGGGCCGACCTGGACCATCATTGCGCCCAGCACCTGCCCCAGCAGGGCCGCCTGCCGCAATTCGATCCGCGCCTGGACCTGCGCCAAGCCGGCGGCAGCTACTTCCTACAGTTGCTCGGCCTGCTCATGGAAGGCCTGGCGGACCCGGCGCATCCGATCCACCAGCCGCTGGTGCTCAAGCAATTCGAATCCTCGCTGCTCAACGCCCTGCTCTATGGCCAGCCGCATTCGCTGCATGGCCAGCTGGAAGGCACGCGGGAGCGCAACGTCTCGCCCTACTTCATCAAGCGCATCGAGGCCTATATCGCCGAGCACCTGCACGAGCCGCTCAGCGTGGAAACCCTGGCCGAACATGGCGGCGTCAGCGTGCGCACCCTGTTCGCCGGCTTCCGCACCTATCGCGGCACCACCCCCATGCACTATCTGCGCGACCTGCGCCTGGAGCGGGTCAACGAAGAACTGCGCAGCGGCCGGGTGGAATCGGTGACGGACACCGCCTACAAATGGGGCTTCGCCCACCTCGGCAGGTTCGCTCAGGAATACAAGCGCCGCTACGGCGAGTCTCCTTCGGAAACCCGCCGCTTTCGCGGGGCGCTCTCCAGCTAGTTGAGACGCCGTCCCGCCAGGGTCTGCGACGGCGTCTCGCCGAACGCCTGGCGGTAGTCGCTGGCGAAGCGCCCCAGGTGCTCGAAGCCCCAATCCAGGGCGATGCGCGAGACGCTCGCGCCGTCACGACGCGCCAGCAGCAGGCGCCGCACCTCTTCCAGCCGTAGCCGCTTGAGATAGGCCATGGGCGGCTGGCCGTGATAGCGGCGGAAGCTGGCATAGAGCTTGGACCGGGATACGCCGGCCACGCGCTCCAGACTCTCCAGCGAGGGACTCTCCCGCGCATGGGCTTCGAGATAACGCCGCGCCCGCAGGAGAAACTCGGGATAGCCCGTCCCTACGCCTTCCTCCAGAGCCGCGGAGTAGTTGTGCGGCTGGGCCAGCAGCAGGCCCTTGAGCAGCATCACTTCCAGGTCGTTGGCCAGTGCTGGCTGGCCGTAGAGCGCCTGGACAGCGCTCCAGCCGTCCAGCAATTGGCGCACCCCCTGCCACCACGCCGCGACCGCCGGGCGCGCCAGTTCCATCTCGCCGGCAAAGCTCAGGGGCGCCGCCAAGGGCCGGCCCAGCAGGCCCTCCGCCACCTCCTGTAGGGCTTCGCGGCGGATCACCACCTGCAGCTTGAGGCAGTCGGCGGCCATGTCCAGCCGCTGCCATTCGTGGGGCGCGACGACCATCCCGCACTGACTGTCGGAACGCACGCGCGCGCCGCGGCTGGCCAGCGACTGGCGCCCCTGCAGCGGCAGGCTGAGGCTGTAGGCATCCAGGGCGTCGATGCCGATCTGCACCGCGGCGCCATAGCCGATCCGCCCCAGCACCGTGGCTCGGCCCGGCAGTCGCAGTCCTTGGTGATGGAAACTCAATTCGGCGCCGCTGCGGGTTTCCAGGCGATGCGGACCGGCCACCGCGCTCATCCAGCGACACGCCTCGGCGACCTGGCCACTGTGCGTCTGCACCTCGAAATTCGTCTGCTGCATGCTGGGCTCCTCCGCTGGCTGGTTCCATGCTGCACGCCGCGTGCCGCCGCCACTATCCGCAGAGTGCAGGCCAGTCCGGCGAGCGAAAAAATTCGGCTAGCGATCAGTGAAAAAGCGGATAGAGGGGTTGGGGTGGCGGGGCTTCAATCGAGGTGAGTCTCACTCTAGAGGACACCCCTGATGAGCACCCGCAGCATTGCCCAATGGCAGGATTACATCCAAGGTTGCCTGGACTTCCGTCCGGCCGACGGCGTCTATCGCATCGCCCGCGACCTGTTTACCGAACCCGAGTTGTTCGAACTGGAAATGGAGCTGATCTTCGAGAAGGTCTGGATCTACGCCTGCCACGAAAGCGAGATTGCCAAGCCCCACGACTTCGTCACGATGCGCGCCGGCCGCCAGCCGCTGATCATCACCCGCGATGGCAACGGCGAGCTCCACGCGCTGATCAATGCCTGCCAGCACCGTGGCGCCACCCTTACCCGCGTGGCGCGCGGCAACCAGTCCACCTTCACCTGCCCCTTCCACGCCTGGTGCTACAAGAGCGACGGCCGCCTGGTGAAGGTCAAGGCGCCGGGCGAGTACCCCGATGGCTTCGACAAGGCCACCCGCGGCCTGAAGAAGGCGCGCATCCAGAGCTACAAGGGCTTCGTCTTCGTCAGCCTGGATACCCAGGGCAGTGACTCCCTGGAAGACTACCTGGGCGACGCCAAGGTCTTCTTCGACATGATGGTGGCCCAGTCGCCGACCGGCGAGCTGGAGATCCTGCCGGGCAAGTCCACCTACACCTACGACGGCAACTGGAAGCTGCAGAACGAGAACGGCCTCGACGGTTATCACGTCAGCACCGTGCACTACAACTACGTCTCCACCGTGCAGCACCGCCAGCAGGTCAATGCCGAGAAAGGCGGTGCCAGCAGCACCCTGGACTACAGCAAGCTCGGCGCCGGCGATGCCGAGACCGACGATGGCTGGTTCTCCTTCAGGAATGGCCACAGCCTGCTGTTCAGCGACATGCCCAACCCCACGGTGCGCCCCGGCTACGCCAGCGTGATGCCGCGCCTGGTCGAGGAATACGGCCAGGCCCGCGCCGAGTGGATGATGCATCGCCTGCGCAACCTCAACATCTACCCCAGCCTGTTCTTCATGGACCAGATCAGCTCCCAGCTGCGCATCGTGCGGCCGGTGGCCTGGAACAAGACCGAGATCATCAGCCAGTGCATCGGCGTCAAGGGCGAGGCGCCCGCCGACCGCACCAACCGCATCCGCCAGTTCGAGGACTTCTTCAACGTCTCCGGCATGGGTACGCCCGACGATCTGGTGGAATTCCGCGAGGCCCAGCGCGGCTTTCAGGCCCGCCTGGAGCGCTGGAATGACATCTCCCGCGGCCATCATCGCTGGACCGCCGGCCCCACCGTGAACAGCGAGGCCCTGGGCATCCAGCCGGTGCTCACCGGTACCGAATTTACCCATGAAGGCCTCTATGTGAACCAGCACGGCGCCTGGCAGCGCTTCCTGCTCGATGGCCTGGCCAACAAAGCCCTGCAACCGACGGAGGTGTCGGCATGAATCCTGATCTGCAATACGCCGTGGAACAATTCCTCTATCGCCAGGCCGCGCTCTGCGATGCCCAGGACTGGGACGCCTATCTGGCGCTGTTCGAGGCCGACAGCGTCTTCCACCTGCCGCAATGGATCAGCGAGCACGAGTACGTGACCGATCCCACCCAGGGTCTCTCCTATATCTACTACGCCGACCGCTCCGGCCTGGAGGACCGGGTGTTCCGACTGCGCACCGGCAAGTCGGCCGCCTCCACGCCACTGCCGCGCACCCTGCACCAGATCAGCAACGTGCGCGTCGCCCGGGCTGACGACGGTCTGCTGGAGGTGCGCGCCGGCTGGCTGACGCTCTATGCCCGTCATGGGGTGTCCGAGCAGTTCTACGGTCAGGTGACCTATCACCTGCGCGAGGTGGACGGCGACTTCCGTATCGTCCGCAAGCAGGTGCTGCTGCTCAACGACGTCATCAACTCCGTACTCGACTTCTACCATCTCTGAGGCCACCGCCATGAGCCACAACGTCGCTCTGAGCTTCGCCGACGGCAAGACGCTGTTCATCGCGGTGAAGCCCAACGAACTGCTGCTGGACGCAGCCCTGCGCCAGGGCATCAGCCTGCCGCTGGACTGCCGCGAAGGCGTCTGCGGCACCTGCCAGGGGCGCTGCGAAGCCGGCGCCTACAGCCAGGATTACGTCGACGAGGAAGCCCTTTCCGAGCGTGACCTGGCGCAACGCAAGATGCTCGCCTGCCAGACCCGGGTGACGTCCGACGCCGCCTTCTATTTCGACCACGACTCCAGCCTCTGCCATGCCGAAGAGCCCGAGCGCATCAGTGCCCAGGTGATCTCGGTGGAGCTGGTCTCGGCCACCACCGCCATCCTGCATCTGGACGCCAGTTCTGCCCCCCGGCAGCTGCAATTCCTACCCGGCCAGTACGCCCGGCTGCGTATCCCCGGCACCGATGACTGGCGCGCCTACTCCTTCGCCAACCGGCCCAATGCGCAGAACCAGCTGCAATTCCTCATCCGTCTGCTGCCGGATGGGGTGATGAGCAACTTCCTGCGCGAACGCTGCCAGCCGGGCCTCAACCTAGAACTGGAGGCACCCCTGGGCAGCTTCTATCTCCGCCAGGTGGAGCGGCCGCTGGTGCTGGTGGCGGGCGGCACGGGCCTGTCGGCCTTCCTCGGCATGCTCGACGAGATGGCCGAGAAAGGCGGCTGCGGCCAGCCGGTGCGGCTGTTCTATGGCGTCACCCAGGAGCAGGATCTCTGCGAGGGCGCCCGGCTGGAGGCCTACCGCGCGCGCATCGCCGACTTCGACTACCAGCCGGTGGTCAGCCAGCCGGGTCCGGCGTGGCAGGGCCTCAGCGGCTATATCCCCGAGCACTTCGACCGGCGCTTCCTCACCGACCAGGCCTGCGACCTCTATCTCTGCGGCCCGCCGCCCATGGTCGAGGCGGTCAAGACCTGGCTCGACCAGCAGGGGTTGGGCGAGGAGACGCGGCTGTATAGCGAGAAGTTTTTGCAGAGTGCGTCTTCGCGTTAACGCTGCGCTGCCTCTTTCAATAAGCCCGACAGCTCGCCTGCCGGGCTTCGCATTTGTAAGTCGGGCTGAAACAGCTACACCTTCGAAGCCCGACAGCTCCTCTTCCAGCGGCATTAATCGGCGTCTACCTCTTGGCATGAATCGCTTTGGTGAGAGGTCTCTGTTGGGCTTCGCTGCGCTCAACCCAAGCTACCGCTCAACGCGACGATTCCGATAGGTTGGGTTGAGACAGCTCCATCGTCGAAGCCCGACAGCAACCATTCTTCCGGCGGCATCAATCGATCTCCACCGCTTGGCCTGGATCGCTTGGCGGGGCCTCTCTGTTGGGCTTCGCTGCGCTCAGCCGAACCTAACGCGGCCCTTGGCAGTCACCGCTCCATCGCGGCGATGGTAGCCTCAAGACAGTCGTTACCCAGGTGAGGGCCAGGATCCCACCGGAGCTGAAGGGCCGAACGCCTGCTCGGCTAGCCCCCTCTCCCCTCGGGAGAGGGTTGGGGTGAGGGCACGCATCGCGACGGATTCCAGTGGAAAAGGCTGCGCCGTTTTCCACGCTACGGTTATCGACGTCTACAGAGGTGAGTGATGCCGTAGGAGCGGTCGCTACGGCGGAACGCTATAGCCTCGATGGGCCGGAGACTGGAATGAGACGGCGCAACCGTCCAAGACCAATAGGACCATAACCTCCGGCGCCAACCCCGCATCGTCTGCCGCTATATCTGAACCACCTGGACACGCCCTTGGTTGAGCTTCCCGCCCAAACGCCGTGCAAAAAAAGCCTGCCATCCCCGGCAGGCTTGAAAAGGACGAAGGGAGCTGAACTCCGTCCGGTCAGAAGTGATGGATGTAGCGCACCTGCACCCGGCTGCCCTCCGGACGGTTCTCCGCGTCCTGCTCGAAATAGGCGTTGGCCACCAGGTGGTCGTTCTTGGAGAAGCTGTACATGGCGCCGGGGCCGATGGCCCAGACTTTCTCGCGGCGCCCGGAGACGTCGTGGCCGTCGACCTGGGTGTCGGTGATCTGCTTGAGCCAGTAGCCGTTGATGCCCAGGCGCAGTTGCGGGGTGACGGCGTATTCGGTGGCGAAGTTGGCGTGCAGCGCCTGGCCGGCCTGGATGTCGGAGACGTCGCCGAAGGCATAGCTCGGCTTGTCGTTCTTGAAGTTGTAGAGGTAGTGGGCGCGCACCGAGACGGTCCAGTTCGGGGTGAACCAGTAGGTGGCGGCCCAATAGGGGTCGAACGACCAGGCATGGTTGCCGGGGTTGATGTCCTTGTCGCGGTCGTACTCGCCGGTGGGCACGTTGATCTGGAACTCGACACGCTGGACGAACCGCGGGCCATTGGCGCCCATCACCGGATCGAACTGGATGAAGGGTCCTATCAGCAGATCGCCCACGCCACCCTGGTCCTTGAGCGCCGCGTTGTTCAGGCCGTCGTCGACCTTCATCCGCGTCACCACCGGCAGCAACATGTTCAGACCCAGGTTGCCGTTGCCCAGGCGCAGGTCCGATACGTAGCTGAGCTGGGTCACCGATACCTGGTAGTCCAGCCTGGTCTTCGGCAGCCCCAGCTTGTCACCGTTTTGATCGGTCAGCCGATGGCTGCTGTAGTTCTGGAAATACTGCTGCAGGTACCAGCCGTTGCCCGCAGGCAGACCGCCGTCGAGAAAGCTGGTGAGGCCGAGGTTGACCACCGGCAGGTCATAGGCCTGGGCGGTTCCGGCAACCAGGGCACCGGCGAGGGAAAGATAGCGAATCCGGGTCATGCAAGGCTCCTTGAATACGGCTGTTCGTGCTCGCGAAAGGCAGATTCGAAAGGGCAGCGCCCGCCGATCGAGTGGAATCGACGGGCGCTGCCGAGGCTCAGGCGCTCAGCGCCGGATGCGCGCTGGCGACCCGGTACTGGCCGGCGTGGAAGACCAGCGGTTCTCCGCCGCTGTGTCGGTAGTGCTCGATCTCGCCAAGGAAGATCAGGTGGTCGCCACCCTCGTACTGGACGTGGTTGCGGCAGATCAGGGTGGCCACCGCCTCCTCCAGCAGCGGTACCCCGGCGGTGCCCTCTACGTGAGCGATGCCGGCGAACTTGTCCTCCGCCGGCCGGGCGAAGTGGCCGGAGAGCTGGTGCTGGTCGCTGCCCAGTACGTGGATGGCGAAGTGGCTGGCGGCCAGGAAGTCCGGCAGGCTCGGTGCCTGACGGGCCAGGCTCCAGAGCACCAGCGGCGGCTCCAGGGACACCGAGGAGAAGGAGTTGGCGGTCATGCCCACCTTGCGGCCATCGCGACCGCGGGTGGTGATCACGGTGACGCCGGTGGCGAACTGCCCTAGCAGGTTGCGCAAGGCGCGTGGATTGGTCGGATCGGCGGCGATGAGTTCGAGTGCGTCTAGGGTCATGGCGAGTTCCTCAGGCGGCCTGGCTCAGGCGTTCACGGATGAAGGTCTGGCAGGCATCCGCCTCGAACCACCAGGGCGCGAAACGCCGGGGATCGTCGAAGGCGTTGACGATGTTCGAGGCGATGGCCTGGGACTGGCTGGCGGCGCCGAGCAGGTCGAGGATGTGCGGTGGTGGCGGGGTCAGCAGGCTGTTGGTCCACTTCACCACCTCGCCGGCATAGTCCCAGTAGCGCTCGAAGGTCTGGTGCATCCAGTCAGGGGTGAAGGCGGCGTCGCCCTGGGCGAGGATGGCCTCCAGGTAGACCTTGCTGCACTTGGCGGCATTGTTGGAGCCCTGGCCGGTGATGGGATCGTTGACCACCAGGGCGTCGGCCATGCCGAACACCGGCCGGCCCGAGGGCAGGCGCAGCACCGGCTTGCGCACCATGGGCGTGAAGCGCCCGGCCAGCACGCCGCCGGCATCGGTGAGCTCCAGGTTCTGGCAGCGCTCGGCCTCCCAGGGCGCGAAGCGGCGGACGATCTCCAGGCTGCGCTCCAGGTGCTGTTCCGGCGAGGTGACGTCCTGCCAGCAGTCCATGGGGCCGCCGGGGATACCTTCGAAGACCATGATCTCGCAGGGTCCGCTCAGGGTCAGCGCGGGGAAGACGAAGTACTCGCCCACGCCGGGGATGAGATTGAAGGCCACCCGCGAATAGGGCGACATGGGCGTCATGCCCTTCACGTAGGTCAGCGCCAGGGCGCGTTGCGGCTGCTGGAAGACGGTGCGCTCGGTATCCCGGGCGAACAGGTTGACCACCTCGCCCTTGCCGGCGGCCAGCAGGGTCAGGTCGTGGCTGGCACTCAGGGTTTCCAGCTCGGCCAAGCCGACGTCCTGGATGATCAGCTCGCCACCGCGGCGCTCGAATTCGTCCATCCAGGCCGGCATCTTCAGGCGCTGGTCCACCGCCTGGGCATAGCGCTCCAGGCGGGCGCTCCACTGGAAGGCGGGACGGTCTGGGTGCACGGGATCGGGGACGGCCAGGCCGATGCCTTCCACCGCGGGGCATTGGTCTTCCCAGAAATTCAACCCCAGGTCGCGCTCGGTCTGCAATGAGGTGTTGAACATGCACTGGCTGGACATGACCTTGCCAGCGCGCACCTGCTCGCCGGTGCGGTTGGTGGTGAGGGTGACATGATAGCCCTGGGCGAGCAGGCCCAGGCCCAGTTGCAGGCCGGCCTGGCCGGCCCCGACGATGGCGATACGACGCATGGAGGTTCTCCGGGGAGTCGAGTTGCGGGTGGGGGTGAAGCCGTTGAACAGGCGCCAGAAGGGGTTCTGCATGGCATCACTCCCGTTCGGCGAGGCGTGGAATGGCCGGCTGGTTGCGCTCCGGTCCCATGACCGAATAACCACCGTCCACGGCGTAGTCGGCGCCGGTGACGAAACTCGCCGCCGGCGACAAGAGGAAGGCGACCACCTGGGCCACTTCCGCCGGCTCGCCGAGGCGGCCGAGCAGATGGAAGTCGGCGGCGACGCGGTCGGCGTGAGCGCGATCCCCGCCGCTGACCTCGGCGATCACCCGCGACCAGGTCCAGCCCGGCGACACCGAGTTGACGCGGATGCCGTCCGCCGCCAGGTCCAGCGCCATGCTGCGAGTCAGTTGCTTGAGCGCCGCCTTGGACACCGGGTAGAGCCAGCGACCGGTCTGGGCGCAGTCGGCGGAGATGGAGGTGAAGTTGACCACGGCCCCGCGCCGCGCCTTGAGGTCGGGGTGCAGCGCCTTGGCCAGCATCACCGCCGACACCAGGTTCACGTCCAGCGCCTTGAGCCAGTCGCCGCGCGACGACTCCAGGCCATCGTCGAGATAGGTACAGGCCAGGTTGACCAGGCCAGCCACCGCGCCGAAGCGTTCGCGGATGGCAGCTATCGCGAGCGCCAACGCCGCATCGTCGGTCAGGTCCACGGTCAGGAAGAACGCCGCTTCGCCGAGCACCTCAGCACCGGCCGCGCCGTTCGGGTCGATGTCCAGCAGGGCCACCCGAGCGCCTGCCGCGACCAGTGCCTCGGCCACCGCCTGGCCGATCAGGGTGGCACTGCCGCTGATGACCACCGTCTTGCCATCGAGGGAATGCAGACTCATGGCCTCACTCCTCGATGGACTTGCCTGCGCTGGAAGCCCAGCTCGGCATCAGGGTGTTGGATGGCAGCGTCTCGTCGAGCAGCTTGTGCGCGGTCTCGGCGCCCGCCACCGGTAGCCCCTGGGGGTCGAGCAGGCCGATCTGCACCAGCACGCTGGCCTGATCCCAGTAGATGTGCTCGTGGTAGAGCTTGGGTCCGCGAAACTTCACCACCCCCAGCATGGGGATCTCGACATGGCGGCCGGTCGGCGCGACGCCCGGCAGCATCCAGTCGATGGCCTCGTCGTGGGTGAAGCTCATGACGAATTCGTCGACGATCTGCGAGGCACCCACGGTGCGCGAGATCGGCGTGAGCTTCATATCCTTGGGATTGCCATGCACGAAGTGGTAGCGATAGAAGCGCGCCAGTTCGCGATAGCCGACCCCGCCGGTCATGGTCGGGATATGGTTGACGTAGGGCTCGGGCACCATGGTGGCCATGGTTGCCGGCACGTCGCGGGTATCGAATTCGTGGCGGATGTGCTCTTCCCACAGCGCCGACAGGTTGTAGTCGGGGCCAAGGGTGCGGCGCAGCGCGGCGATGGTGCGCTCATGGGCCAGCAGCGCGGCGGGCTTGTCGTAGTGATGGCCGGCGGGCCGGGCGAAGGCATGGTCGACGCCGGGGTAGACGTAACCCTCGGTACCCGGCCGCTCGGCCAGGGCCGCCAGGATGGCTTCCCGCGCCGGCGCCGGACAGAATTGGTCGGCCTCGGCGAAATGCAGCACCAGGCGCCCACTCAAGCCTTCCAACTCGCCCAGGGCCTTTTCGATACCGACTCCGTAGTAGCCGACGGCGCAAGCCACTTGGCGCAAGCGGCAGGCGGCCAGGTAGGCCAGCTTGCCACCCAGGCAGTAGCCCACCACGCCGAGCCCGGCTTCGCTCACTTCGGGCAGGCTACGCAAATGGTCGAGGGCGGCGCCGATGTCCACCACGCCCAGTCCCTCGTCGAAGGCCTGGTAGTGGCCGAAGGCCTTCTCGAAATCCTCGGGGGTGTAGCCCAGTTCGATGCGCGGCGCCTGGCGCCAGTAGAGGTCCGGCACCAGCACGCTGTAGCCCTCCTCGGCCAGTTGGTCGGCCACGGCGCGCATGGCGGCGTTGACGCCGAAGATCTCCTGGCACAGGACGATGCCCGGACCGCGACCGTCGATGGAGGGCACGAAGTAGGCGTCGAAGGCGCCGGACGGCGCAGGTACGTGGATATAGGATCCGGTCATCGCAAGAGACTCCAGGTTGCTCAGGTCTGGAATCATCTTCGGCGCGGTGCGCGCTGCGGGGCTGTCCGCAGACTGCCGCGACCATCCCCTTGGCGCAGCTAATTACGCGGCGGCCGCCACCCGGGCGTCGGGTGAATCCCGCCCAGGCCACGGCTGGTCGGGGCTTCAGGCCTGTTGCGCAGCGGTCTCCTGCACCAGCGCCAGACAATGCGCCAGCAGCGGCGAGCGATCGCCGGCCCGGTAGCTGATGACGATGGGCGAAACCGCCTGGGTATCGCTCAGGGAGACGTAGTCGATGTCGTCGCGGTGCAGCCGGCGCACCGAGGCCGGCACCAGGGTGATCCCCAGTCCGGCCGCCACCAGGCCGATGGCCGTCTGCAATTCGTTGGCCCACTGCGCCACGCGGATGTTCACTCCTTCGCGAGCGAACAGCGCCAGCACGTGGTCGGCATAACTGGGTCGTGGCGCGGAGGGATAGAGCACGAAGGGCTCTTGCGCCAGGCGTGCCAGACTCACCGGCGCGCCCAGCAACGGATGCCCGGCCGGCAGCACCGCCACCAGCGGGTCCTCGTGCAACACCTCCTGTACCACCGCGGCATCCTCGATGCGGATGCGACCGAAACCGATGTCGATGCGTCCGCTCTTGAGCGCCTCCAGCTGCTGCAGGGTGATCAGCTCGGACAGCCCCAGCTCCAGCCCGGCATCGGTGCGCAGTCGGCGGATCAGTTCCGGCAGGGCGCCATAGAGGGTGGACGGCGCGAATCCGATGCCCAACCAGCGCTTGCGCCCCTCGGCCACCCGCCGGGTGCCGTCGCGCACCTCGTCCAGCTGCGCCAGCAACCGACTGCCGTGTTCCTGGAAATAGCGCCCGGCCTCGGTGAGGCGCAAGGGCCGGCCGCGCTCCAGCAGGCTCACCCCCAGCTCTTCTTCCAGTTGCTGGATCTGCCGGCTGAGCGGCGGCTGGGCCATGTGCAGGCGTTCGGCCGCGCGGGTGAAGTTGAGGGTCTCCGCCAGGACCAAGAAGTACCTCAGATGCCGCAGCTCCATCATACCTCCAGGGTATCGTAGAACACGCAACGGATATTGGACTGCCGTGGAGGCAACTCGCAAGCTGAAGGCCGTCCCTACAAGAACACGCGGCAACGACCGCCCCTGATGGATTCGGCCCATGATCAGCATCGAACGCCTGGACACCTGCCTCGTCGACCTGCCCACCATCCGCCCGCACAAGCTGGCCATGCATACCCTGCAGCGGCAGACCCTGGTGCTGTTGCGCCTGACCTGCAGCGACGGCAGCCAGGGCCTCGGCGAAGCCACCACCATCGGCGGCCTGGCCTACGCCGGGGAGAGCCCGGAAAGCATCAAGACCAACCTCGACACCTATCTGGCGCCCCTGGTGATCGGTCAGGACGCCGACAACCTCAATGCAGTGATGCAGCGCGTGGAGCGCAGCGTGCGCGCCAATACCTTCGCCAAGTCGGCCCTGGAGACCGCCCTGCTCGACGCCCAGGGCCAGCGTCGCGGCCTGGGCCTCGCCGAACTGCTCGGCGGCCGGGTACAACAGGGACTGGAGGTGGCCTGGACCCTGGCCAGCGGCGATACCGCCAAGGACGTCGCCGAAGCCGAACGCATGCTCGACCTGCGCCGCCATCGCCATTTCAAACTCAAGATCGGCGCGGCCGAACCGGCCCGGGACATCGCCCACGTGGCAGCCATCAAGCGCGCCCTGGGCGATCGCGCCAGCGTGCGGGTCGACGTCAACCAGGCCTGGAGCGAAGGCGTGGCCTTGCGCGCCTGCCAGGCCCTGGCCGACGCCGGGGTGGAGTTGATCGAACAGCCGGTGCCGCGCCATGACGTCCAGGCCCTGGCGCGGGTCAGCGCCCGCAGTCCGGCGCCGGTGATGGCCGACGAAGCCATCGAGAGCCTCCCCGACGCCTTCGCCCTGGCCCGTGCCGGTGCCGCCCCGGTATTCGCGCTCAAGATCGCCAAGACCGGCGGTCCGCGGGCGGTGCTCAAGGTCGCCCACCTGGCGCAGGCGGCCGGCATCGGCCTCTATGGCGGCACCATGCTCGAAGGCAGCATCGGCACCCTGGCCTCGGCCCATGCCTTCGCCACCCTGGAGCGGCTGGACTGGCACAGCGAGTTGTTCGGTCCACTGCTGCTCACCGAGGACATCCTCGTCGAGCCGCCGACCTATCGCGACTTCCAGCTGCTGCTACCCCAGGGTCCCGGCCTCGGCGTCAGCCTCGACGAAGACCGCCTCGCCCATTTCCGTCGCGATCGCAGCAACCTCGCCGTCGCCACCGCCTGATCACGCCCCGTGGAGGATTCACCATGCTGTTCATGGTCCGCATGACCGTCAAACTGCCCCACGATCTGCCCGCCGCCGACGCCACGCGACTCAAGCAGGCGGAAAAGGAACTGGCCCAGGAGCTGCAGCGCCAGGGCACCTGGCGCCACCTCTGGCGGATCGCCGGGCTCTACGCCAACGTCAGCATCTTCGACGTGGCCGATACCCAGGCGCTGCACGATACCCTGCTGCAACTGCCGCTCTACCCCTATATGGAGATCGAGGTCACCGCCCTGTGCCGGCACCCCTCCTCCATCCACACCGACGACCGTTGATTGGCCGCCCATAACAACAACACCGAGGATCGCTCCATGACCCTAGCCCTTTCCCAGACCGCCGATGTGCAGAAGTTCTTTGAAGTCGCCAGCGGCTTCGAGCAGGACGCCGGCAATCCGCGCCTCAAGACCATCGTGCACCGTATCCTCACCGACAGCATCCGCATGATCGAGGACCTGGAGGTGACGCCCGAGGAATTCTGGCAGGCGGTGAGCTACTTCAACGACCTGGGCGCGCGCCAGGAAGCCGGACTGCTGGTCGCCGGCCTCGGCCTGGAGCACTATCTGGATCTGCTGCTGGATGCCCAGGACGAACAGGCCGGCCGCACCGGTGGCACCCCGCGCACCATCGAAGGCCCGCTCTATGTGGCCGGTGCCCCTCTGTGCGAAGGCGAAGCCCGGCTCGATGATGGCCAGGACGCCGGCGTGCCGCTGTTCATGACCGGCCAGGTGCGCGACACCGAGGGTCGCCCGCTGGCCGGCGCCCTGGTGGACGTCTGGCACGCCAACACCGGCGGCACCTATTCCTACTTCGATCCGGCGCAGTCCGAATTCAACCTGCGCCGACGCATCCGCACCGACGCCGAGGGCCGCTACGCCTTCCGCAGCATCGTGCCCTCCGGCTACGGTTGCCCGCCGGACGGCCCCACCCAGCGCCTGCTCGACGGCCTCGGCCGCCATGGCCAGCGCCCGGCGCACATCCACTTTTTCATCTCCGCTCCCGGCCATCGCCACCTGACCACCCAGATCAACCTGGCCGGCGACAAGTACCTGCACGATGACTTCGCCTACGCCACCCGCGACGAACTCATCGCCGACATCCACTTCCACGACGACGCCAACGCCGCCCGCGCCCGTGGCCTCGACGGCAGCCAGTTCGCCGAAATCGACTTCGACTTCGAATTGCAGCCCGCCGAAGAACCCACCGCCGAGCAGCGCAGTGCCCGCCCGCGCGCCCTCGAAGAAGCCTGAAGGCACCCTGTCCTCATCGGTCCGCCGGTGAGGACAGGTCCATCGATTGCCCCACCTGTCCTGCTTGGGCATAGTGAACCGGCCTGCCAGACGCCGGAGTCACCCACCATGCCCGTCCTGTCGCCCCTCGTCCGCCCCGCTGCCTGCCGGGGTAGCCCATGACCCAGCGCACCATGCTGCTCACCGGCGCCAGTCGCGGAATCGGTCACGCCACGGTCAAGCTGTTCCGCAGCCTGGGCTGGCGTCTGCTCACCGTCTCCCGCCACCCGTTCTCCGAAGAATGCGCCTGGCCGGAAGCCCGCGACGCGCACATCCAGGCCGATCTCGCCGACCTCACCCAGATCGATCGCCTGGTCGCCACCGTCCGCGAGCGCCTGCCCAGCGGCAAGCTGGATGCCCTGGTCAACAATGCCGGCATCTCGCCCAAGGGGCCGGATGGCGGTCGCCTCGGGGTAGCCGCGTCGGATGCCGAGACCTGGACCCACGTCCTCAACGTCAATCTGGTTTCCACCGCCCTGCTGGCCCGCGCCCTGCTGCCGGAGCTTGAAGCCGCTCGAGGCAGCATCGTCAACGTCACCTCCATCGCCGGTTCGCGAGTGCATCCCTTCGCCGGAGTGGCTTATGCCGCCTCCAAGGCAGGCCTGGCCGCGCTGACCCGGGAACTGGCCCATGAATTCGGTCCCCGTGGCATCCGCGCCAACGCCATAGCACCGGGCGAGATCGCCACTTCCATCCTCTCGCCCGGTACCGATGGCCTGGTGGAAGCCGAGGTCCCGCTCAAGCGCCTGGGTACCCCCGACGAAGTGGCCGAGACCATCTACTTCCTCTGCAGCGAACGCTCCTGCTACATCAACGGTGCCGAGATCCATATCAACGGCGGTCAGCACGTCTAGTTGGCGCCTGTGACCGAGGGCAGTCCGCCTGGATCAATGGCGGGCGGCTCGAGTCACCCACCCGGTTAGCTGAAGAAGACGCCGTGCAGGGAACAGGTCCGTCCTTAACCTGCACTAAATGTTATGTTATAACGTGTTATAAAGTTCTGGAGCATCCCCTACAGGGACGCGCCCGCCCTACGACCTACCCTAGCCGTGATGACCATGACGACCCTAGCCAGCCTCCCCAGCCAGAAACTCCCTGTCACCTTGCTCTCCGGCTTTCTCGGCGCCGGCAAGACCACCCTGCTCAACCATATTCTCAACAACCGCGAAGGCCGGCGGGTGGCGGTCATCGTCAACGACATGTCCGAGGTCAACATCGACGCCGCCCTGGTCCGCGACGGCGGCGCCGAGTTGTCGCGCACCGAGGAAAAGCTGGTGGAGATGAGCAACGGCTGCATCTGCTGCACCCTGCGCGAAGACCTGCTACTGGAAGTCGAACGCCTCGCCCGCGAGGGCCGCTTCGATCAGCTGGTCATCGAATCCACCGGGATCTCCGAGCCCCTGCCCGTGGCCGAAACCTTCACCTTCGCCGGCGAAGACGGGCGCTGCCTGGGCGACGTCGCCCAGCTCGACACCCTGGTCACCGTCGTGGATGCCTTCAACTTCCTGCGCGACTACGCCTCCACCGATCTGCTGGAATCCCGCGGCGAATCCCTGGGCGAGGAAGACGAACGCACCGTGGTCGACCTGCTGATCGAGCAGGTCGAATTCTGTGACGTCCTGGTGGTGAACAAGCTGGACCTCATCGAACCGGCGGAACGCGATCGGCTGCTGGCCATCCTGCGCAGCCTCAATCCCCGCGCACGACTGGAACTGGCCAGCTTTGGCGCCGTACCGCTGGAGCGGGTGCTGCAGACGGGACTCTTCGACTTCGACAAAGCCGCCCAGGCGCCGGGCTGGCTGCAGGAGCTGCGCGGCGAACATACCCCCGAGACCGAGGAATACGGCATCTCGAGTTTTGTCTATCAGGCCCGCCGCCCCTTCCATCCCGAGCGCTTCTTCGCCCTGGTCGAGGGGGAATGGCCTGGCGTGATCCGCTCCAAGGGCTACTTCTGGCTGGCTAGCCATCCCGCCCATGCCGGCACCTGGTCCCAGGCCGGCGCCGTGGCCCGCCATGGCGTGGCCGGGCGCTGGTGGGCCGCGGTACCGCCCGAGCAGTGGCCGGAGGATGAAGAAACCGTCGCCCTCATCAAGGAAAAATGGCACGAGGGCGTCGGCGATGCTCGCCAGGAACTGGTACTCATCGGCATGGACATGGACGAAGCCGCCCTGCGCGCCCGCCTGGATGCCTGCCTGCTGACCGACAGCGAACTCGCCGCCGGCCCCGCGGCCTGGATGCGCCTGCACAACCCCTTCAGCGACTGGCCCCAGGCCACCGATCCGCACTGAAGCGAGCCCTGCCCATGAACGCCATCCTCCCCGATGTCTCCCTCAGCGAGACCGCCACCCTGCCCGCCGCCCTCGACTGGGTCGGCATGCAGGGTATCGACCTGCCGATCCGCCTCGGCCACGCCGATCTCGGCGGCCTGTTGCCCGCCAGGGCCGACGTCCAGGTCGACCTGCCCGCGGCCACCGCCAAGGGCATCCATATGTCCCGCCTCTATCAACTGCTGGATCGCCTGGGCGGCGAAGCTCTCCTGACGCCAGAGCGTCTGCGTCTGCTGCTGAGCGACATGGTCGCCAGCCACCGCAGCTGCGATTCCCGCGCCGCCCGCCTGCGGCTGGACTTCGCCCTGCTGATCCGCCGCCCCGCCCTGGTGACCGCCGAGCTAAGTGGCTGGAAACGCTATCCCGTACGCCTGGAAGCCAGCTGGGTAGCCGGCGCTTTCAAGCTCAGCGCGCGCGTCGAGATCCTTTACGCCTCCACCTGTCCCTGCTCCGCCGCCCTGTCCCGGCAACTGATCGAACGGGCCTTTCTGGCCGAACACGGGACCACCACGCAGCTCGATCCCGCCACCGTCGCCCACTGGCTGAGCCGTCACGCCTCCCTGGCCACCCCGCACAGCCAGCGCAGCCTGGCCCGGGTACGGATCAGCCTGCCGGCCGGGGCAGTCGACTTCGGCTTGCTGCCCCTGATCGACCAGTGCGAACAGGCCCTGGGCACGCCGGTGCAGACCGCCGTCAAGCGCGCCGACGAACAGGCCTTCGCCGCGCTAAATGGCAGCAACCTGATGTTCGTCGAGGACGCCGCCCGCCGCCTGCTGGTCGCCCTGCGTGACAACTACCGGGACGTGAGCCTCCAGGTGCGCCATTTGGAGAGTCTGCATCCGCACGATGCGTCCGCCTGGGCCTCCAGCTCGCCCGCTTGAACAGGGCGTCTCTGCAGCTTTCCTTTCAAAACGGCCGCTTTACCGCTTTACTGCAAACGAAGCGGTCGCTCTGGACGGCCACTCCCTCTCTCTCGATTCAGGAGCGCTTCTCGATGAAATCCCGCCTTACCGCAGCAGCCATGACCGTTTTGCTGAGTGTCCTCGCCACAGGTGTCGCGCTGGCCGAAAGCCCGGTGGAAAAGAGCATCCGCCAGGACGGCCGGGATGTGAGCAAGGACGCCCGCCACGACCGCAAGGAAGTCGACAAGGGTGCGGCCCATGCCGCCGACGAAGCCAACCGCACCGATACCCACCTGGACAAGGAACGCCACCACGAAGACAAGAAGGTGGACAAGGAATACAAGAAGACGCTGTAGCCCGCCCGGGTCGGGGCAGAATCTGGGGACTGTCTTATCATTGAGCGCTGTGCCTTGCCTTGAGGCTGCGTGAGTCCCCGCCACTGAAAGGCAGGTAATCCCCTGGCCTGCCTACCCCACTGATAAGCGTGCCAGGCGCATCCACCCGGCTGCGGAGCCCGGCAATCGACTCGTGGCCATCCAGATATTTAGTGACCTGCATCACATTATTTTGGCATGACGGAGCTGATGGCTTAGACTGCGCGCCTCTCGAAAAAGGAGTTTCGCATGAAGCCGTCCCATCTCTTGTTCATCACCTTCGCTGCGCTGCAACTGGCCGGTTGCGCCATCGGCCAGAAGATCGACTACCGCCAGACCGCCCCGCAACTCACCGTCAAGGCCGACAAGCCGGTCGCCGTCGCGGTACTCGATGAGCGCCCCTATGTGGTCGCCCAGAACAAGGACGCCACCTACGTCGGCAACATCCGCGGTCTCTACTACAACCCCTGGAGCGTCCGCACCTACAGCGGTAGCCCCCTCTCCGCCGACCTGCAGGACGCCGTGAAAAAGGCCCTGGCCCGCGCCGCCATCACCGCCATGCCCAGCCAGGCCAGCGACCGCGCGCCCCAGGGCCAGAAGCTGCTGGTGCTGAAACTGCGGGAGTGGAAATCCGACGCCTACATGCGCGTCCGCTTCGACTATGACGTCATCACCCAGGTCCTCGACGACCAGGGCAAGCTGCTCGCCAGCGACGAGATCAAAGGCAGCGGCCCGACCAACAATGTCATCCTTTCGGGCACCCAGGTCCTGACCAACGCCATCGACGCACCGGCCATCGCTGCCGCCCTGGCCAAGGGCAACACGCCCTGACTGGGACGCTGCTCCTCGGTCTGGAAAAAGCCCGCTTCGCGCGGGCTTTTTCATGTCCAGATACTGGAACTGGATCCGCAGCGGAGCATATCGCACCGCCATCGATACGAACGCCGGGGCGCACGAGGGGTTTCAGCCGAGTTGCAGTCATCGGCGGCGGTGGCATGTGGGAGCAGGAAGACCGGAGTACAAAGTCGTCAGACAGGATAGCGGGCGAAACCGGTATTCAACTGAGCTGAGCGCAACGCTCAGCTGTGGATCGCGGTATCGCGCTGAATAGCGACGCCTTACCGCGGTGACGGGGGCCTGGGTTGATCGCGAAAACCTAATGCCTCCGCACTTCTGCCGCCTGCGGTTGTCAGACCACCTCATTCGACGTGGACCCGGGCTAGGCAAGCAACATGAATGCGCCTGTGAAAGAACAGAAGGTAATCAATGCGATTGCCATAGGAACCTGCGTAGCAGCAATGGTCTTGCTGTTGAGCTTCGCTGAAGCCACAATCGCGGCCAATAGCTGGGTGCCGCAGCCCAGTACCGAAACTGAAAAGGATATTTCAGTTGCGCTATCAATTGACAAGGACAGTGACGCTCTTCGAGTCGAGGCCCCACGGCCGGCTAAATAGCGTCCCGCTCAAATCTGCACTCATTCGTCCACGATCGCTGGCCAGCGATCAGGGCCTACTGGCGCTCACCCTGGGTGCCATGTGTATCGGGTTGGCAACTATCTTCGTGGTGGCCATGGTGGCCTGCTGACGATGGCGCGTGACCAGGGTCGTCAGCTTCAGCGGATGACCGATAGTTTGACGATGCTTGGCACGTCCTGACTCAAGCCGTTCTGCCTGCTCATCTCAAAAGGCAGTTCCCCACGATCGCACTCAGCTCAGCCCTGGCTCTCGTTCGGGGGCCAGGGTTGCCGCGATGCTCACCCTCATCAAGTCGAGGGCTATAGAAGGTCAGGCATCGGCGCCGTTCCGAAAGAACTTCGGAACAGCTCTTTTTTCTCGCCCGAGCGCTCTTGAAATTCGACCCTGCAGACAGCAAAAAGCCCCGTAAGAACGGGGCTTCGCAGATGGCGGAAGCGCAGAGATTCGAACTCTGGGACCCTTGCGAGTCGGCGGTTTTCAAGACCGCTGCCTTAAACCACTCGGCCACACTTCCGTAAGAGGGGCGCATAGTACCTGATGGCAACACACTGTCAAACAGTCGCAAGCGATCCTTAAGCAACATTTGCTATCTTCGGGGTCGTACGGTACATCACACCGTTAATTTAGCTTTGGAGTACACCATGAACGAGCGTCAATACGCCTACAACCCTGCTATCGCGCAACCGCGGGACGTCAGCCGTGTATTGCGCAACACCTATGCCCTGCTGGCCATGACTCTGGCGTTCAGCGGCCTGGTCGCCTTCGTCTCGCAGCAGATGCGGCTGCCCTACCCCAACATCTTCGTGGTCCTGATCGGCTTCTATGGCCTGTTCTTCCTGACCGTGAAGACCCGCGACAGCGGCTGGGGTCTGGTCAGTACCTTCGCCCTCACCGGCTTCATGGGCTACACCCTGGGCCCGATCCTGAACATGTACCTGGGCCTGCCCAACGGTGGCAGCGTGATCGCCTCCGCTGCCGGCATGACCGCCCTGGCCTTCTTCGGCCTGTCGGCCTACGCCTTGATCAGCCGCAAGGACATGAGCTTCCTCAGTGGCTTTCTGATGGCGGGCTTCTGGATCCTGCTGGGCGCCGTGGTGCTGTCCTTCTTCGTCCAGATCAGCGGCCTGCAACTGGCCATCAGCGCGGGCTTCGTGCTGTTCGCCGCCGCGGCCATCCTGTTCCAGACCAGCGCCATCGTGCACGGTGGTGAAGACAACTACATCATGGCTACCATCACCCTATACGTCTCGATCTACAATATGTTCATCAGCTTGCTGCAGATCTTCGGATTCGCCAGCAACAACGATTGATCACCAGCGGTAGCCCAAGAGGCCCGCTTCGGCGGGCCTTTTTACATCCATGAAATTTGCCATCGTTGTCCTTTCTCCACCCCAGGCGCCTTCGGCGCGTCGGGCCCTGCGCTTCTGCGAGGCGCTGCTGGCCGGGGGTCACGAGCTGTCGCGCCTCTTTCTTTACCGCGACGGCGTCCATAACGCCTCTCACGCCCTCGTGAGTGGCCAGGACGAATCCGATCTGCCCGTCCGTTGGCGCGAGCTGATCGAACGCCACCAGATCGACGCCGTGGTGTGCATCGCCGCCGCCCTCAAGCGCGGGCTGCTGGACGAGAACGAAGCGCGGCGCTACGAACGTGAGGGCGCGGTGAACGTGCGGGCGCCCTGGCAGCTGTCCGGCCTGGGCCAGTTGCACGAGGCGGTGCAGGACGCCGATCGCCTGCTCTGCTTTGGAGGCGACTAGCATGGCCAGGAGTACTCTCGTCATCTCCCGCCAACCGGCCCTGAGCGGCCCCGGTCCGCGCGAGGCGCTGGATATCGTACTGGCCGGTGGTGCCTTCGAATTGCCCCTGGCGCTGCTGTTCGCGGGTCCTGGCGTAACCCAGCTGCTGGCGGCCGACAGTGCAGCCATTGAGCAGAAGGACCTGAGCGCCAACCTCTCTGCGCTGCCGCTGTTCGGTGTCGAGGCCATCTACGCTGAAGCCGCCGCCCTACACCGCCTGGGCATCACGCCGGAGCAGTTGCCCGCCTGGGTGACTCCGCTGGAGCCCGAGGGGCTGATGGCGCTGATCCACGACCATGACCAGGTGATTTCCATTTGACTACCCTGCACCTGTTTTCCCGCTCGCCGCTGCTGGACGCCGGCGCCCTGGACGGCCTGAGCTGGGTCCGCGGCGAAGACGCCGTTCTGCTCACCGGCGCTGCCGTCGAGGCCCTGCGCCCTGGCAGCGCGGCGGCGGAGTTGTTGACGCAACTCCCGGCCGAGGCGGCCCTCTATGCCCTGGCGGAAGACGTCCAGGCGCGTCGCCTACAACCCGAGCGGGCCGTGACCCTGATCGACTACCCCACCTTCGTCGACCTGAGCGTGAGCTGCGCCAAGGTCATCAGCTGGACCTAGCCATGCCTCTCGACCTCGACCCCGAAGGCTATCTGCGCGACCTCTCCCAGTGGAGTCCCGAAGTAGCCCAGCAACTGGCACTCAAGGAAGGCATCGAGCTGACCGAGCGCCACTGGCAGGTGCTGCAGGCGCTGCGTGACTTCTACGCGCAATTCCAGCTTTCACCAGCCAACCGGCCGCTGATCAAGTACATTGCCCAGGCGCTGGGCCCGGAATTGGGCACCAGTCTGCAGCTCAATCTGCTGTTCAAGGGCGCGCCGGCCAAGCTCGGCGCCAAACTGGCCGGCCTGCCGAAACCGGATAATTGCCTATGACCCTCACCACGCCCGAAGAACATCCCTTCGCCGTCTATGTCCGGGCCCTGGGCAAGGGCAAGCGCGGCGCCCGCAGTCTGACCGAGGCCGAGGCGGAGATGGCCATGGGCCTGATCCTCGACGGCCAGGTGACCGAAGCCCAGCTCGGCGCCTTTCTCATGCTGCTCAGACACAAGGAAGAGAGCGCCGAGGAACTGGCCGGCTTTACCCGCGCCGTTCGGGCGCGGCTGCAGCCGCCAGGTTTCGCCGTCGATCTCGACTGGCCGTCCTACGCGGGCAAGAAGCGTCACCTGCCCTGGTACCTGCTGGCGGTGAAATGCCTGGCCGGCAGTGGCGTGCGGGTGGTCGTGCATGGCGGTGGTACCCACACCGCGGGCCGACTCTATACCGAACAGTGCCTGGCCGACCTGGGGATGCCGACCGCCACTGACTGGCAGGACGTCGGCGCCCTGCTCGATCGCGGTCAGCCGGCCTTTCTGCCGCTGGCCGCCTGGATGCCGGCCCTGCAGCGGATGATCGATCTCAAGGCCGAGCTCGGCCTGCGCTCGCCGATCCACTCCCTGGTCCGGCTGCTCAACCCCAGCCAGGCGCGCTGCATCCTGCAGAGCATCTTCCATCCGGGTTACCAAGAGGTGCACCGCGAGGCCAGTCGTCTGCTGGGTGATGACAGCATCGTCATCAAGGGCGAAGGCGGTGAAGTCGAGCGCAATCCCGATGTCATCGCCCACCTCTACGGCACCCGTGGTGGCAAAGCCTGGGACGAAAGCTGGCCGGCGCTGACGGAGCGTCGCCAGGTCAAGCCGGAGCGCCTCGATCCGGTCCTGCTCGCCGCCACCTGGCGGGGGGAAGCGGAAGACCCCTATGGGCGCCTGGCGGTCATCGCCACCCTGGCCGTGGCCCTGCGCGCCCTGGGCCAGGACCAGGCCAGCGCCCAGCGCGAAGCCGAGCGACGCTGGGAAGCGCGCGACCGGACGCTCTGACGTCGCCTCAGGAACCCGGAGCGGCTCCCCGGGTTCCTAACCGCAACGCAGCGGAGGATGACGATATGGGCTTGTTGGTCGATGGGCAGTGGCAGGACCGCTGGTACGACAATGGCAAGGATGGCCATTTCAAACGGGAAGAGGCCCAGCGTCGGGACTGGATCGCCCGCCCCGAGCAAGCCATTCCGCAAGGCGCCTCGCGCTATGCCCCGGAAGCCGGGCGCTACCACCTCTATGTGTCCCTGGCCTGTCCCTGGGCCCACCGCACCCTGATCTATCGCCAGCTCAAGGGCCTCAGGGACCTGATCGGCGTCTCGGTGGTCAGCTGGCTGATGCGCGAGGAAGGCTGGACCTTCGACCTGGCCAAGGGCTCCAGTGGTGACGACCTCTATCACCTTGAGCGTCTCTACCAGCTCTATCAGCGCGACCAGGCCGACTACACCGGCCGAGTTACCGTGCCGGCGCTCTGGGATCGCCAGGAGGAGCGCATCGTCAGCAACGAATCCGCCGAGATCATCCGCATGTTCAACGGCGCCTTCGACGAGCTGACCGGCAATCGCCTGGACCTCTACCCGGAGGCCCTGCGCGGGCGCATCGACGCCCTCAACGAGCGCATCTATCCGACGGTCAACAACGGCGTCTACCGGGCTGGCTTCGCTACCACCCAGGAGGCCTACGAAGAGGCCTTCGACGAGGTCTTCGCCACCCTCGACAACCTGGAAAAGCTGCTGCAGACCCAGCGCTATCTCACCGGCGAATGGCTGACGGAAGCCGATTGGCGCCTGTTCACCACCCTGATTCGCTTCGACGCCGTTTACCACGGCCACTTCAAATGCAACCTGCGGCGCATCCGGGACTATCCGGCGCTACAGGGCTGGCTGAGGGAGCTGTATCAGTGGCCGGGGATCGCCGAGACCGTGGACTTCGAGCACATCAAGCACCACTACTACGGCAGCCATGCGCAGATCAATCCGACCGGTATCGTGCCCAAGGGGCCGGCCCTGGAGCTGGATCTGCCCCATGGCCGCGAGGCCCTGAGCAGTGCCGGCATCCAGGGCGCGGTCTAGGTGTCAGACCGTCGTCTGGGCGCCTTCGAACCAGGCCAGCTTCTCGCGTAGTGCCACCACTTCGCCGACGATCACCAGCGTCGGCGCGTGGACCTCATGCTCGGCAACCAGCTGCGGCAGATCCTGCAGGGTACCGGTGAATACCCGCTGATTGAGCGTGGTGCCCTGTTGCACCAACGCCGCCGGCGTTGCCGGATCCTTGCCATGGGCGATGAGTTGCTCGCAGATGGTGGGCAGTCCCACCAGGCCCATGTAGAACACCAGGGTCTGCCCCGGCGCCACGAGATCGGTCCAGGGCAGATCGGCCGAGCCGTCCTTGAGATGGCCGGTGACGAAGCGCACCGACTGGGCATGGTCCCTGTGGGTCAGGGGAATGCCGGCATAGGCCGCACAGCCACTGGCCGCGGTGATGCCCGGCACCACCTGGAAGGGAATGCCTTCGGCCGCCAGCTCCTCGATTTCCTCGCCCCCGCGACCGAAGATGAAGGGATCGCCTCCCTTCAATCGCAGGACCCGCTTGCCCTCCCGGGCCAGCTTGACCAGCAGGCGATTGAGATCATCCTGCGGCACCGCATGCTCGGCGCGACGCTTGCCGACATAGATGCGATCGGCATCGCGCCGGCACATGTCGAGGATGGTTGGGGCCACCAGGCGGTCGTAGAGCACTACGTCGGCCTGCTGCATCAGCCGCAGGGCGCGGAAGGTCAGCAGATCCGGATCGCCGGGACCGGCGCCGACCAGATAGACCTCGCCGCGAAAGGTGGCGGTCTCGCTGGTCAGCTTGGCTTCCAGCAATTGCTCGGCCGCCTGGGGCTGGCCGGAAAAGACCTTTTCCGCGACCTCGCCCTGGAACACCTCTTCCCAGAAGATCCGCCGCGCCTGCAGATCGGCGAAGCGCGTCTTCACCCGGGCGCGAAAGCGCTGGGCCAGTTGCGCCAGCTGCCCGTAGGTCGCCGGGATCCAGCTCTCCAGCTTGGCCCGCACCAGGCGCGCCAGCACCGGGGCGTCACCGCCGCTGGAAATGGCGATCACCAGGGGCGAACGATCGACGATGGCCGGGAAGATCACGGTGCACAGCTTCGGCGCATCCACCGCGTTGACTGGCAGGCCCAGGGCCTGGGCATCGTGGGACACCCTCTCGTTGACCTCGTCATCGTCGGTGGCCGCGATCACCAGGCAATGTCCGGCGAGATGGTCCGCCGCATAGCGCTCGACCCGGCAACTGCCGCCCCGCGCCTCGACGAAGGCGCGCACCTCAGGCTCGATCTCCGGCGCCACCAGGGTGATGAGCGCGCCGGCTTCGGCCAGCAGCACGCTCTTGCGCAGGGCGATATCGCCCCCGCCGATCACCAGTACCGGACGGCCGTCGAGCTTGTGGAAGAGCGGCAGGTAGTCCATCAGCCGATGACCTCGAGGCCACCCATGTAGGGCTTGAGGACGTCGGGAACGCGGATGCTGCCATCGGCCTGCTGATAGTTCTCCAGCACGGCGACCAGGGTACGACCCACGGCCAGGCCGGAGCCGTTGAGGGTATGCACCAGCTCGGGCTTGCCCTCGGCGTTGCGATAGCGGGCCTGCATGCGGCGCGCCTGGAAATCACCGCAATTGGAGCAGGACGAGATCTCGCGATACTTGCCCTGGCTCGGCACCCAGACTTCCAGGTCGTAGGTCTTGGTGGCACCGAAGCCCATGTCGCCGGTGCACAGCGACAGCACCCGGTAGGGCAGTTCCAGGCGCTGCAGTACGGTCTCGGCGTGGCCGGTCAGCTCTTCCAGGGCCTGGAAGGAGGTGCTCGGCTCGACGATATGGACCATCTCCACCTTGTCGAACTGGTGCTGACGGATCATGCCGCGGGTGTCGCGCCCCGAGGCCCCGGCTTCGCTGCGGAAGCAGGGGGTATGGGCGGTGAACTTGAGCGGCAGACGCTTGGCGTCGAGGATCTGGCCGGCGACCAGGTTGGTCAGGGTGACCTCGGCGGTGGGGATCAGGTAGAGATCGCTCTCGCCTTCGCGGCCGATCTTGAACAGGTCTTCCTCGAACTTGGGCAGCTGACCGGTGCCCTGCAGGGTTTCGGCCTGCACCAGGTAGGGCGTGTAGGTCTCTTCGTAGCCGTGCTCGCCGGTGTGCAGGTTGAGCATGAACTGCGCCAGCGCACGATGCAGGCGGGCGATGGGGCCACGCATCACGGCGAAGCGGGCGCCCGAGAAACGTGCGGCGGTCTCGAAGTCCAGCCAGCCGTGGGTCTCGCCCAGGGCGACGTGATCCTTGATCTCGAAGTCGAACTCACGCGGCGTGCCCCAGCGACGGACTTCGACGTTGTCGTCTTCGTCCTTGCCGACCGGCACCGAGGCGTCGGGCAGGTTGGGCAGGCCCAGCAGCAGGGCATCCAGCTCGCCCTGGACCAGATCCAGCTCGCGCTTCGCTTCTTCCAGTTCGCTGCCCATGCGATCGACCTCGGCCAGCAACGGCGCGATGTCTTCACCGCGCGCCTTGGCCTGGCCGATCCCCTTGGAGCGGGCATTGCGCTCGGCCTGCAGGGTCTCGGTGCGGGTCTGCACGGCCTTGCGACGAGCTTCCAGCGACTCCACCAGGCTGACGTCCAGGACGTAGCCACGGGTCGCCAGACGTGCGGCCACCTCCTCGGTTTGGGTGCGAACCAGTTTCGAATCAAGCATGTCCGTTTCTCTTGCTTAGGAATGGGGGCAACGGCGCGGGCGGGGGGGTCAGGAACGCCGCCGGCGCTGGCGCGGGCTGGACCGGTCGAGGTCCGCCAGGTGCTGCAGTTTATCGCGGATCTTCAGCTCCAGCCCACGGGGAACCGGCTCATAGTAGCGGCGCGGCTCGAGCTCTTCGGGAAAGTAGTCCTCGCCCGCGGCATAGGCCTCAGGCTCATCGTGGGCATAGCGGTATTCGTCGCCGTAGCCGAGATTCTTCATCAGCTTGGTCGGTGCGTTGCGCAGGTGCAGCGGCACCTCGCGCGAGCCGTTCTGGCGCACATCGGCCAGGGCGGCCTTGTAACCCAGGTAGACGGCATTGCTCTTGGGCGCGCAGGCCAGATAGACGATCGCCTGGGCGATGGCCAGCTCGCCTTCCGGACTGCCCAGGCGCTCCTGTACATCCCACGCGTCCAGGCACAGGCTCAGGGCGCGCGGATCGGCGTTGCCGATGTCTTCGCTCGCCATGCGCACCACCCGCCGGGCGATGTACAGTGCATCGCAGCCACCGTCGATCATCCGCGCGAACCAGTAGAGCGCGCCATCGGGATTCGAGCCCCGCACCGATTTGTGCAGCGCCGAGATCTGGTCGTAGAAGGCCTCGCCGCCCTTGTCGAAGCGCCTGCGCTGATCGCCCAGCAGACTCTGGAACAGCTCGGCGTCCAGGACGCCGCCATCCTCGGCCAGGTCCGCGGCGTTTTCCAGCAGGTTGAGCAGTCGGCGGCCATCGCCGTCGGCGGCGGCCAGCAGCAGCGCCAGGGCGTCGTCGGGCAGACTCAGCTGGCGCTCGCCCAGGCCCTTGGCGCTGGTCAGGGCGCGGCGTGCCAGGCCGGCGAGGGCCTCGTCGTCCAGGCTCTTGAGCACATAGACCCGCGCTCGCGAGAGCAACGCGTTGTTGAGCTCGAAGGAGGGATTCTCGGTGGTCGCCCCGATGAAGATCAGGGTGCCATCCTCGACATAGGGCAGAAAGGCATCCTGCTGCGATTTGTTGAAGCGGTGCACCTCGTCGACGAAGAGGATGGTGCGGCGACGATACTGGGCAGCCTGCTGCTTGGCCACCTCCACCGCGTGGCGGATCTCCTTGACCCCGGAGAGCACCGCCGACAGCGTTTCGAAATGGGCATCGGAGACCTGCGCCAGCAGCCGCGCCAGGGTGGTCTTGCCCACCCCTGGCGGCCCCCAGAAGATCATCGAATGCAGCGCACCCTGCTCCAGCGCCTCGCGCAGGGGCTTGCCCCGTGCCAGCAGGTGCTGCTGACCCGCGTATTCATCGAGGGTCTCGGGACGCATGCGGGCAGCCAAGGGCTGCCCGACGGGTGCGGTGCTGAAGAGATCCATGGGGTGCGATCACTCCTGGATGACGTCGGCTCCCTTGGGCACCTGGAAGGTGAACTGGGACGCGGCCACCGGCTCGTTGAGCTTGACGTTGAAGAAGAGGATGTTGGTTCGCTGACCGGCACCGTCGATCAACTGCATGTCGTTGATCACGCCGTTGCGGAAGGACAGCCGCAGGCTGTCGAACAGGGTGTCCTTGGTCTTGGGCTTGAGCACGAAGTCGACGACGTTGCCGGCGTCCTTGCTGGTGACGTCGAAGCTGCTTTCGATCTTGGAGATGTCGCCCGACAGGAGCAGCGCCGGCGTCTGGGTCAGGCGCAGGTCCAGCTTGCGGATGGTGACCTGCTCCAGGTCCGGGTCGTACAGCCAGACCTGCTTGCCATCGGACACCAGCAGTTGCTCCTGGGGGGCATCGGAATGCCAGCGGAACAGCCCGGGACGCTTGAGGCTCATGTTGCCGGCGGTTTCCTGCAGGCGGGTACCCGAGCCATCCAGGGTCAGTTGGGAGAAGCGCGCGGTCAGGGTCTGGGCCTTGTCCAGCAATTGCGACAGGCGACCCACCGACGCCTGGTCGGCATGGGCGGAAAAGCTTACGGCGGCCAGGGCGGCCAGGGCGAAGCAACGCAGCTTGTGCATCGAGGTCCTCATGGATGTCAGTCTCTCACCGGAGCAGGCGCTGTGACCTCACGCGAGCCGTTGGTGTTCATGGGCGATACGACACCGGCCATTTCCATGGTTTCGATCATGCGTGCCGCCCGGTTGTAACCGATCTTGAGCTTGCGTTGGACCGCGGAGATGGAAGCCCGACGACTCTCGGTGACGAAGCGCACCGCTTCGTCGTAGAGCGGATCGTCCTCGTCGCTCTCGCCGCCTTCGCCACCACCCCCCTCGAAGCCTGCCCCGCCGCCCTCGTCCGGGCCGCTGAGGATGTCTTCGATGTAGTCGGGGGCGCCGCGCTCCTTCCAGGCCTCGACCACGCGATGGACCTCGTCGTCGGACACGAAGGCGCCGTGGACACGAATTGGCAGGCCGGTACCCGGCGGCAGATAGAGCATGTCACCGTGACCGAGCAGCTGTTCGGCGCCGCCCTGGTCGAGAATGGTCCGGGAGTCGATCTTGCTCGACACCTGGAAGGCCATCCGCGTCGGGATGTTGGCCTTGATCAGACCGGTGATGACGTCCACCGAGGGACGCTGGGTGGCCAGGATCAGGTGGATGCCGGCCGCTCGCGCCTTCTGCGCGATCCGCGCGATCAGTTCTTCGACCTTCTTGCCGACGATCATCATCATGTCGGCGAATTCGTCCACCACCACCACGATGGTCGGCAGGGTCTTCAGCAGCGGCGCCTCGTCGTCCATGCTCTCGCGACGATAGAGTGGATCGGTCAGCGGCGTGCCCGCTTCCTCGGCGTCCTTCACCTTGCGGTTGAAGCCAGCCAGGTTACGCACGCCCATGGCCGCCATCAGCTTGTAGCGCCGCTCCATCTCCGCCACGCTCCAGCGCAGGGCGTTGGCGGCTTCCTTCATATCGGTGACCACCGGACAGAGCAGGTGCGGAATGCCCTCGTAGATCGAGAGTTCCAGCATCTTGGGATCGATCATGATCAGCCGCGCGTCTTCCGGGCTGGACTTGAACAGGATCGACAGCAGCATGGCGTTCACGCCCACCGACTTACCGGAGCCGGTGGTACCGGCGACCAGCAGGTGCGGCATCTTGGCCAGGTCGGTGATCACCGGCTTGCCGCCGATGTCGTGACCCAGGGCCAGGGTGACGGGCGACTTGGCCGCGGCATACTCGGGCGATTCGAGCACCTCGGAGAAGCGCACCATCTGGCGATCCTCGTTGGGAATCTCGATACCCACGGTGGTCTTGCCGGGAATGACTTCCACCACCCGGACGCTGAACACGGCGAGGGAGCGCGCCAGGTCCTTGGCCAGGTTGGAGATGCGACTGACCTTGACCCCGGCCGCCGGCTGAATCTCGAAGCGGGTGATCACCGGGCCGGGATGGACGCTCTCCACCAGCACCTCGACGCCGAACTCCTTGAGCTTGACCTCCAGCAGGCGCGACATGTTTTCGAGGAATTCCGGCGAGTAGCTCTGCTGTTTCTTTTCGGCGCGATCCAGGATCGATAGCGGCGGCAGGGTGCCCTCCAGGTCCGCATCGACACGGGTGACGGCGGCTGCCGGCGCATAAGGCGCAGGGGCTGGCGCCGGCGCAGCCTTGCGCGGCGGCGGGCTGGGCATGGCCACGCTGGCAGCCGCCGCGACGGGTGCGGCTGCAACTGGTGCGGACTCCGCCGGCTCGGCGACGAAGCGACTGGGCGCCGGCATCTCGATGCGCGGCGCGGCGCGCTCGACCCGTGGCGGGGGCGCGATGTCGAGCAGGTCGTCGAGGTCTTCGTCGGCGACCGGAACCGGCACGTCACGCGCCTTGCTCTTGCGGGCGACCGGCGGTGACACCGGCTCGTCGAAGACGTCCAGCTCCGGAGCCTGACGGCGACCGCCGGCCAGGCGGCTGAAGCCACCCTGCACCAGATCCAGCAGATCGAGCACGACCTTGCCGGTGAAATCCATCACCTTGAACCAGGACAGGTCGGTGAAGACGGTGAGCCCCAGCAGGAACAGCGCGAGGAACAGCAGCGTGCTGCCCTGGACATTGAGGGCGGCGACCGACAGCTGCCCGAGGCTCTCGCCCAGCGCGCCGCCGGCGGACGCCGGCAGTGCCGAAGCCGCATGGAAATGGATATAGGCCAGTACCGAACCCGAGATCACCAGCAGCACCAGGCCGGTCAGCCGCCAGGAAAACAGCCAGCCGCTCCATTCCCAGGGCAGATGCCGCTTGCGGAAGATCTGCCAGGTCTTGACGGCGAGCAGTACGGGAAACACAAAGGCGAAATAGCCGAGGGCCATGAACAGCACGTCGGCCAGCCAGGCGCCGGCGCGGCCCGCGGTGTTATGGACCTGATCGATGCGACTGGTGTGGGTCCAGCCCGGATCTGAGGGGTCGTAGCTCAGCAGAGCCATGAGCAGATACAGGCACAAGGCGGCCAGTGCGATGAGCACCACCTCCTTGAGACGATAATGCAGATGCTCACGCCATTGGTTGACGTGGCTGACAGAACTGGATTGCTTCAAGCGCGCTTTTCCCGCACACGGAACGTGTGACCGTGAATCAAAAACAGTGCGCCATTCTAGATCGCCCGGGCCCTGCTTCTACAGTCCCACGGCGAAACATGGCACGATAGCGGCCGGCCGTACCGGAACCGCCTTCAGGCACAACATTGGAGCATTCTTTCGTTGTCCTGACAAAGAGTTATGACGATTTCTTGAGCTTGTTACGCACAAGCGGCACAGCTTCGGCTCCACCCATCAGAAGGCGCCCTCCCCTACCATGGTGAAATGGCTGACCCGCGAAAGCCCTGACTTTCCGCCGCTGCAGCAGGCGCTACGCGAACCCAACGGCCTGCTGGCCATCGGCGGCGACCTGAGTGCGGCGCGCCTGATCAGCGCCTATCGACATGGCTGCTTTCCCTGGTACCAGGCCGGCCAGCCCCTGCTCTGGTGGTCGCCGGATCCGCGGACGGTGCTTTTTCCGCCGGATCTGCACGTCTCTCGCAGCCTGGCCAAGACTCTGCGCAAGACGCCGCTGCGGGTCACCTATGACCAGGCGTTCGAGCGGGTGATCCTGGCCTGCGCCGGTCCGCGCCGCGATGCGGACGGCACCTGGATCACCGCGGAGATGCGTCAGGCGTACCAGCAGTTGCACACCCAGGGCTGGGCCCACTCCGTGGAGGTCTGGGACGGCGACCAGCTCGTCGGCGGGCTCTATGGCATCGCCATGGGCAAGCTGTTCTTCGGCGAATCCATGTTCAGCCACGTCGACAACGCCTCCAAGATCGGCTTCGTGACCCTGGTCCGGGACCTGGCGGCCTGGGGCTTCGTGATGATCGACTGCCAGATGCAAACCGCACATCTGCAGAGTCTCGGCGCGAGCTGTCTCTCTCGGGAACGCTTTGCCGAATACCTGGCCAAATACCTGGATCAGGCCAGCATGGCCGCCTGGCCTACCTCCTGCGGGTGACTTACACTCAGGCTAGGCTTATGTAGAGGTTCGACATGACCGAGCTGGCGAGACTCAAGTTCTACGCAACCCAGCCTCACGCTTGCAGTTACCTGCCCAACGAGCAGGCGACCACGCTGTTTCTCGACCCCTCGCAGCCCATGAACGGCCAGATCTACGCGGAGTTGTCCGAACTGGGCTTCCGCCGCAGTGGCGACCACCTCTATCGCCCCCACTGCCAGCTCTGCAAGGCCTGTGTCCCCGCCCGCATTCCCGTCGCCCGCTTTCGCCCCAGCCGCAAGCAGAATCGCGTCCTCAAGCGCAACCTCGACATCAAGGTCAGCCGCTGTGACCCGGGCTTCACCGAAGAACGCTATCAGCTGTACGCCCGCTACATCAGCGAGCGGCACGCCGACGGCGACATGTTCCCGCCGAGTCGCGGCCAGTTCTCCACCTTCCTGGTCAGCAACCTGCCCTACGCCTTCTTCTATGAAATGCGGGTGGAAGATCGTCTGATCGGGATCGCCGTTACCGATGTCCTGCCCAACGGCATGTCGGCCGTCTATACCTTCTACGATCCCAGCGAGGAGAAGCGCAGCCTCGGCGTCTTCGGCATCCTCTGGCAGATCGCGGAATCCCGGCGCCTCGGCCTGGATGCGGTTTATCTCGGTTACTGGATCAAAGGGTGTCGCAAGATGTCCTATAAGACCGAGTATCGCCCCATCGAGCTCTTCGTCAATCAGCGCTGGGTCGCCCTGGCCTGACGAAATAGCGCTTTTTCTGAATTTCTGTCAGAATATGGGCCTTTTTCGCCCGGACTGCTCTGGGCCTATCTTGTCACCGAGGGCTTTTCTATATATGTCGAAAGAAGACAGCTTCGAAATGGAAGGTACTGTCGTCGACACCCTGCCCAACACCATGTTTCGCGTGGAGTTGGAAAATGGGCACGTCGTCACCGCGCACATCTCCGGAAAGATGCGTAAGAACTACATCCGCATCCTCACGGGGGACAAGGTTCGCGTGGAGCTGACGCCTTACGATCTGAGCAAGGGCCGGATCACCTACCGCGCGCGTTAAGCGAATCCTTTCATGAAAAAGCCCGGCGATGCCGGGCTTTTTCATGAGCGATTGTAAACCGCGACCTGCCCTCAGGCAGGTTCGGCCGTGGTCTCGAACTCGAACTCCAGCTCGTCGTTCACCGCATCGATGTGCACGATACCGCCATGGTCGGCCAGATCACCGAACAGGATCTGCTCGGCCAGCGGCCGCTTGATCTTGTCCTGGATGAGGCGAGCCATGGGACGAGCACCCATCTGCACGTCATAGCCACGCTCTGCCAGCCAGCCACGGGCCGCATCGCTGACCTCGAGCTGCACTCGCTTGTCCTCGAGTTGCGCCTGGAGTTCGGTGAGGAACTTGTCGACGATGCTCTTGATGACTTCGGTACTCAGGCGGCCGAACTGGATGATGGTGTCCAGACGGTTGCGGAACTCCGGCGTGAAGCTCTTCTTGATGACTTCCATGGCATCCGTGGTGTGATCCTGCAGCGTGAAGCCGATGGAGGCACGGGATGCGGTTTCGGCACCGGCGTTGGTGGTCAGGATCAGGATCACGTTACGGAAGTCGGCCTTGCGACCGTTGTTGTCCGTCAGGGTGCCATGGTCCATGACCTGCAGGAGCAGGTTGAACACCTCGGGGTGGGCCTTCTCGATCTCGTCGAGCAGGAGCACGCAGTGCGGCGTCTTGGTGATGGCCTCGGTCAGCAGACCACCCTGGTCGAAACCGACATAGCCGGGAGGTGCACCGATCAGCCGGGACACTGTATGCCGCTCCATGTACTCGGACATGTCGAAGCGCACC
Organism: Pseudomonas sp. MOIL14HWK12:I2; assembly: GCF_000510745.1. Lineage (NCBI taxonomy): Bacteria > Pseudomonadati > Pseudomonadota > Gammaproteobacteria > Pseudomonadales > Pseudomonadaceae > Pseudomonas > Pseudomonas sp. MOIL14HWK12:I2. The sequence continues at coordinate 358,898 of NZ_AZOA01000008.1, read as the reverse complement.
AGCTCCACACCCATGGCCTTGGCCAGCTGCCGCGCCACCTCGGTCTTGCCCACGCCGGTGGGACCGGCGAAGAGGAAGGAACCGACCGGCTTGTCCGGCGACTTCAGACCGGCACGGGACAGCTTGATGGCGGTGGACAGGGATTCGATCGCCAGATCCTGACCGAACACGGTCAGCTTGAGGTCACGCTCCAGGTTGCGGAGCAGCTCCTTGTCGGAACTGTTGACGGTCTTGGGGGGAATCCGCGCGATCTTGGCGACGATGTCCTCGACCTGCTGCACGTCGATGCGCTCGGCGCGACGATCCTCGGGCTGCAGGCGCTGATAGGCGCCGGCTTCGTCGATGACGTCGATGGCCTTGTCAGGCATGTGGCGGTCGTTGATGTAGCGGGCGGCCAGCTCGGCTGCCGCACGCAGCGCCTCATCGGTGTACTCGATGTGGTGATGCTGCTCGAAGCGCCCCTTGAGGCCACGCAGGATGCCGTAGGTGTCGTCCACCGAGGGCTCGACCACGTCGACCTTCTGGAAGCGCCGAGCCAGTGCCCGGTCCTTTTCGAAGATACCGCGGAATTCCTGGAAGGTGGTGGAGCCGATGCAGCGGATCTCGCCGGAGGACAGCAGCGGCTTGAGGAGGTTGGAGGCATCCATCACCCCGCCCGAGGCCGCGCCGGCACCGATGATGGTGTGGATCTCGTCGATGAAGAGCACGGCATGGGGCCGTTTCTTCAGCTCGGCCAGCAGGGCTTTGAATCTCTTCTCGAAGTCACCACGGTACTTGGTGCCGGCCAGCAGGGCACCGAGGTCCAGGGAGTAGACCACGCTGTCCGCCAGCAGGTCGGGGACCTGACCGTCGACGATGCGCTTGGCCAGGCCTTCGGCGATGGCGGTCTTGCCGACCCCGGCCTCACCCACCAGCAGCGGATTGTTCTTGCGACGCCGGGCGAGGATCTGGGCAACGCGCTCGACTTCGTGCTCGCGGCCGACCAGCGGGTCGATGCGGCCCTGCCGCGCCTGCTCGTTGAGGTTGCTGGCGTAGGCTTCGAGCGGATTGTTGGAGGAACTGGGTTCGGCACCCTCCTCCTCGGCGGCGTCTTGATCCTGTTCGGCTTCGGGAGCGGCGCCGGGCACCTTGGAGATCCCGTGGGCGATGAAGTTGACCACGTCGATCCGCGCCACGCTCTGCTGCTTGAGCAGGAACACCGCCTGGCTTTCCTGTTCGCTGAAGATGGCGACCAGGACGTTGGCCCCGGTCACTTCGCGCTTGCCCGAGCTCTGCACGTGGAAGACCGCACGCTGCAGGACCCGCTGGAAGCCCAGCGTCGGCTGCGTTTCGCGCTCGTCATCCTGCTGTGGAATCAGGGGCGTGGTGGAATCTATGAATTCCAACAGATCGCGACGCAGGCGATCGATGTTGGCGCCGCAGGCTCTCAACACGGTGGCGGCCGCTTCGTTGTCCAGCAGCGCCAGCAGGAGGTGCTCAACGGTCATGAATTCATGACGCTTCGTCCTCGCCTCCTTGAAGGCGAGATTCAGGGTGACTTCGAGCTCACGATTCAACATAGCTTCACCTCATAGCCCAAGCAGCACAGTAGCCCAAGCAGCACAGATCTAACTTTCGATTTCGATTTCACACAGCAGCGGGTGGTTGCACTCCCTCGCATATTGATTGACTTGCATGGCCTTGGTTTCAGCGACATCGCGAGTAAATGTTCCGCAGACCGCCTTTCCCTGAGTATGCACAGTGAGCATCACCTGGGTAGCCGCTTCGCGGTTCATGCTGAAGTAGCGTTCCAGCACCTCGACGACGAACTCCATCGGGGTGTAGTCATCGTTATACATCAGAACGCGATATCTGGCTGGCCGTTTTAGTGCAGGTTTGGCTTCCTGCACCGCCAGGCCACCGTTGTCGCCGTCCTGATGTTCGTTGTCGTCCGCCGCCAGTCGGATGGGGTCGATTACACGCATTCTGATCGATTCCGAATTACGGGATGAATAGCAGGAAAAAAAGAGCTTGATCCACGTCTCAGCCGCCTAGTGCCTTGCCTTGACTAAGACTGAAAGGGTGTTACAAACATCCTGTACCCGACGAGGTACCAAGGGTTCCGTTGTAGTGGCGTCTGTGTGGATTCACTGGAACTGTAGTCGAATGATACTCCAGGCTTGGAGTCCTTTGCAGAGGGAGCCGGTATGCTCAGTGGCAAGGTCAAATGGTTCAACAACGCCAAAGGATATGGCTTCATCGTTGCAGATAACAGTGATGAAGACCTATTCGCTCATTACTCGGCCATTCAGATGGACGGTTACCGCACACTCAAGGCGGGCCAGGCGGTCAACTTCAATATCGTTCAGGGTCCCAAGGGCCTGCACGCCGTCGAGATTCGCGCGGCCGAAGTGAGCGCACCCGCCGCAGCGCCAGTCACCAATACCCTCGATGTACGGGATACGGTCAGCTCGGAAGCCTGATCTCACGCCCCTTCGGGGGCGCCATCCCCGCCTTCGCGCCGCTGTCCCTCGCTGTGCCCCAGATCGCGTTCCGGAAACACCAGGTCCCTGACCCGGTTCTTCAGCGTTCTGGCATCGGGAAAGCCGCCATCCCGCTTGCGCTCCCAGAGCACCTCTCCGCCACAGGCGATCTCGAACACGCCACCGGTCCCCGGCAGCAGCGTCACCCCACCCAGATTGGTACCAAAGGTGCTGAGCAGCTCCTGAGCCAGCCACCCCGAGCGCAGCAGCCATTGGCACTGGGTGCAGTAGTGGATGGTGATGACAGGTTTGGCGTTCGCCACGGTACACCTCGCAAGGCCTGGGCTCCCTATAATACGCAGCCCCCGATCCCGTCCGCCATGTGGTCCGTCCTATGCGCCTGCTGCTGCCCGTAGTCTGCCTTCTGCTGTCCGCCCTGGCCTGGGGTGCGCCACCGCCCAAGGTGGGACTGGTGCTGTCCGGCGGCGCGGCCCGGGGGCTGGCGCATATCGGCGTGCTCAAGGCGCTGGAGGAACAGGGCATCCAGGTCGACGCCATCGCCGGCACCAGCATGGGCGCGGTGATCGGTGGTCTCTATGCCGCCGGCTACAGCGCCGAGGAACTGGAACGCATCGCGCTGGACATGGATTGGGGCCAGGTGCTCTCCGACCAGCCGCCACGCAAGGACGTGCCCTTCAGGCGCAAGCAGGACGACCGAGATTTCCTGGTCAAGCAGAAGCTGAGCTTTCGCGACGATGGCACCCTGGGCCTGCCGATCGGGGTGATCCAGGGCCAGAACCTGGGGATGATGCTGGAAAAGCTGTTCGTACATACCAGCGACACCCGGGATTTCAACCAGTTGGCCATCCCCTTCCGCGCCGTGGCCACGGATATCACCACCGGCGAGAAGGTGGTGTTCGACCACGGCCACCTGCCCCGGGCCATCCGCGCCAGCATGTCGATTCCGGCGGTGTTCGCCCCGGTGGAGATCGACGGCCGGCTGCTGGTGGACGGCGGCATGGTCGACAACATCCCCATCGACGTAGCGCGGGACATGGGCGCGCAGCGGGTGGTGGTGGTCGACATCGGCACCCCGCTGCTCAAACGCAAGGACCTGACCACGGTGCTGGACGTGCTCAATCAGTCCACCACCCTGATGACCCGCAACAACTCCCAGGCGCAACTGGCGACCCTGGGCAAGCAGGACCTGCTGATCCAGCCGCCGCTGGCCAGCTATACCAGCGCCGACTTCAGCGAGGTCAAGGCGCTGATCGATGCGGGCTACCGGGCGACGATGGCCATGGCCGGCGAGCTCGCGGTGCTGCGCAAGGACGCGAAGAACGAACGCACCACCGCGGTGGCGGCCGCGCGTGCGCCCAGCAGCCGCACCCCGGTCATCGACGCCATCCGCATCGAAAACGATTCCAAGGTCGAGGACGAGGTCATCCGCCACTACATTCGCCAGCGCCTGGGCGAACCCCTTAACGTGGAGCGCCTGCAGGATGACATGAGCACCCTCTATGGCCTGGACTACTTCGACCAGGTGGAATACCGCATCCGCCGGGATGGCCCCGGTGACAACGTGCTGGTGATCTACGCCCGCGGCAAGCGCAGCGGCACGGACTTCCTGCGGCTGGGCCTGAATCTGTCGGATGACCTGCGAGGCGACAGCGCCTTCAACTTCGGTGCCAGCTATCGCATCAATGGCCTCAATCGCCTGGGTGGCGAATGGCTGACGCGGGTGCAGATCGGCGATCACCAGGAGCTCTACAGCGAGTTCTACCAGCCGCTGGACGTCGGCTCACGCTATTTCATCGCCCCCTATATCGGCGGCGAGGCGCGCAACATCGAACAGCTGGAACGCAACGACCCCATCGCCGAATACCGCCGCGAACGCTATGGCTTCGGCCTGAACGTGGGTAGGCAGATCGGCAACAAGGCCGAGATACGCCTGGGCATCGGCCACGACTGGGGCAGCACCAAGGTGCACGTCGGCCCGCGAGAGACACCCGAGGAGTCCTTTACCGAAGGCTTCTACGTATTGCGCTATTCGCTGGACGATCTGGACGACGTGAACTTCCCGCGCGAGGGCCAGGACCTGGCCTTGACGCTCAAGCAATTCGATCCGAGCCTGGGCTCGGATTCGCGCTATCGTCAGCTGGATCTGCACCTGAACAAGGCGCTCAGCTACGGCTACAACACCTTCGTGCTGGGTGGCGGTCTGGGCCGCACCCTATCGACCGACAGCGACACCAATGTGGTGACCAGCAGCTTCCTGCTGGGCGGAGCCTGGCAGCTCTCGGGCTATCGGCAGGACGCCCTGTCCGGGCAGAACTACGGTCTGGCGCGGCTGATCTATTACCACCAGCTCACGCAACGCTCGCTGTTCCCACTGGACACCCCGGTGTACCTGGGTGGCAGCCTGGAGCAGGGGCGGATCTGGAACCGCGACGACGACTACGACAGCGGCAACATCAGCGCAGCCAGCCTGTTCCTCGGCCTGGATACGCCACTGGGGCCGCTCAAGTTCACCTATGGCCTGAGCGACCAGGGCGAGCACGCCTTCTACATCAACCTGGGCAACAGCTTCTGATCAGGCGATGCGGGACAGCAGGATCTCGGCCCGCTCGCGCTGACTGTCGCTGCCCTCGCTGACGATCTCCTGCAGCAACGAGGTCGCGTGCTGGACGTCGCCCTGGTCGAGACAGGCCTCGGCCTCGGCGAACCGCCGGGCGATGGTGTCGGCCATGAAGTGCTCGTCGAGACTCAGGTCCAGCTCCATGACCGCCGGCAACTCGCCCAGGCCTTCGGGGAAGTCGTCCTCGAGGCTGAGCTCCAGGGCATCGACCTGCTTCCACCCGGAATCGGCATCCAGCTCCTCGGTCAGGGCAATGGCCTCATCGAGACTGAGGTCGGCCAGATCCAGGTCATAGTGCTCTTCGGTCACCGGGGCAGGCGCCGCCGGCTCGGCGAATTGCAATTCCGCCGACCACTCGCTCGCTGGCGCGTCGAACGCCGGCAGGTCGAGGTCCAGATCATCCTCCAGCAGGGGGTCCACCGGTTCGGCGGACATCCCGGGAAACTGGGCATGCAGCACTGCCAGGCTCGCCGCCACGCCGCCCAGCGCGAGAAAGCGCTGTTCGTGCTGCCGGAACGCCTGGGCCTCGCCCAGGGTGGCCAGTACCCGGAGCAGCAGCAGCCGCAGATCCTGCCGCCGATCGTCTTCGGCGAGACCGCTTTCCAGCACTTCTCGCGCCTGGCCGTAACGGCCATAGGCGATGTAGATCTCCGCACGACCGGCATGATCGTCGACCGGCGCCGGGCTGGCGACGGTCGCCGGCCTGGCCTTGGCAGGCACCGGCTGGGTAGCGGCCAGGACGGGCTCGGGCAGGGGCTCCGCCCTGTCGAGCTGCTCGACCTCGTCCTCCACGTCGACAGCAGCCTCTTCGGCCTGCCGCCGACGCCACCAGAGCACCCCGGCCAGGGCCAGAATGGCCGCGGCGCCAGCCAGCAACAGCGAGCGCAGGGACAGCAGGCCTTCGTCGGCGCTGTCGGACGTGGAACCCACAACGGGTGCCGCCTGCGGCGCTGGCGTTGCAGGTGCCGCGGGGGTGCCTACCGGCGTCGGCGCGGCCAGGGCCACCGAACGCGCCTGCTTCAACTGCTGCTGCAGACCGTCGCGGTCCTGCTGAAGCTGTTCGATCATCGCCTCTTTCTGCGCCAGCAGCGCGTCGTAGCGCTCCTGCAGCTGGGTGAGCTGACCCTCCAGATCGCCGACCTGCCGACCCAGGTCCTGGGTCACCAGCAGCGGCTTGGTGTCCTCGGCAGGGCTTGCGGCGGGCTGCGGCGCCGTTACGGGTGGCGCCGCCCCTTCGCTTGCCGGGGCTGGGGCCGCGACGGGCGCTGGTGCGGCTGCCGAGGCCGCGGGTGCAGGTGCCAGCACCGGCGCGGCGGCGACCGGTGCCGCGGGCACCGGGGTGGGCGCCGGCGATGGGGCGGTCTTGGCCACCACGGGTTGCCGCGGCGCAGGCTCGCTGACCCCCACCGGTAGCCGCAGGCGCTGCCCGGCCTTGAGTCGCCCGGGATCGTTGTTGGCGAAGGACGCCGGATTGAGCGCGAACAGATCGGCCATGAGCTGCTCCGCCGACCGGTTCGCCATGGGCCCCAGGCGCTTGGAAATGCTCCAGAGGGTGTCCTTGGGACGCGTCTGGTAGACGCCTTCCCCGGCAGCCAGATCCGGCGAAGGTGCCAGCCCCTGGCGCGGCGCCGAAACGGCTTGTCGAGCCATCGAGCCCGTGGCGGGGGCCGCAGCGGCGGCGCGCGCGGGTGCAGCCTGGACCCGCGCCGGCGCCGTACTGGCGACGCTGGTAGGGGCGCCACCGCTGCGCGGGGGATCCACCAGCAGGGTGAATTCGCGCAGCTGCTTGCCGCCTGGCTGTTCCAGCTGGACGATGAAGCCGAGATAGGGCTCGACCAGCGAGCGGCGCGAGGTGACCTCGATGTAGCTGCCGGCCGCCGTGCGCAGGTGCGGGGTGAACACCAGGTCATCGAGGAACTGGGTGCGGTCCACGCCAGCCTGGGCGAACGCCTCGTTCGCCGCCAGGTGGATGCGGAAGTCCCCGGCATCGGCATCGCCGATATTGACCAGCTCTATCCGCGCGCGCAGGGGCTCGTTCAGAGCGGACTGCAGGGTGATGCCCCCCAGGCCGAGCGCGAACGCCGCTTGAGGAAGAGTGGTCAGCGCGGCGGCCGACAGGATGACAAAGGCAAGGGGACGGCGTTTCGCGACCATGGATACCGCTGCGTCAGGTATTCGAGTAAACCGGTGTTTTAGCGCGGTGGCTCACAAAAATCGCCTCCGCTACGCTGGAACGTAGCATCGATACCGACAGACGGCAAACCGATGGCCGCACGCGCCGAAAAGCCCACCGCGAAGGCGACTGGGCGCGATAGGCGACCCAGACGCCTCGGCCGAAGTGGGTGTTGATGGCGGGGGGCGCTACCCGCGAGGGGCAAGCCGCCAGACGGCAGTCAACCGCGCTCGAGATTGGCCAGGACGCGCTGGTGGACCTGTTGGCAGATGGCGATCTCTTCGTCGTCCAGGCCGCTGAGCAGCTCCTTGCGCAGGGCTTCGGCGATGGTCTCGATCTTCTCGATCAGCGGACCGGCCTCCTGGGTCAGCATGATGCGCTTGGCACGCCGGTCCTCGGTGACCGCCAGGCGCTTCACCAGCCCCTGCTTTTCCAGACCGTCCAGCAGCCGTGCCAGGGTCGGCCCCTCGATGCTGATGCTCTGGGCGAGCTCACGCTGGGTGGGCTGGACGCCCTTCATCCGCGCCAGGTTCAGCAATACCTGCCAACGCGCCTGAGACAGCCCCAGATGACTCAGGCGCCGGTCGAGTTCGGCGCGCCAGGCACGGGACACGTGGAAGATCTGGCGGCCAAACAGGTGTGGATCGGTAGGGGTCATTCAGGCTAAACCTTGTACTTGGATTTTCTCATTATTCTGTTTACCGGCATGGCGGGGCAACCGCCGCGCCTCGCTAGTCCGCCAATTCCGCCTGCAAGGCTGCCCGCACGCAGTACAGTGCACCCGCCGCCACCCGCCCTTCGAAGCGCGCGGCGACCTGGGCTACCGGCGGCAATTCGCCCTCATCTTCGAGGAAGGCATCCTGGATTTCCGCCAGCAGATCCTCTGGCAGGTCCAGGGCCTGCTCCAGGGCGATCTGCTGTCCGGCGATGGCCTCGGCCAATAGTGCATAGACATTCTTTTCCGAGCAATTGAGCTGGCGCGCCGCCTGCTCGGGCGTCATCCCGGCGCGTACCAGGGTCAGCACCTCGTGCCGCACGTCGGCGACCGGCGCTGGCGCGGCGTCGCCGTCATTGAGCGCGTCGAGAAAGGCCTGGCCATAGCGCTCCAGCTTGCGCGCGCCCACGCCGCTGACCCGGCTCATCTCGTCCAGCGAGCGCGGCTGGCTGCGCAGCATCTCCAGCAGGGTGGCGTCGGGGAAGATCACATAGGGCGGTACCGAGTGCTCCTCGGCCAGCTTGCGTCTCAGGGTGCGCAAGACCTCCCAGCGTTCGCGTTCGTCGGCGCGCACCAACTGGCTGGCGGCACTGGCCGAACCACTGCCACTGCTGCCCCGCCCGCGCTGGGGCTTGGGATCGCGGCGCAATTCGATGCGCACTTCGCCGCGCAGCAGGGGGCGGCAGCTTTCGGTCAGGCGCAGGCCGCCGAAGCCGTCGACATCCACCTCGGCCAGGCCACGGGCGACCAGTTGGCGGAACAGGGTGCGCCATTCGTCTTCGCCGCGGGCCTTGCCCAGGCCGAACACGGCCAGGCGCTGATGGCCGAGGCTCACGATCTTTTCGGTTTCCCGACCGAGCAGGATGTCGACCAGGTGCCCTACCCCATAGCGCTGACCGCTACGGTAGATGGCCGACAGCGCCTGGCGCGCCGGTTCGGTGGCGTCCCAGGTCTCCACGGTATCGATGCAGTTATCGCAATGGCCGCAGGGCTGGGGCAGGTGCTCGTCGAAATAGGCCAGCAGCACCTGGCGCCGGCAGCGGGTTTCCTCGCACAGCGCCAGCATGGCTTCGAGCTTGTGCCGCTCGATGCGCTTGTGGCGCTCGTCGCCCTCGGAGTTCTGCATCATCTGCCGCAGCAGCAGCACGTCCTGCAGGCCGTAGGCCATCCAGGCATCGGCCGGCAGGCCGTCACGGCCGGCACGTCCGGTTTCCTGGTAGTAGGCTTCCAGGCTCTTGGGCAGATCGAGGTGGGCGACGAAGCGCACGTTGGGCTTGTCGATGCCCATGCCGAAGGCGATGGTGGCGACCATGATCAGCCCTTCCTCGTTGAGGAAACGCTTCTGGTTGGCGGCGCGCACGTCATTGGGCAGGCCGGCGTGATAGGGCAAGGCCGGAAAACCCTGGTTGCTGAGCTGCTCGGCCACCTCCTCCACCTTCTTGCGCGACATGCAGTAGACGATGCCGGCATCGCCGCGACGCTCGGCCAGAAAGGCCAGCAACTGCTTGCGTGGCGACTCCTTGGGCACGATGCGATAGAAGATGTTGGGTCGGTCGAAGCTGGAGAGAAAGCGCTCGGCCTGTTCCAGGTGCAGGCGGCTGGCCATCTCTTCGCGGGTACGGGAATCCGCGGTGGCGGTGAGCGCCAGGCGCGGCACGCCGGGAAAGTGTTCGGCCAGCTGACCGAGCTGCATGTATTCCGGGCGGAAGTCATGGCCCCACTGGGACACGCAGTGGGCTTCGTCGATGGCGAACAGGGCGATCGGCAGGCGCTTGAGGAAATCCAGCATGCGCGGCTGGACCAGGCGCTCGGGTGCGAGATAAAGCAGCTTGATCTCGCCGCGCTCCAGCTGCGCAGCGACGGCTCTTTGCTGTTCGCCGGTCATGGTGGAGTTGAGCGCGGTCGCCGACACGCCCAGTTCCAGCAGGGTGGCGACCTGGTCGTCCATCAGCGCGATCAGCGGCGAGACCACCACGGCCACGCCGGGCCGCAGCAGGGCCGGCACCTGATAGCACAGGGACTTGCCGCCGCCCGTGGGCATCAGCACCAGCGCATCGCCACCGCTGGCCACGCGCTCGATGATCCGGGCCTGGTTGCCACGGAACGCGTCGTAGCCAAAGACGTCTTTAAGGATGCGCAGCGCAGGTTCTGACATGAAGCCTCCTCGAATGGAACGGCCATTATACGGATGCCGAGGTCGCTGCGGCGGTGCTTTTCCGTCCGCCGGCGCCGGGCCGTCAGGTTCGACGTGACCGGGGCGCTCGTCTACAATTCCGGCCGTTCTGCCCTTTCGAATCCTTTCCGAGGTAAGTAGCCGATGTCCTTCGCCGAACAATTGACCCGTCTGCGCGATTTTCTCGATGCAGACGATCTGCACGAAGAAGCGCTCGACTACGTAGCCGCCCATGGCTACCTGACCGCCCTGTCCATCTGCCCGGAAGAGGTTCCCGAACGCGAGTGGATCGACGCCCTCTTCGCCGAGCCGCCGCAGTATCGCGACGCCGCCCAGCAGGAGGAGATCGAGCGCTCCCTGGTGCAGCTCAAGGCGCATATCCTGCGCGTGCTGGGCAGTGACGAAGAGCTGGACCTGCCCTGCGACCTGGATCTCGGCCCCGAGCCGGACGACTCCGAACTGCGCGGCTGGTGCATCGGCTTCATGGAAGGCGTGTTCCTCCGCGAAGCCGTGTGGTTCGAAGACGCCGAAGACGAGGTCAGCGAGCTGCTGCTGCCGATCATGGTGGGTTCGGGTCTGTTCGACGAACAGCCGGAGTTCTCCGAGATCGCCCAGGACCGTCGCCTGGTCGCCGACATGATGGTGCAGATCCCGGAATTGCTGACCCAGCTGTTCCTGCTCTGCCATTCCCCCGAAGAAAAGCCGGCGCTGCTCAAGCCGCGTCACTGAGCGATGGACGAGGCCACCCCCAGACCCCGCCAGCGCAAGGGCTGGGTCCGCTACCTGCTGCTGGGCCTCGGCTGGCTCAGCGTGGCCCTGGGCATCATCGGCGCCTTTCTGCCCTTGCTGCCCACCACGCCCTTCCTGCTCCTGGCCGCGGCCTGCTTCATGCGCAGTTCGGAGCGCTTCTATCTGTGGCTGATCAACCACAAATGGCTGGGACCCTGGGTCAAGCCCTATCTGGAAGGCGAAGGCATCCCGCTCAAGGGCAAGGTCTACGCCATCGTCGCCATGTGGATCAGCGTGGGCTTTTCCTGCTGGCTGGTGCCCTACGTCTGGGCACGGGTAGCGGCCTTCACCAGCTGCGCGGCGGTGACGGTCTACCTGCTCCGGCAGAAGACCCGGCGCTAGCCGCGCGACCGGCATGAAAAAAGGGCGATCAGTGATGATCGCCCTTTTTTCATGGGAAACGCAGCGGCGCTCAGGCGGCTCTGGCCATGGGGGTCGGCGGTGCCTGATCGGGGACGGTGGGCTCGCCCGGCTCGCTGGGCTGGATGGGCGCCGGATCGGGCTGATCGGGTTCACCGCCAGCACGGGGCATGGCAAGGCTGGCGAATTCGTCGTGCTGGCGGATCGGGAAGCGGGACATGGGGTGACTCCTCTGCTGACTCTCTCTAGGTAGAGTGGTCCGGCACCCGGGTAATTCCCTCAGTCGCGCGGCTCTGCGCCGCCATGATTGCGTGCAAAGGTTTCCGGCCCCATGGCGGCGATCTGGCCGTCGATCAGCGCCTCGAAGGGTGCCAGCAAGGCATCGAAGCGGCGCGGCGCCTCCAGCGCATTCAACGCCGCGACCACGGCCTCCACGGTCGACAGCGCATCCGGCGCCGGGGCCTTGCGCACCCGGTAGCGCGAAGGTGCGCCAGGCGGCAGGGTAAGCCTGGGCAGGGCCGCCAGCAGCGGATTGGCGTGCAGCAGCAAGCGCGCCTTGCGCCAGGTGCCGTCGGGAATCACCAGCAGCCGTGGCGCTTTGGTCACGGCAGCAGGCGGCAACAGATCGACCGTGACCGCCTCGGGTCCGGGAAACAGCAGCCAGGCGTCATGATCGGCGAGCCAGAGCGGCAGGTCGGGAAAGGTCTCGCCAATCTCCAGCTGCGCATTGTCGAGCCCCAGGGCGGCCAGGCGCGCCGTGTTGAGCGGATGGCGCCGCTCGCTGGGATGCTGCAGCAGCAGCACCCGGGTGCGACTGGCCAGGGCAGGAATCAGCGCGCACAGGCAGAGCGACAGGGGACGCTGGCAGCGGGCGCAGGCGGGACGGGACATCAGGGCTTCCGGAGCGAATCGGGGCGGCGATCATACCGGATCGCCGCCGCCCTGCTCCGCCCTAGCGATTGAAGCGCGCGGTGAGATCGTGCAGGTAGTCGGCCATGCCTTCCAGTTCGCGACTCAGTTCCGAGCCGCGACGGGCCTGGGCCGAGCTGTGGTCGGAAAGATCGGCGATGCGGCTGATCTGGCGGTTGATGTCCTCGGACACGTGACTCTGCTCTTCCACCGCAGTGGCCATCTGCTGGCTCATTGCGGTGATGAGGCTGACCGAGGCACTGATGCCTTCCAGGGACTCGCGTACCGCTGCCGAGTGGCGTTCGCTCTGGCGCGAGGTCTCTTCGCCGCGACTGGCGGTGGCCACGGCGCGGTCGGCATTGGCCTGCAGATTGGCGATGATCTGGTGGATCTGTTCGGTGGATTCGCGGGTGCGCGAGGCCAGCGAGCGGACCTCGTCGGCCACCACGGCGAAACCGCGACCGGCTTCGCCGGCGCGGGCGGCCTCAATGGCGGCGTTGAGCGCCAGCAGGTTGGTCTGTTCGGCGATGGCGGTGATGACGTCGGCAACGCTGCCGATGCTCTGGGTCGAGTTGGCCAGCTCGCCAACGGCCTGACCGATGTCGCTGACCGCCGCGCCGAGTTCGCGCATGGAGGTCAGGCTCTCTTCGGCCTTGTCCCGCCCGGAATGCACCAGACTCTCGGCATTGGCGGCGGCCTGGGCGGTCTCCTGGACGTTCTGCGAGACCTCGTGGATGGTGGAAGTCATCTGGGTGATGGCAGCGGCGGACTGGTCGGTCTCATGGCGCTGCTGATCCAGCAATTCGGCCTCGGACTGGGCCAGTTGGGAGGATTCGCGGGCCTTCAGGCGCACGCTGTCGCCGACATCGGCCAGGCGGGTCAGGGCCGTCTGCAGTCGCGCGGCTTCGCTGTGCAGCGCCAGGTCCAGGCGGGCCGGGGCGCCGCACTGGTCGCTGTAGGTCGGGGCGACCACGGCACTGGAAAACATCTTTGGATGATCGGCGAGGATGCGCTCGATGCTGGCACGTTGGCGATACAGCTGATGGCCACTGATACCCAGCAGCGCCGCGACGATGAGGACCGCCTGAGACGTGTCATCAAGCAGGAAGTGGCCGCCGAGGATGACGCCAGTGGCTGCCACCGTCGACCAGCAGGCGGCGATGGCGCTGCCCAGGCGGCGAGTCATGGGCACGGGGGCCTTGCCGGCATTGATGCGGGCATAGAGTTCGCCGGCGCGACGGACTTCGCTGGCGCTGGGCAGCGAACGCACGGATTCGTAACCGATCACCCGGCCCTGCTCGAGGATCGGGGTGACATAGGCGCTCACCCAGTAGAAATCACCGTTCTTGCAGCGATTCTTGACGATGCCCATCCACGGCTTGCCCTCCTTGAGGGTCGCCCACATGTGGCCGAACACCGGCGGCGGCATGTCGGGATGACGCACCAGATTGTGCGGACTGCCGATCAGCTCCTCCCGGGTATAGCCACTGATGGCGATGAAGGCCTCGTTGCAGTAGGTGATGTTCCCCTGCAGGTCAGTGGTGGAGATGAGTCGTTCTTCTTCCTTGAAGGTACGGCCTTGCTGGGTGACCGGCAAATTCGTGCGCATGCGGGTGCCTTATCTAGCGGGTTATCTACTCCGTGCGACATCAACCAGTTCAATGGTGGCCAACTGCCGTCACAGGCGCCGACGGTAACCATTTGGTTATCGTCATACTAGCTATCGGCATGTTGCATCTGGGCTTTAAGGATGCGCTGAAAACTCTGGATAAGCGGCTCCTTTCCGCGCCCTCGACGGCTGATGAGGGAGAACGGCGCCTGATAGCCAAAGGTGGCCGGTTGCAGGGCCTTGAGCCGCCCCTGGTCGACCCAGGCGTGGACATAGTGCTCCGGGAGATAGCCGATATAGGCACCCGAGAGGATGAGGATCAACTGCGCTTCCATGCTTTCCACGGTGGCGGCGCTTTCCTTGAAGCCATGGCGAGCCAGCTCCGCCTGACTCCAGTAGCCGCGTCGCACCATCCGCTGGCGGGTGATCATCTCGGCCGGGATGCGCCGCTCCTGGAACAGTGGATGCCGATCGCTGCAATAGAGCCAGTGCTGCTCGCGATACAGCGGCTGGTAGACCACCCCGTTCATACGGGCGGAAAAGGCGCCCACGGCGAGATCCAGCCGTCCTTCCAGGACGCCGAGCTGCAATTCATAGGGGCTGGTCACGGCCAGGTGCAGATGCACGCCGGGATAGTCATGGGTGTAGCGGCCAATCACCTGCGCCAGCGGCAGCGCCGGTTCGCTGGACAGCGAATCCAGCACGCCGAGGTTGAGGGTGCCGCTCAGTTCGCCCCTGAGCGTGTTGGCATAGCGTTCGAAGCCCTCGATCTCGCCCAGGATGCGCAGGGTTTCCTGATGGAAGAGTTCACCCTTGCTGGTCAGGGCGAAACCGCCCCGGCCGCGATGACAGAGAGTGACGCCGAGCTGACCCTCCAGCTGGCTCATGTAGGTGCTGATGGCCGAGGTGGACAGGTTCAATTCCTGCTGCGCCGCGGCGAATCCCTGGTGGCGGACCACGCAGGCGAATAGCTTGAGCAGGCGGATGTCGTGGAGGGCATTGGCCATGGCGGACTCCGGTGGACGCAGCCCGGCAGTCTAGCCATTAGTTCAGAAATCTCTGAAGTGATTTTTTGTCCGGGCCGATTTTTCAGCCGCCATAGGCTTTGCACAATCGGGACATCACTACGACGAGGATGACCCGTGGAAAAGATCCTGCACCAGCCGCTGGGCGGCAACGAGATGCCCCGTTTCGGCGGCATCGCCAGCATGCTGCGACTGCCCCACCTCGCCTCCCCTCAAGGCCTCGATGCCGCCTTCATCGGCATCCCGCTGGACATCGGCACCTCGCTGCGCTCCGGCACCCGCTTCGGTCCGCGCCAGCTGCGCAGCGAATCGGTGATGATCCGGCCCTACAACATGGCCACCGGCGCGGCGCCCTTCGATTCCCTGAGTGTCGCCGACCTGGGCGATGTGGCCATCAATACCTTCAATCTGCTCGATACGGTGCGCCTGATCGAGGCGCATTACGACCGGGTGCTGGAGCACGACGTCATCCCCCTCACCCTGGGCGGCGATCACACCCTGACCCTGCCGATCCTGCGCGCCATGAAGAAGAAGTACGGCAAGATCGGCCTGGTGCACGTGGATGCCCACGCCGACGTCAACGAGCACATGTTCGGCGAGAAGATCGCCCATGGCACCACCTTCCGCCGGGCGGTGGAGGAAGGCCTGCTCGACTGCGACCGGGTGGTGCAGATCGGCCTGCGCGCCCAGGGCTACGCCGCCGACGATTTCGACTGGTGCCGCGAGCAGGGCTTTCGGGTGGTGCAGGCCGAGGAATGCTGGCACAGATCGCTGACGCCGCTGATGGCCGAGGTGCGCGAGCGGGTCGGGGGCGGACCGGTGTATCTGTCCTATGACATCGACAGCATCGACCCTGCCTGGGCGCCGGGGACCGGCACGCCGGAGATCGGCGGCCTGACCACCATCCAGGCACTGGAGATCATCCGCGGCTGCCGAGGACTCGAGCTGGTGGGCTGCGACCTGGTCGAGGTCTCGCCGCCCTATGACACCACCGGCAATACCGCGCTGCTCGGCGCCAACCTGCTCTACGAGATGCTCTGCGTGCTGCCGGGGGTCGCCTACCGCTGACGCTCCAAGGTGCGGCGACCCGCCATGACGGTCGCCCACCCGCTGTCTTTTCGCTGCCGAACACCGGCGGACCGCCTGGTCCGCCGACAACAAGAACGCGGGTCCGGCCTGCGTATAACCGTGTCGAGGCGTCATCCATGGACCATCATGACGGCATCACCCGTATCGAAACCTTTGGCGTCGAGCAGATTCCCGACCACGAACGCCATGCCACCCCCTTCGACCTGTTCCGCCTGATCTTTGGCGGGGCCAACACCTTCGCCACCGCCGTGCTCGGCAGCTTTCCGATCCTGTTCGGCCTGTCCTTCCAGGCCGGGGTGCTGGCCATTGCGAGCGGGGTCCTGTGTGGCGCCCTGATCCTCGCGCCCATGGGGCTGTTCGGCGCGCTCAACGGCACCAACAACGCCGTCTCCTCCGGTGCCCATTTCGGCGTCCACGGCCGTATCGTCGGCTCCTTTCTCTCGCTGCTGACCGCCATCGCCTTCTTTTCGCTGTCGGTCTGGAGTTCCGGCGATGCCCTGGTGGGCGGTGCCCAGCGCCTGGTCGGACTGCCGGAGAACGCGCTCAGCCTGGGGCTGGCCTACGGGCTGTTCGCCGTGCTGGTGCTGACGGTGTGCCTCTATGGCTTTCGCTTCATGCTGTGGGTCAACAAGATCGCCGTGGTCAGTGCCAGCCTGCTGTTCCTGCTCGGCATCCCGGCCTTCGCCGGCAGTTTCGACGCCGGTTACGCCGGCACCCTGCAAGCGGGTCAGCCGGGCTTCTGGGCAGCCTTCATCGGCGCGGCCCTGGTGGCCATGAGCAATCCGGTGTCCTTTGGCGCCTTTCTCGGCGACTGGTCGCGCTACATTCCGCGGCAGACGCCCCGCCTGCGCATCCTGCTGGCGGTGATCGCGGCCCAGGCCGCCACCCTGATCCCCTTCCTGTTCGGCCTGGCCACCGCCTCGCTGGTGGCGACCAGGGCACCCGACTACATCGCGCAAAACAACTATGTGGGCGGTCTGCTGGCCATCGCGCCCACCTGGTACTTCCTGCCGGTATGCCTGCTGGCGATCATCGGTGGCCTGTCCACCGGCACCACCGCGCTCTATGGCACCGGCCTGGATCTCTCCAGCGTGCTACCCCGGCTGCTGACCCGGGTACGGGCGACCCTGCTGATCGGGCTGGCGGCCATCGCCTTCATCTTCATCGGGCGCTTCAGCTTCAACCTGGTGCAGAGCGTCTCCACCTTTGCCGTGCTGATCGTGACCTGCACCAGCCCCTGGATGGTGATCATGATCCTCGGGCTGGTGGTCCGCCGCGGCTTCTATTGCCCGGACGATCTGCAGGTGTTCACCCGCGGCGAGCAGGGTGGCCGCTACTGGTTCCACCATGGCTGGAACTGGCGCGGCATGGGCGCCTGGATTCCCAGCGCCCTGCTCGGCCTCGCCTTCGTCAATCTGTCCGGTCAGTTCGTCGGGCCCCTGGGTGAACTGGCGGGCGGCATCGACCTGAGCCTGCCGCTGGCCCTGGGCAGCGCCGCCCTGCTCTATCTGCTGCTGCTCCTGCTGTTCCCGGAACCGGCGGCCGTCTATGGCCCGACCGGCCCGCGACGCTCCAGACGCAGTCGTGCCCGCACCTCGCTCCCGGGCATCCGCGCCGCCTGATACCTGAACCCTGTCACGGGGTCGGTGCGCCCGGCCCTGTCTAGTCCTGCAAGAGATTCCGTCATGCTCCTGGATATTTCCGTCGTTCTGGCCTACGCCCTGGCCATGCTCCTGCTCGGCTGGTACGGCATGCGCCGCGCCCGCAATCAGGAAGAATTCCTCGTCGCCGGTCGCAACCTCGGCCCGGGCTGCTACCTGGGCACCATGGCCGCCACGGTGCTGGGTGGCGCCGCCACCGTGGGCACGGTGCGCCTGGGCTACGTCCACGGGCTGTCCGGCTTCTGGCTGTGCGCCATGCTGGGTGGTGGCATCCTGGTGCTCAATCTGTTTCTCGCCAAACCCCTGCTGAAGTTGCGCATCTACACCGTGACCCAGGTGCTGGAACGGCGCTATACGCCCCTGGCCCGGCAGGCCAGCGCCGCCATCATGTTCGTCTATGCGCTGATGCTGAGCGTGGTCTCGGTGCTGGCCATGGGCACGGTGATCCAGGTGCTGTTCGAGCTGCCCTTCTGGAGCGCCATCCTGCTCGGTGGCAGCGTAGTGGTGATCTATTCCAGCATCGGCGGCATGTGGTCGTTGACGCTGACCGACATCGTCCAGTTCGTCATCAAGACCGCGGGCCTGATGTTCGTGCTGCTGCCGATCTGCCTGACCCGGGTCGGTGGCTGGGATGCCCTCGTGGCCAAGCTGCCGGCCAGCGCCTTCGCCCTGACCACCCTCGGCTACGACACCATCTTCACCTACTTCCTGATCTATTTCTTCGGCATCCTCATCGGCCAGGACATCTGGCAGCGGGTCTTCACCGCGCGCAGCGAAGGCGTGGCGCGCGTGGCGGGCAGCCTGGCCGGCGTCTATTGCGTGATCTACGGCCTGGTGGGCGCGCTGATCGGCATGTGCGCCCGGGTGCTGCTGCCGGATCTCGCCGACGCCAACAACGCCTTCGCCGCCATCGTCCGCAGCGCCCTGCCGGACGGCATCCGCGGCCTGGTGATCGCCGCTGCCCTGGCCGCCATGATGTCCACCGCCAGTGCCGGTCTGCTGGCCGCGTCCACCACCCTGACCGAAGACCTGCTGCCGCGACTGCGCGGCGGCCGGGCCTCGACCCTGGGCATGGCCCGGTTGTTCACCCTGCTCACCGGACTCGCCGTGCTCGCCATCGCGCTGCTGGTCAATGACGTCATCGGCGCCCTGACCTTGGCGTACAACCTGCTGGTAGGTGGCATCCTGGTGCCGCTGCTGGGTGCCATCCTCTGGCCGCGCGCCACCACGGCGGGTGCCTTGGCCAGCATGCTGCTGGGTTCCGGCGCGGCCATCGTCTTCATGCTCAAGGACGGCCTGGAGGCGAATACGCCGATCTATTTCAGCCTCGGCCTGAGCCTGGTCAGCTTCGTGGTGGTAAGTCTGCTCACGGCGCGCTCCCAGGTGGCGGCGCGGGCCGCCTGATCATCGGCTATATAGGCCACGCAGTGGGCAAGCGAGAAGCCAGGGACTAAGGAAACTCCGCAATACCAGGTGCTTTTTGCTTACAACGCAAATGCATCAAGCGTCATGCGACTTCAGCGCTACCGCAGGACTTTTCAGCACATGCGGAAATAACGGCACTGCTACCAAGGCACAGATAGAGCCTGCTAGCCATACCGAGGCCCAGGAGATATGACTCGTCAAGGCTGAAGCCGCGATTGGCGTGAGGAATAGCACGATAAAGACGCAGGTATTGCCCATAGCCAGGGCGGTACCTGCCCGACTGGCTCCGGCCAGAGTTGCTAGTTCGGTATAAGCAACTCCATGCCAGGCAGATACGGCAATGCCGGCCACGACCATCACACCGATGATCACCCATACAAATATTGGGGATGTGTTTAATCCGCTGGTACTGGCAACGCTCACTGTCAGGCCGAGCAGGAGAAAGGTAATGGCGCTAAGCGAAGCACAGGTCTTCAGATAGGAACGGCGATTGTTGTGCTTGTCTGTCCAACGCCCGCTCCAAATACGGCTGACAATGGCACCAGCCTGAATTGCAGCAAGTGTGGCGGAGACAACTGTGATGTCGACCTTGCCGAAGTCATGGAGAAATATTGCTGCGTAGGTAAGGGTAGCGAATTGAGGGGCACAGAGTAGACCAATCGCCAGCACGATCCTCCAGACCCCAAGATCCTGCAAAGGGCCTTTACCTGTAGAACCTGCCTCAACGCTGACGGGGCTCGTGAAATCAGGCTCAAATAGCCAGGCCCAGGCAAATAGACCTGATACTACGCATGCCGCGGCGGACACGGCGAACACTTCGAAGAATCCATGGGCATGAGCCAGCCATGGCAGGAAGACTGCGCCTAGGGCGTAGCCGCCCGGTACTGCTGTCTGGCGAATGCTCATGGCGAGGCCCCGCTCGCCTTCTTTAAACCATGCCATGATTGCGCGGCCACTCGCGCCATTGACGCTGCTGCCTAGTAGGCCTACCGCAAAGAGGCCAGCGGCTAGCAACATAGCCGTGGGCGCAAAGGCTGCCAGTAGGGCGAGCGTCAGCATGGCAATGGCCGAGCTGAACAGGCCGGCCAGCAAGACGGGACGATCCCCCCAACGGTCAGTGATAAGTCCCCACGGGATCTCGCTGACTGCAATGCCCAACCCTAGCATTCCCAACACAAGTCCAAGCTCAGTGTTGCCCAGCTGAAAGTGCTACGCATGAATACCGCCGTTGCTGGTAGCCCTCCTACAACGCTGGAGAAGCTTGCATTCGCCGCGACCCCTACGCCTAGGACTTTCCAGCGGTGACTCTTACCTGTGACCATGGATTTGCTCGCCGAAAAAAATGTGTACGCGAGCTTCACACGACGCTATCGTTTCGAAAATCAAATTTATTTACGTCTATTTCCCGAAAAACAGGATTGTCATGCGCCCCGTTAGTTTCGATCTCGACGTGATGCGTACCTTCGTTACAGGTGTCGAGCTGGGGAGTTTTGCCAAGGCTGCGAACAAATTGTCACGCTCGACTTCAGCCGTGAGCGCGCAGTTGAAAAAGCTCGAAGCTCAGGCGGGAGCTCCACTGTTCAAAAAGGCTGGCCGTAAGCTGGCGCTGACAGATACGGGGGAAGTCCTTTTCAATTATTCTCGTAAGCTGTTGAACCTCAACGACGAAACTGTCGCGGCGGTCTCGGAGCTAAAACTCAAGGGTTGGATACGCCTAGGTCTGCAGGAGGACCTAGGCGGTTTCTTACCGAAGGTGCTAGGCCGCTTCGTGCGCGCCCATCCTGATGTCCGAGTTGAAGCCCGTATAGCGCGTAATGCCGATCTTCTTGCTCGCATAGACAATGGATCGCTAGACCTCGCGGTTACCTGGGCCGGATCGGAATGCACGGGTCAAGTTGAAACGGTTGCCGAGCTTCCGATGCGCTGGATAGGTACCTCTCGGTACCCTTTGCATTGGCATCCGGAAGACGACGTACCGCTACCGATCATTGCTTTCGATGCGCCTTGTCCCTTCTTCACCACCGCAACAGAAGCGCTCGATAAGGCAGGAATGCCATGGTGTATATCGTTTACCAGTTCGAGCCTGAGCGGCCTGTCCGCAGCGACTGAGGCAGGCTTGGGCTATTCGATCCGCACCGGCCTAGGT
The DNA here is from genome assembly GCF_000510745.1 of Pseudomonas sp. MOIL14HWK12:I2. NCBI lineage: Bacteria > Pseudomonadati > Pseudomonadota > Gammaproteobacteria > Pseudomonadales > Pseudomonadaceae > Pseudomonas > Pseudomonas sp. MOIL14HWK12:I2. Next base: position 337,724 of record NZ_AZOA01000008.1, on the reverse strand, counting down.
CTGCAGCAGGGAACAGAGCTGTTGCCAGAAGGTGCCTTTGGTCTACCGACACTGCCATCCATAGCGCTGACCCTACATCGCCGAGAGGCCGCTCCTGAGCCTCTCACTGGAAGGCTATCGGCTATCGTGCTGGATGCGATACGCAGCGAGCTGGCTGGATGATGCCTAGCCGACCGCACGACGGCTTGATGACACCGCCTGAACCTCGCTCAGGATCAGGCCGCTGGCCGGGCGCATCGGCATCCGGGCCAGGTCGATGCGCAGGTCCTGGGTCGGTACCTGGTAGGTCATGTCCTGCAGCAGCAGGCGCAGGGCGGAGGTCATGAGTTCCAGGGCGATGCCCTCACCCGGACAGCGGTGCTGGTGGGCCACCTCACCGCCGCCCTGGGGTACGAAGGCGGCCTCCGGAGGCTGTTCTGCGAGAAAACGCGTGGGATCGAACACCTCGGGACGTGACCAGCTGCGCGGATCGCGGTTCGTGCCATAGAGATCGAGCAAGACCCGCGTGCCGCGGGGAAAGGCGACGCCGTGCCATTCGAAGCTCTCCCGCACCCGCGCTACGGTGAAGGGAAAGAAGGCGTAGAAGCGTCGTACCTCCTGGGCAAAGGGCACCCGGGCGGCGGGATCGGCTCTCAGCCGTTCGCGCCAGGCCGGCTGCTTGTACAGCGCCAGGGCGGCGAAGGTGGAAAAGCGTGCCACGGCCACCGTTGGCCGCAGCACATTGAGCAGTTCCACCGCGGCCACCCGCGGCGACAACGGCTGGCCATCCGCTTCCCGGTGCTGAGCGATCAGCGCCAGGGCGCTGCCGGCAGGCGCCGGCCGCTGGCGGGCCTGCTCGACCTGGCGACCGAGCCAGAGCTCCAGCCGCTGTCGAGCGCGACGGGCGCCCAGGTTGCCCAGACCCACGCGGCCACCGCCCTCGATCAGGGCGACCAGCTCGGCACAGCGCTGCCCTTCCTCCTCCCTGTCCAGGGCGACACCCGCCCAGTCGCAGACCGCGCGGGTATAGAGGCGATGCAATTCGTCCAGCAGGACGATCTCGCCGCGGCTCTGCCAGCTGGCCAGTCTGGCGCGCCACTCCTGTTCCGCCCGGGTCACCAAGACCTCCACCCGCGTCGATCGGGTGATGTCGACGAAGAGTGCCTTGCGCTGGCGATGGGCCGCCCCGTCCAGGCCCTGGACGCCGCCTTCGCCGAAGAGCGTCTTGCGCAGCTGACGAGGCGCAGCATCCACCCGGCTGAAGCGCTCTTCGCGATAGAACAGTTCGACCGCCGCCGGGCCGCGCAGGCAGAGGGTGGGCTGCAGCAGCAGGCGCGTGGCGAAGACATCGCTTTCCAGACGTTCACAGCGATTGCTGATGAAGGCATAGCCTTCGCGCAGCAGTGTCAGGCTCGAATCGAAGGCCGGGAGCTTGGGCAGGATGGACATCGGAGAGGCTCCAGGGTAGCGGAAAGACCTGCTCGTGGGACCGCCGGCAAGCGGCGCCGGTGCCGCCGTTGCGCTTGCGGTTTTTGCCAGCGAAGCCGCGCCGACACGGGATCGCTGCGCTGGAACGGCAGCGCTCGAATGCCGGTCCATGCTGCTGGGATCGCCGTCGCGATGCTCCGCTTTCCGCACAAGGCGCTCGTGTTTGAACACCACCCGCTGCTCTCGTCTGCAACTCGCCCTGCTGCTGATGCTGGCGCTACTGACCCTGACGCTCGGCTGGGCACCCAGCGACCGTCTCACCTGGATGATCGAGCAGCTGCTGGTGATCGCTGCGCTGGCAGGCGTCGCCCTCGTGCAGCGGCGCTTCCAGCTGTCGGCCAGCGCCAGTCTGCAACTCTGCGGCTTTCTGGTGCTGCACCAGATTGGCGCTCACTACACCTATTCCCAGGTGCCCTACGAGGAGGCCTGGCAGGCGCTGACCGGCTTTCGCCTGGACGAGGCGCTGGGCCTGCAGCGCAATCACTACGACCGGCTGGTGCATTTCGCCTACGGCCTGCTGCTGGCGCGCCCCGTTCGCGAGGTGGTCCAGGGCCTGAGCGGCCTGCGTGGCTGGCGGAGCGCCTATGTGGCCCTGGAATTCGTGCTGGCTTCCTCGGCCGGCTACGAACTGATGGAGTGGCTGGGCGCCGACCTGCTCGCGGAAGACGCCGGGGAGGCCTTCGTCGGCGCCCAGGGCGATCCCTGGGATGCGCAAAAGGACATGGCCCTGGCCTTTCTCGGCGCCCTGCTCTCCCTGGGTTGCCGCCATGGCTGGCCCGGACGCCGCAGGACTAGTCAGGGCCCTGGCTCGGCCTAGCGGGCCATTACGGGTTCCAGCGCCTCCAGCCAGCAGACCACCGCGACGGCGCCGCCATCGGGAATGCCGCGGGCGCGCTCGCCCAGGTAGCTGGCACGGCCCTGGGCCGGCAGCATCTCGGCGGTGGCCTCGGCGCCCTCACGGGCAGCGGCGAGGGCAGCGGCAAAGGCCTGCGTCGGGCTGGCGCCCGCCTGGGCGCCGGCCAGCAGGGCATCCGCGGCCGGGCGCAAGGCATCGAGCATGGTGCGCTGGCCCGGCTGGGCGCCACCCAGTTCGGCCAGGGCCTGGACGCCCCCGTCGAACGCCTCAGCCCACTGCGCAAGGGTCGGACGCTCCACCCCATCCAGCACCTGGGCGGCGCGAACCAGGGCGCAGGCATAGAAGGGGCCGGAGCTGCCGCCAATGGCCCGGCGCAGCGCCTGACCGGTGGCGGCCAGGGCGCTGGCCGGGGTATACCAGGCACTGGCCGGCAAGGCGCGCATGGCTTCGGCGCCCCGGGCCAGGCTGGTGCCCAGGTCGCCATCGCCGGCGCGACTGTCCAGATCGGTGAGGCGGGCTTCGTGGGCCAGCAGGCTGGCGATGACGGCATCTGCCGCCGCCTGCAGCCGCGCGGCCAGGGGACCGGGGGTGCGAGGGATCGTTTCGGCTGCCGCCGCGGGTGCGGGCAACAGGGTGAGCGCCGCCGGGACCCGGCCGTCACCCGGCCAGGCTCGCGCCTGGGTCGGCGCATCGAGCAGCGCCAGGCACGCCTCATCCACTGGCATCAGCGACAGCGAACAGCCGGGCATGTCCAGGGCGCTGAGGAAGGTGCCGGTCCAGGCGCGTTCCACTACCAGGCCCCGCTCGCGCAACTGGCTCAGTGCAGCCCGCGCCACCAGGGCGAGTTCCAGCGGCGGCGTCGCGCCCAGGCCATTGACCAGCAGAGCCAGGCGCGTGCCCTTTGGATAGCCGCCGTCTTCGATGAGGGTATCCAGCAGCCGCGCCACGGTGGCGTCGGCGCCCAGCCGGGGGCCGCGCTCGACGCCCTGCTCGCCATGGATGCCGAGGCCCCATTCCACCTCGTCGTCCGCCAGCTGGAAACCCGGATGCCCCACCGCCGGCACCGTACAGGCGCCCAGGGCCACGCCCATGCTGCGCAACTCGGCGCTCGCGGCGCGGGCTAGGGCGGCCACCTCGGCCAGGGGACGTCCGGCGGCGGCTGCCGCGCCCGCGAGCTTGTGGATCAGCACGGTGCCCGCGATGCCCCGGCGCCTTTCCGGCGCCACCGTGTGGCGCAGGGCCGCGTCGTCCGCCACCAATACCGTCTCGACCGGAATGCCTTCGCTGCGCGCCAGTTCGGCGGCCAGGCCGAAGTTGAGACGGTCGCCGGTGTAGTTCTTGACCACCAACAGGGCGCCGGCAGGACCGGCCGCGGCCCGGATCGCGGCCAGCACGGCATCCACGCTCGGTGAGGTGAAGACGTCTCCCGCCACCGCCGCGGTCAGCATGCCCTCGCCGACATAGCCGGCATGGGCCGGTTCGTGGCCGCTGCCGCCGCCGGAAATCACCGCCACCGGGCGCCCGCCCGCTGCGGCCAGGGGCTGGCGCAGGATGACCTGTTCCTCGGCCAGCAGGGCCAGGCCGGGATCCAGGCTGACGAGACCTTCGAGCAGTTCGCGAACCACCGTGGTGGGGCTATTGATCAGCTTCTTCATCGGGGACTCCTGAGGGCGAGAGGTCGCCGCAGTATGGCACGGGGTCCCGCGCCTGCCTGGCAGCGACCTGAACGGCCGACTGACAGGCGCGCAACGGCCTTCCGCCGGACCGGGACGGCAGGCTATCGTTGGCCCGGGAAGCTTTTCACGACCGGGATGTCTCACGCTGTTAGCCAGCCGCGCTTCTGCGCGCTCCCCGTCGAGGTCCGTCATGCCGATCAAGATCGTTCCACGCTCTGCCTGTCGTGGGTCGGAGATCACCCCCGAAGCCGTCTACCTGTCCCGGCGCCAACTGCTCGGTGCCAGCGGTGCCCTGCTCGCCGGCGCCGCCCTGCCCGGCTGGGCGCTGGCCGCCGCCTCCAACTACGGCGACGTCGAAGCCGCCAAGGGCCCGGACTGGTTCGAGCGCAAGCTACCGGATACCCGCTGGCAGGCGGCCACGGTCAAGGGCGAGGACATCACCCCCTTCAAGGACGCCACCCACTACAACAACTTCTATGAATTCGGCCCGGACAAGAGCGATCCCGCGGCCCATGCCGCCCAGTTGCCGACCCAGCCCTGGAGCGTGGTGGTCGATGGCGAGGTGGGCAAGCCCGGCACCTACGGCCTGGAAGACCTCTTCGGCCCGGATACCCTGGAAGAGCGCATCTACCGCATGAGGTGCGTCGAGGCCTGGTCCATGGTCATCCCTTGGCTGGGCTTTCCGTTGGCCAGCCTGCTCAAGCGCGTCGAGCCCACCGGCAAGGCGCGCTACGTGAGGTTCGAGACGCTCAAGGATCCGCAGCACATGCCCGGCATGAATTCCAGCTTCGCCTTGCTGGACTGGCCCTATGTGGAAGGCCTGCGCCTGGATGAGGCCATGCATCCGCTGACGCTGATGACGGTGGGCATGTACGGGCGGGTGCTGCCCAACCAGAATGGCGCGCCGCTGCGCCTGATCGTGCCCTGGAAGTATGGCTTCAAGGGCATCAAGTCCATCGTCCGCATCAGTCTGGTGGCAGAGCAGCCGCGCACCACCTGGCAGGGCATGGCGCCCAACGAGTACGGCTTCTATGCCAACGTCAATCCGGAAGTGGATCACCCGCGCTGGAGCCAGGCCCGCGAACGGCGCCTGCCCAGCGGCCTGTTCAGCCCCAACGTGCGACCGACGCTGATGTTCAACGGCTATGGCGAGGAAGTGGCTTCGCTCTACAGCGGCATGGATCTGCGGAGAAACTATTGATGGGTGTACTGCTCTGGCGAGTGGTGGTGTTCGTCGCCGCGCTCTGCCCGCCGCTGTGGTGGCTGTACCAGGCCTGGATCTTCGCCCTCGGCCCGGACCCGGGCAAGGCACTGGTGGACAAGCTGGGCACCGGCGCCCTGGTGCTGCTGTTGCTGACCCTGAGTCTGACCCCGCTGTCGCGCCTCACCCGCTGGAAGCTCTGGCCGGTGATCCGCCGCCAGCTCGGGTTATGGACCTTCACCTATGCACTGCTGCACTTCCTCGGCTACCTGGCCTTCGTGCTGGGCTTCGACCTGTCGCAGCTGGGCGTGGAATTGCAGCGCCGGCCCTACATCATCGTCGGGGCCGCGGCCCTGCTGATCCTGCTGGCCCTGGCCGTCACCTCCAATCGCCCGGCCATGCGCCGCCTGGGCAAGCGCTGGAAGGAGCTGCATCGGCTGGCCTACCTGGTGCTGGGTCTGGGGCTGCTGCACTACCTCTGGATCGTGCGTTCGGACCTGGAAGAGTGGGCGATCTACGCCACCATCGGCGCCGCGCTGCTGGCCTTCCGGCTGGTGGATGGCTGGCGTCGCAAGAGACGCAGCCGGGCAGCCACTGCCCCTGCTCGCTGATTACCAGCGTCGAGGCAGAGGGGTTCGCCCTTCATGCATCAAAACCATATGGGTGGTATTAAAGACGCCTACTCAGGAATGCGGGTGGACCGCCACGGCTTGGCGCGGGGGAGGTATTGAACAGGCCTGGCGCCAACGGGCCAGGCCTTTGCCCGAAGGCGGTCGATCAGCGCTGCGCGGCCTGGCGCAGGCCCTTCAGGGTGTTGAGCGGGGCATCAACCACGAAGCTGTTGGCCAGCCAGGACGGCACGCTGCCACCCGGCTCGCTCTGGGCCTCGTAGGTCACTTCCGAGCCGCCGTTCTTCGGCACCACGCGCCACTGACCCTGGAAGCTGGCGACCCGTACATAGCCGTCGGCGGCAGACCGATAGTCCGGCTGGCCTTCGAGGGTGCGGGTAAAGCCGCCATCGGGGGTCTTCTGCTCGGTGATGTGCAGCACCACGTCACGGGCGGTCACCGGCCAGGGCATGTCGATGCGCATGTAGGTCCAGGCCTGATTGTCCTGGCGCTTGAGCACCTGCAGCGACTGGCAGCGGAAGATCCACTTGCAGGAACCCACGGGGTCGTCCTGCAGCTTGGCGATGGTGGCCGGATCGGCCTTGATCTGGACCACGCCGCGGTAGGCCTTGTACTTGGAGCCGGCGACCGCGCGGGTGTAGACCTGGATGCCGTCTTCCTGCTTGGCGAGTTGCCAGTCCTCGGCCTGGGCCAGGCCGGTGGCTGCGAGCAGGGTCAGGGCGAGGATGGAGCGAAGCGGCTTGTGCATGGGACGTCCCTTGTTGTTGTGGTTGTCGGAGAGCGCAATTCAAAACCGGATCAGGCGGCGGTTTCACCTTCGAGGCGCAGCAGGATGGCCATGGCTTCGGCGCTACTGGTGCCGCAGAACGCCAGCTCGGCCTGGAAGCCGCCGCACACCGCCGGACGCAGCGGCGAGCCGAACAGGTCGCAGCGGTTGGTGCTGTCCAGGTGGGCGCAGCGCACGCCGGAGGGCTTGCCCTGGGGCATGCGTGGCAGCGGTGAGGATATCGACGGCGCGATGCAGCAGGCGCCACAACCTGGACGGCACTCCATGGGTGAAACTCGCAGATAAGGAGGCTTCAAGCTTAAGAGCAAGGCTGGGGCCTCACAAGCGAATCGTGACCAGATGTCGCTATCGAGTCATGAATGTAACATTCATTCGCACCTCGCCACGCAACCCCGCGGCCTTTCCACCGTCTTATCTGCGACGATCGAGGCGGCTCCCCGAGGGCGTGACGATGAAGCATTGGCTGGTGCTGGACCTGGAAGCGACCACCGACGAAGGCGGCTGGCCCCTGGAGTTGATGGAGATCATCGAGATCGGTGCGGTGATGGTGGACGCCGAAGGCCAGGAGCTCGGTCGCTATCAGAGCTTCGTCCAGCCCCGGCGGCTGCCGCTGCTGACGCCCTTCTGCCGCGACCTCACCCATATCAGCCAGGCCGACGTCGATGGCGCCGATCCGCTGGAGAGCACCTGGCCGGCGTTCGAGGCCTGGCTGGGCGCCTATGAGACCACCCTCGCCGGCTGGTGCAGCTGGGGCGATTTCGACCGTCGCCTGCTTGAACGCGCCTGGCGCGAGCACGATCTGCATACCCACCTGGCCCGGGTGCCGCATCGCAATCTCAAGCAGGCCTTCGCCAAGGCCCGCGGCCTGGCGCGCCCGTTGGGACTCACCGCCGCCCTGGAATCGGCGGGACTGGCCTTTACCGGGGTGCTGCACCGCGCCGAGACCGACGCCCGCAACACCGCCAAGCTGTTGCCCGCCAGCCTGCCGGCCTTCGCGCGCTAGCCTCGTCTGGAGCGGTGACAGTGGGCCTCGGCCTTGGGCATACTCGCCGACGGTCCCAACCGCTTTCGCACAAGGAAATCCGATGTTCAAGGTCAACGAATACTTCGACGGCACCGTCAAATCCATCGCCTTCAGCCTCAAGTCCAAGCCCGCCACCCTGGGCGTCATGGCCCCCGGTGAATACGAGTTCGGCACCAGCCAGCTGGAAGTCATGCACGTGGTGGCCGGCGCCCTGACCGTCAAGCTGCCGGGCAGCGAGACCTGGGAAACCTTCGCCGCGGGCAGCCAGTTCACCGTGCCGGCCAATGCCAAGTTCCAGCTCAAGGTCGCGGAAGACACCGCCTACCTCTGCGAATACCACTAAGTCCGGGGGAGCCATGCGGCTCCCGCGCCTTGCGCTCCCGTCATTCGGCCGTCCGGGCCGGCTGGCGGGAGGCCGCTACCCCGCCTGAACGCTTGCGCCGCGCCTCGGTCCTAAGCGACACCGCCGCTTTCGGAGCCGTCGCCATGTCGCCAGCTGCAGCCCAGGGCCCTCGCCAGCCGAGCCACGCCCGCCCCATCGAGCACCAGCCCCGGAATCTCCCGACGCATGGGATAGCCCTTGCGCAGGGCGTCGAACGCCTGGGCGCGCGCCACGGCCGGCAAGCCGAGGGTCGCGCGTAGCGCCGCATCGTCGTCACGCGGATCATAGACCGCGCGGCAGACCCGCCTGAAGACAGTCGCCTCGGGCGTATCCCCGCTGAACACCAGGCGCTCCAGCTGCTGCGGCGGCAACAGATCGCCCAGATTCAGCCGCGGTGTCTCCCCGCTCCAGGCGCAGAAGGCTTCGTAGATCTGCGCCGTGCCGCGCCACTTGCCTTCCAGGCTGTGCCCGGCGATATGGGGCGTCACCAACTGGCACAGGCGGGCCAGTTCAGGATCGATGCCCGGCTCGCCTTCCCAGACATCCAGCGCCACCCTGAGCTCGGCGCCGCTGGCCAGATGCGTCCGCAGCGCGGCGTTATCGACCACCTCGCCCCGGCAGGCGTTGAGCAGCCAGGTCCCCGGGCGCAGGCTGGCCAGGCGAGTGGCATCGAACAGGTGCAAGGTGCGCTGCTCGCCGTCCCGGATCAGCGGGGTATGCAGACAGAGCACATCGCAGCGCTCGAGCAATTCGTCGAGGCTGTGGAAGTCACCCCCCTCCGCGGCCTGGCGGGGAGGATCGCAGACCAGCACCGTCCAGCCCAGTCCGCGCAGCACCTCGGCCAGGCGGCCACCGACCTGCCCGGCGCCGACGATGCCATAGGTGCGCTGGGCCAGCTCGGCGCCGGCACCATCGGCCAGTGCCAGCAGGGCGCCGAGCACCCAGTCCACCACGCCGCGGGCATTGCAGCCTGGCGCATTGCTCCAGCGGATGCCGGCCTGGTCGAGATAGCCCAGGTCCAGGTGATCGGTGCCTATGGTGCAGGTGCCGACGAAGCCGACCCTGGACCCGGCCAGCAGCGCGGCGTCGACACGGGTGATGGAGCGCACCAGCAGCGCATCGGCGCGACTCACGGCGGCGCGATCAAAGGCGCGGCCGGGAAGGCGCTCGAGGGTGGCGTGGGGCCCGAAGAAGGCGTCCAGCAGCGGAATGTTTTCGTCGGCGAGAATGTGCATGCCTGGGCACTCGCAAGGGCGGGGACCGGCACTTTAGCAGGCCATCGGCGGCAGGCAACGGTCGCCGCGAGGGTTGCCACCCGGGCCATGAGGACTAGACTATCGGCCCCGAAGCTGACCGAACGATCAAGTGACCTCCTCCCTGCCCCGCATCAGACGTGAATTCGGCGCCCTGCTCTCCCTGGCCGCGCCCATCGTCATCGCCCAGCTCTCCCATTCGGCCATGGGCTTCGTCGACGCCGTCATGGCCGGCCGGGTCGGCCCGCTCGACCTCGCCGCCGTCGCCCTGGGCAACTCCGTGTGGATTCCGGTGTTCCTGCTGATGACCGGCATCCTGCTGGCGACCACCCCCAAGGTAGCCGAGCGCCACGGCGGCGGCCGCAGCCAGGAGATCGGTCCGCTGGTGCGCCAGGCGCTGTGGCTGGCCCTGGGTTGTGGCCTCATCGCCAGCCTGCTGCTGCTCAACGCCCGCCCGCTGCTGGTGGCCATGCATGTCGACGCCCAGCTGATCGGGCCGACCCTGCTCTATCTCAAGGGCATCGCCATGGGCCTGCCCGCCACGGCCTTCTACTATGTGCTGCGCTGCTTCAGCGACGGCCTCGGGCGTACCCGCCCGGCCATGCTGGTAGGACTCGCCGGCCTGGCGCTGAACGTGCCGCTGAACTGGATCTTCATTTACGGCCACCTCGGCATGCCGGCGCTGGGCGGCGCCGGCTGCGGCTTCGCCTCCGGTACGGTGATGTGGGCGATGCTGCTGGCCATGCTGGCGATCATCCGCACCGAGCGCTATCGCGCCTGCGCCCTTTTCGCCCGCTTCGAGCGGCCCCATGGGCCGACGCTGCGCGCCCTGCTGGCCATCGGCGTGCCCATCGGCATCGCGATTTTCGCCGAATCCAGTATCTTTTCCGTGGTGGCCCTGCTGATCGGCGAACTGGGGCCGACCGTGGTCGCCGGGCACCAGGTGGCGCTCAACTTCTCCGGTCTGGTGTTCATGGTGCCCCTGGCGCTGGGCATGGCGGTGACGGTGCGGGTCGGCCAGGCGCTGGGGCGCGGCGAACCCCGCGAGGCGCGCTTTTCCGCCGGGGTCGGCATGGCTGCTGGGCTGCTCTGCGCCTGCGTTTCCTGCACCCTGATGCTGACCGCGCGCACGGCGATCGCCGAGCTCTATTCCCAGGACCTGGCGGTGATCCAGCTGGCGGCCTCGCTGCTGGTGTTCGCCGGCATCTTCCAGTTCTCCGATGCCATCCAGGTGACCGCCGCCGGCGCCCTGCGCGGTTACCAGGACACCCGCGCGACCATGATCATCACCCTGCTGGCCTACTGGGGCGTGGGCCTGCCGGTGGGCTGGGCGCTGGGCCTGAGCGACTGGTTCGGTGCCCCGCGGGGTCCGGCCGGCCTCTGGCAGGGGCTGGTGCTGGGCCTGACCTGCGCGGCCATCCTGCTGTCGGTGCGGCTGGCCCGCAGCGCCCGTCGACGCATCCACAGCGCCTAGCGCGCTGCCCTTGCTACACTGGCGCCCTCGCCCCGGCCGGCTGTCCTGCCGACCGGGACGGGCGTTTCCCTCTTTCGCGAGCGTGCGGCTTCGATGATCTTTCGCCTGCTACAACTCCTCTGCCTCTGCTTTCTGCTCATCGGCCCGGTTCAGGCCGCCCTGCCCGGACTGCCGGGCGCCCAGAAGGACCAGGTCGATCCGCAATTCGGCCAGTCCCTGGACCAGGTCATCAAGACCCTGGAGAGCGACCAGCAGCGCAATCGCCTGCTGGCAGATCTCAAGAAGCTGCAGGCGGCACAGAACAAGGCCGAGCCCAGCGCCTCCCAGGGCGTGATCGGGCTGATCACCGACACCCTGACGGTGGTCGAGCAGCAGCTGCAGCGCGACAACCTGCGCGAACGCTGGCAGTACCAGCTGGACCAAGCCGGCGCCGAGCTGGCCGCCTTGGCGCCGGCGCCCGAACAGCGCCTCAATCTGCTCTCCGGCTTTGTCGTCACCCTGGCCTTCTGGGCCGGTTGCGCCCTGGGCCTGAAGACCATCAGCCATCGCCTGCGGGTGAGATTCGGACTTTCCGAGGAGTTGCCGCTCAGGCCGCGCACCCTGGACCTGGTCCGTTTCGCCCTGCGCAAGCTGGCGCCCTGGCTGCTGGCCTTCATCCTGACCCTGGTGGTGTCGCTGTGGCTGCCGGATTCGCTGGGCAAGACTGTGGCCGTCGCCCTGGCCTATGCCGCCGTCACCGGCCCGCTGTTCGCCGCTACCGTGGTGGTGATCTGCTCGCTGCCCAGCGGCGCCCATCGCAGTCGCGCCCTGCTGATCCTGCGCCGCCGCGCCTTCCGCCCGCTGTGGATCATCGGCAGCCTGGCCGCGCTGGGCGGCGCCGCCAGCGATCCGCACCTGGCCGAGACCCTGGGGCCACACCTGGCCGCGGTCATCGCCATCGGCGCCAACATCTGCGCGGCGTTGCTCACCGCCCAGTTCGCCCTGAGATTCCGCCGCCCCATCGCCCACTTGATCCGCAACCAGCCGCTGGCCAAGCGCCAGGCGCTGCACGGTCTGCAGGGCGTGCGCCACCTGATCGCCCGGCTCTGGCACCTGCCGCTGCTGATCCTGGTGGCGGTCTCGGTGGTCGCCACCTTCGTCTCCGCCGGCGATACCAGCGACGCCCTGCGCCGGGCGCTGCTGTTCGCCGTGACCATGGGCGCCGCCCTGGGACTCAACGCCCTGGTGCGAGCGCGATTGCTGCGCCGGCGGCCGCACGGCCGTATCCAAGAGGCCTATGCCGAACGGCTGCGCGCCTTCTTCGTCCTGGTGCTGGGCATCGCCATCTGGCTGGTGGGGATCGAGCTGGCCCTGCGCGCCTGGAATCTCTCGCTGCTGAGATTCAGCCAGGGTGACGGCCATGCGGTCGCCAGCAAGTTCTTCGGCCTGGGTGGCACCCTGCTGCTGGCGTGGCTGGTGTGGATCCTGGCCGACACCGCCATCCACCGCGGCCTCAACCTGCACCGCGTCAGCCCGAACAACGCCCGCGCCCAGACCATGTTGCCGCTGATCCGCAACGTGCTGTTCCTGACCATCTTCGTCATCGCCCTGATCGTCGCCCTGGCCAACATGGGCGTGAACGTCACCCCGTTGCTGGCCGGTGCCGGCGTCATCGGCCTGGCGGTGGGCTTCGGCGCCCAGAGCCTGGTAGCCGACCTCATCACCGGGCTGTTCATCATCATCGAGGACTCCCTGGCCATCGGCGACTACGTCGACGTCGGCAACCACCTGGGTACCGTCGAGGGCCTAACCATCCGCACCGTACGACTGAGGGACATCGACGGCATCGTCCACACCATCCCGTTCAGCGAGATCAAGAGTATCCAGAACTACTCGCGGCAATTCGGCTACGCCATCTTCCGTCTGCCGATTCCGCAGGCGCTGTCGGTGGACAAGGCCATCGAGATGGTCCAGGAGGTCGGCCGCTCGCTGCGCCAGGATCCGCTGATGGGCCGGGACATCTGGTCGCCGCTGGAGCTGCAGGGGGTGGAAAGCTTCGATTCCGGCATGGCGATCCTCAGATTCCGCTTCAAGACCGCGCCGATCAAGCAGTGGGAGGTGTCACGGGCCTTCAACCTCAGGCTCAAGCGCTACCTGGATGACGCCGGCATCGAGCTGGCCTCGCCGCGCATGAACGTGCGTTACGAGGTGGGTGGCTCGCCGCTGGATCAGGCGACGCGGGGCGGCCAGGCGCCGAGCTAGGGCTGACCCCGCTGCGCTGGCACGACCGCCGGCCCTCGCGATCGGCGGGAATAGCTTCTAGGGTGGGGATGACCTGTCCCGACGAGGCTTTCCCATGCCCTTGCGTACCCTGCTCTGCTATGGCGACTCCAACACCCACGGCACCCGCCCCCTGACCCAGCCCGGCGTACTCGAACGCTTTGGCTGGGACGAACGCTGGCCCGGCGTCCTGGCCCGCGGGCTGGGCGCCGACTGGCGGGTGATAGAGGAAGGCCTGCCCGCTCGTACCACGGTGCACGACGATCCCATCGACGGCCATCACAAGAATGGCCTCAGCTATCTCAGGCCCTGCCTGGAAAGTCAGCTACCGGTGGATGTCCTGCTGCTGATGCTGGGCACCAACGACCTCAAGGCGCGGCTGTCGGTGACACCGGCGGACATCGCCAGCGCGCTGCAGGCGCTGCTGGAAGAGATCAGACGCTGTAACGCCGGCCCGGATGGCGCCACGCCCCAGCTCATCGTCATGGCGCCGGCGCCCATCGAGGAAGTGGGCTTTCTCGGCGAGATCTTCGTTGGTGGTGCGGCCAAGTCCCGCGAGTTGGCCGCACGTTATCGCCAGGTGGCCGCAGCCCAGGGCGCGGCCTTCGTCGATGCGGGCGAGATCATCCAGGTGAGTCCGGTGGACGGCGTGCATTTCGAGGCGGACCAGCATCGCCGGCTGGGAGAACATCTGGTGGGGGTGGTAAGGGGCCTGGGTGTCGTCTGAACATAGGCGCCCACAGTGGAAAACGCTGCGCGGTTTTCCACGCTACGACTCGCTTGGCATTGGCCTGTTGGGCTTAGACGAGGGAGCCGTCTCAACCCGACCTACGGCTGACTCCCTGTGTAGGAGCGGCCCATGGCCGCGATAGGAGCTTAGGCCCTGGCTCGAAGTGACGAGATGAGCCCGCTTTATCGCGGCCATGGCGGTCCGCCGATGCGGCCACTCCTACAGGTGCTCGACAGGCTGCGGAGCGGTGCCTGGCCTCACTCCACCTTCTTGCGAATCCAGTACAGATAACGCCCTTCCCCTTCGCTCTTTTCCACCAGTTCATGGCCGAGGAAGACGCAGAACTTGGGGATGTCGCGCTGGGTGGAGGGGTCGGTGGCGATGACCTTGAGCAGGGCGCCGGGGGCGATGTCGCGCACCTTGTTGTGCAGCATCATCACCGGCTCCGGGCAGTTCAGCCCGCTGGCGTCGAGGGTGGCATCGGCTTCGAGGGTCATGGGGTCTCCAAGGGATAGAACGGTTACAGCGATCTGCATTCAGAGCCTGACGGCGGCCTAGGGTTTCCGATCCAGCCGGCGCAAATGACAGGTCACTTCCTCGCGGTCGTGGTAGAGCTGCTTGCAGCCGATGGTGACGCGCTGGCCGCGAGCGGCGAAATGCGCGTGCAGCCGCTCGAGGATACCGGCCACTTCGCGATAGCGCTGTTTCATCGGCAGCTTGAGATTGACCACCGCCTCGCGGCAATGACCCTCGCCGATCCAGCGTTCGATCAGGGCCGCGGTGCGCGCGGGCTTCTCGACGATGTCGCAGACCATCCAGTCGACCGGGTGCTTGGGCACGAAGGCGTAGCCGTCGACCTGCAGGTGCTCGACGAGGCCGCTGTCCATCAGCGCCTCGTTCATGGGGCCGTTGTCCACCGCCGTCACCAGCATCTCGCGGGCCACCAGCTGCCAGGTCCAGCCGCCCGGGGCGGCGCCCAGATCCACGGCGCGCATCTCGGACGACAGCCGCGTCTCCCAGTCTGCACGGGGGATGAAGTGGTGCCAGGCCTCTTCCAGCTTGAGGGTCGAGCGACTGGGGGCCTCGCGCGGGAATCTCAGCCGCGGGATGCCCATGGGCCAGAGCGCGGCGTTGTCCGGTTCGACCAGGCCGACGAAGACCTCGCGCCCGCTGAGAAAGGTCAGCTGCAGGCGTGGCGCCCGGGCATCGTCCACCAGGCGGCCGGCCTTGCGCAGCGCCAGGGTCAGGGGGCGTTCGAACTTCTTGCAGAAGGTGGAGAGCGCCTTGCCGTCGTTGGTGTCGGGCATCTCCAGGGCCAGGCTGCCGCAGACGGGATAGTCCGCCAGCAACTCGAGCAGCGGACCGATGCGATCCTGCTCGGGCAGGCTGAGAAAGGCGCCACGCGACCACTGGCGGGGAAAGATCAGCTCGGCGAAGCTGAGCTGCTGCATCAACCGCGCCGCGTCCGCCGCGTCGCCGCAGACGAATTCGGCATAGGCCGCACCCGGCTTGCCCTTGGCGTAGCCGGCCACGCCGAGCAGCGCCGCCCGTTCGCCGAGCTCGGCGCAGACCTCGCCTTCGAATCCGGTACGGCACAGCAGCAACAGGGTATTCACGACAGGGCTTCCTCAAGGGGTCACGCAGGGCGCGCACTATACCCCAGCGCGCCCACTGGGGAACGCCGGCGGCGCCTATCGGTCCAGTACTACACCTAGAAAAATCAGTCCGCCCAGCGCTGGTTCGGCTCTCTTTCACCTTTCGAGGCCCGAACGGCCAGCGGGCAACCGTCGAAACGTCGATTAGGAGACCCCTGATGCCAGCCCTGGACAGCCTCAATAGCCTCAAGACCCTGCAGGTCGGCGAGCGCACCTATCACTACTACAGCCTGCCCGATGCGGCCAAGACCCTGGGCAATCTCGACCAGTTGCCCAAGTCGCTCAAGGTGCTGCTGGAGAACCTGCTGCGCTGGGAAGACAACCAGACCGTCACCGGCGAAGACCTCCAGGCCCTGGCCGACTGGACCAAGACCCGCTCCGCCGACCGCGAGATCCAGTACCGCCCAGCGCGGGTGCTGATGCAGGACTTCACCGGCGTACCGGCGGTGGTCGACCTGGCTGCCATGCGCGAAGCTGTGGCCAAGGCCGGCGGCGATCCGCAGCGGATCAATCCGCTCTCCCCCGTCGACTTGGTGATCGACCACTCGGTGATGGTGGACCGCTACGCCAGCGAGAACGCCTATCACGAGAACGTCGAGATCGAGATGGAGCGCAATGGCGAGCGCTACGCCTTCCTGCGCTGGGGCCAGAACGCCTTCGACAACTTCCGCGTGGTGCCACCGGGCACCGGCATCTGCCACCAGGTCAACCTGGAATACCTGGGCCGCAGCGTCTGGACCAAGGACGAAGACGGCCGCACCTATGCCTTCCCCGACACCCTGGTGGGTACCGACTCCCACACCACCATGATCAATGGCCTGGGCGTGCTGGGCTGGGGCGTGGGCGGCATCGAGGCCGAGGCGGCCATGCTCGGCCAGCCGGTGTCCATGCTGATCCCCGAGGTGGTGGGCTTCAAGCTGACCGGCAAGCTGCGCGAGGGCATCACCGCCACCGACCTGGTGCTGACCGTGACCCAGATGCTGCGCAAGAAGGGCGTAGTGGGCAAGTTCGTCGAATTCTTCGGCGACGGCCTGGCCACCCTGCCCCTGGCCGACCGCGCCACCATCGGCAACATGGCCCCGGAATACGGCGCCACCTGCGGCTTCTTCCCAGTCGACCAGATCACTCTGGACTATTTGCGCCTGTCCGGTCGCCCCGAGGAAACCGTGCAGCTGGTGGAGGCCTACACCCAGGCCCAGGGCCTGTGGCGCAATCCCGGCGACGAGCCGGTGTTCACCGATGTGCTGGAACTGGACATGGGCGAGGTCCAGTCCAGCCTGGCCGGTCCCAAGCGGCCCCAGGACCGCGTGCTGCTCGGCGAGGTCGCCAAGACTTTTACTGACTTCACCGCGCTGGCGCCGAAAAAGGCCGAGGCCGCCAAGGTCGGCAGCAGCGTCGAGGTCCAGGTGAATGGCGAGACCTTCCAGCTGGAAGACGGCGCCGTGGTCATCGCCGCCATCACCTCCTGCACCAACACTTCCAACCCCAGCGTCATGATGGCTGCCGGTCTGCTGGCGAAGAAGGCCGCCGAGAAGGGCCTGATGCGCAAGCCCTGGGTCAAGTCGTCCCTTGCCCCGGGCTCAAAGGTGGTGACCGACTACTACAACGCCGCGGGCCTCACGTCCTATCTCAACGACCTCGGCTTCGACCTGGTCGGCTACGGCTGCACCACCTGCATCGGCAACTCCGGTCCGCTGCTCGATCCGATCGAGAAAGCCATCCAGGACGCCGACCTCACCGTAGCCTCGGTGCTGTCCGGCAACCGCAACTTCGAAGGCCGGGTGCATCCCCTGGTCCGGACCAACTGGCTGGCGTCGCCGCCGCTGGTGGTGGCCTATGCCCTGGCCGGCAGCGTGAAGGTCGACCTGACCCAGGAGCCGCTGGGCACCGGCAACGATGGTCAGCCGGTCTATCTGAAGGACGTCTGGCCCACCCAGCAGGAAGTGGCCGACGCCGTGCAGAAGCTCGACACCGCCATGTTCCACAAGCAATACGGCGCCGTGTTCGACGGCGACGAGAAGTGGCAGGCCATCCAAGTGCCGGACGCCGAGACCTACGTCTGGGACGCCGACTCCACCTACATCCAGAATCCGCCGTTCTTCGAGGGCATCGCCGGCGATCCGCCCCGCATCGCCGACATCCACGACGCCCGCATCCTGGCGCTGCTGGGCGATTCGGTCACCACCGACCACATCTCCCCCGCCGGCAACATCAAGAAGGACAGCCCCGCCGGCCGCTACCTGGCCGAGCATGGCGTGGACTACGCCGACTTCAACTCCTATGGCTCCCGCCGCGGCAATCACGAAGTCATGATGAGAGGCACCTTCGCCAACATCCGCATCAAGAATGAGATGCTCGGTGGCGAGGAAGGCGGCAACACCTTCCACGTGCCCACCGGTGAAAAGCTGTCGATCTACGACGCGGCCATGAAATACGAGCTGGAAAACACCCCGCTGGTGATCATCGCCGGCAAGGAATACGGCACCGGTTCCTCCCGTGACTGGGCGGCCAAGGGCACCAACCTGCTGGGCGTGAAAGCCGTTGTCGCCGAGAGCTTCGAGCGTATCCACAGATCCAACCTGGTGGGCATGGGCGTGCTGCCGCTGCAGTTCAAGGACGGCGTGGATCGCAAATCCCTGGGGCTGACCGGCAAGGAGAAGATCGCCGTGCTGGGCATCGACGGCGTCGAATTGCGTCCGCGCATGCCGCTGACCCTGGAGGTCACCCGCGAGGACGGCAGCCGCGAAAGCGTGGAAGTGCTCTGCCGCATCGACACGCTCAACGAGGTGAGCTACTTCAAGGCCGGCGGCATCCTGCACTTCGTGCTGCGGGAGTTCCTGGCCAAGCCGGCGGCTTGAGGTCACGCGCCCCGGTCACGCCGACCGGGGCAACCTCTCACTTCTAGCATAAGCGTTCGCGCCATCTGGGCTCGAACGGCGGGACTCCACCAGGACGCTCTGGCTGATAACGCACAGGCTTTCAGCTAAACTTGTGAGTGACCTGTGAGAGGTATCCTCATGCCCCAGCCCAATCTGGATAGGAAACGCCGCTACTTCGTACGCATGCGGCAGGCCAACTATGCAGCCAGCTTGAAACTGGAAGGCTTCGACCTGAAATCTGACGTCCCGGAAACCGTGGGGAAAGATAAGCACGCCCTACTTGCGCACTACCGACGTCTGAGCCAGGCGCAATGATCGATAAGTACGGAGCCAGCCAGGATCCGTACTGCTATCCCGGTACCACGACCTTACGCAACCTGCTCGACATCCGAGATGATGAACTCCTGGCTGCAGCCGAGCGCGACCTTTCTCGCCTCGCGGCCAGCAAGTTGACGTTCGAGCTACCGCCCTACAACCTTGACTATCTGTGCCAGTTGCATCGACTGTTGTTCCAGGACATTTACCCCTGGGCTGGCGAACTGCGCACCCTCGACATTGCCAAGGACAGCACCCGCTTCTGTACAGTGCGCCGGCTGGTACCCGAGGCCAGCAAGCTGTTTTCCAAACTGCAGGCCGAAAACTGGTTCGAAGGGCAATCTCGTGACGTACTGATCGGGCTGAGCGCCGAGCTCTACGGCGATCTGAACATGGTGCACCCTTTCCGCGATGGCAACGGCCGTGCCCAGCGCCTGCTGTTCGAGCATCTCATCATCAATGCGGGCTACGAGATCGATTGGTCACTGGTGACGCGCGATGAATGGATAGCTGCCAATATCGACGCCGTCCACTGCGACTACCTTGCACTGGAACAAATATTCTCTCGCTGCATAGGCTCAGCTATCGAGTGAGTGGCCTCAGCCCTCTAGTAAGCCTTGCGCTCCTCGCCCAAACCCCTCGACCACTTCCTGCAACGCCCCGAGAAAGGGCGGATGGATCAGCCACAGCTGGATCTCCGGCTTGAAGTCCTTCAGCGGGATCGCGGCCAGGCGGTCGCGGTGGGCGCTGCGGGCCAGCAGCGGCGCTGGGACCAGGCCGAGGCCCTGGCCGTCGGCGACCAGACCGAGCTGGAGTTCGGTGCCGTAGGTCTCCAGGTTGATGCGCAGCGCCTGGCCCTGCTCGGCCAGGGTGCGTTGCAGACTGGAGCGAAAACCGCAGCCGTCGGGATTGAGCACCCAGCCCTGGCCCTGGATGTCGGCCAGCCGCTGCGCCCTGCCCGGTACCTGGTCATGGGCACCGACTACCTGCAAGGGCATGGCGCCCAGTGGCCGGGCCTCGACGCCATCGGGAAACACCTTGTTGGCCGGAAACAGCACCAGGGCGCCGTCCAGCTCACCCTGCTCGATACGGTTGACCAGCACGCTGCCCCAACCCGTCGCCACCTGGGTGCGCAGCTCCGGGTAGCGGGTGCGGATGTCTTTCACGGCCTCCAGCAACAGCGCATCGCCCAAGGTCTGGGGTACGCCCAGGCGCAGCAGCCCGGAGGGCGGCGCATCGCCCGCCACCCGCTCGCGCAGGGCGTCCATCTCGCGCAGGATGGCACGGCAATGCCCATAGACCTCCTGCCCCAGGCGGGTCGGCTTGAGCGGCTTGGTGTGGCGGTCGAGCAAGTCGACGCCGAGGTCCTGTTCGAGACTCTGCAGGCGGCGGGTGATGGCCGGCTGGGTGAGCCCCAGGGACAGGGCAGCGGCATTGAGGGAGCCGCTGCGAATCACCGCGACAAAGGCTTCGATATCGTCGGTCTTCATGAGGAGGCGTCTGACTTCCCGTTGCTGGACATGCGCCTCAAGCATAACGCAAGGCCGCCTCCGTGGGTGTCGTACTCAGCGTTGCGCGGTCTGCGCCGGGGGTTCCAGGGCTGCCTGGAAGCCGTCGTAAAACAGGCGACTGGCCTCATAGCCCTTGACCAGCCCTTCGCCGGCAAAGAAGTCGACGGTGCGCTGGGCCTGGGCGATGGCCGCAGGAGTCACCGGTCCGATAGCGGTGCGCGCCCGGGCGAACCAGGCCTGGGCGATGGCGGCGTCGGCACGGGTACGCTCGGCCCAGGCGCTGGCGTAGCGCGCCGTGTGTTCGGGATCGGCATTGGCCCAGGTCCGGGCCTGCTGCAGCCGCCGGAGAAAATCGGCGATGGCCTGGTGCCGGGCGACATCGTTCAGCGCACCCTGACTGGCCACTACGAAACTCTGCGCGGGGATCAGGCCCTCGGCGGTGGTGAGCACCCGGGCGCCGTGGCGCTGGGCCTGGGTGACATAGGGTTCCCAGGTGGCGATGGCGTCCACCGAGCCGCCTTCCAGGGCATGGGAGGCGTCCAGGGCGTTGAGATAGCGGAAGTTCACCTGCTCGCGCGGCACCCCGGCGCGGTCCAGCGCGGCCAGCGCCAGCTGCTGGCTCCAGGAGCCCTTCCAGATGGCCACCGTCTTGCCCTGCAGATCCGCCAGGCTATGGATGCTGGAGTCGCCGCGCACCAGCACTGCCACCCCTTCCAGGCTCTGGCGGCTGATGCCGACCACCCTGATCGGTGCGCCCAGGGCACCGAGGAACAGCGGCGGCGCATCGCCCAGCAGGCCCAGGTCGAGGCTGCCGACATTGAGCGCCTCGGCCACCGGCGAGCCGGCGGTGAATTGCTTCCATTCCAGTTGATACGGCAGGTCGCTCAGGACGCCGGCGGCTTCCATCACGGTACGGGTGTTGTAGATCTGGTCGCCCACCACCAGGGTGGTGGCCAGGGCCTGGGTAGCGGCCAGCAGGCCGAGGGTGAGGCCGACGAGGGTCTTGCGCAGCATGGAAATTCCTCAGGTGTAGGCGCGGATGTCGGGATATTGGCTGTTGACCGCATAGCGCCCGACCTCCAGCACCTTGTAGGCCAGGGGGTCGTGCAGGCTGTGGGTGCGCACGTCGCGCCAGAAGCGATCGAGGCCCAGGCGGTTGTGGGTGGCGCGGGCGCCCAGGGCATCGAATACCCGGGTGGTGACGTCGAGGGCGGTACGGGCGGCCAGCACCTTGGCGCTGGCCGCGGCGATGGCCGTCTCGCCGCGCAGCTCGGCGGTGAAGGCATCATCGGCGGCCAGCAAGGCGTCCACCTGCCGCGCGGCCACATCGGCCAGGGCCACGGCGCCCTGCAGGGCGATCCAGAGTTCGCCCACCTGGCTCAACACCAGTTGATCCTCGCTGGCGCTGGCGGCGAGGGAATGCACCCAGGGTCGCGCCTCGGCGTGCAGATAGCGCCGCGCCTCGCGCAGGCCGCCCTGGGCGGCGCCCAGGTAGTATTGGGTGAAGGCCGACTGGTTGACCGGGGTGCGGATCACCGCGGCGAAGTCACCCGCGTCTTCCAGGTCGCAGACCTGGACCTCCTCGGCACTGGCCCAGACGTCGTCGAGGGTGAAGCTGCCGCTGTCGCTGCGGGCCACGCCGAAGTGGTCCCAGTCGTCGGCATAGGCCAGTCCCGGCCGGTCCGCCGGCAGGGTGACCATCAGGCGCGCCCCGCTCTCTCGATCGCGGGCGCTGATGGTGAGCCGATCGGCGAAGGCGGCGCCGCTGCAGAATCCCTTGCGCCCGGTCAGGCGATAGCCGCCGTCAGCACTCGGCGTGGCGAGGATGTCGTCATCCCGTGGATTGACCACCCCGGCCAGCCACAGCCGGCCTTCGGCGATTTCCGCCAGCAGGCGGTCACGCCGCGGCTGGGGCTCGCGGCGCAGGTTGATGGTGTTAAGTAGGTGATAGCCGAAGAGCAGGCCCACCGAGCCGTCACCGGCAGCGATCTCGCGCAGCACGCGCATGGCCAGCGACCAGGGCTGGCCGGCACCTCCGAGCCGCACAGGTATGACCAGGTTGGTCAGGCCGCTGTCCTTGAGTCGTTGCAGCTGGGCATCGGGACGAATGCGGTCGCGCTCGTCGGCCACCACCCGGGCGGCGAACTCCGCGCCGATCTCGCGGGCCAGCGTCAGCCAGCCCTCGGCATCCTTGGATGTGCTCATCTAGTCCTCCAATGGGCCGAGGCCCAGGTGATCTCTCAGGGTCTCGCCCTGGTACTGGCGCCGGAACAGCCCGCGACGCTGCAGGTGCGGCACCACGCTCTCGCTGAACTCGACGAAGGAACCCGGCAGGTAGCCGGGGGAAATCACGAAGCCGTCGCAGCCACCGGCTTCGAACAGCTCGGCCAGCTGGTCGGCGATCTGGGCACCGGTACCCACCAGTTGCGGTACGCGGACGCTGGCGGCGTAGCTGCGACCCAATTCGGCCAGGGTGGTGCGCGACCCCAGCGCCAGCAGCTTCTCGGCAGCGGGCGGCGGCAGGTCGGCGACCTCGACCACCTCGCCCAGGGCGGTATCCAGGGTGAAGCGCGACAGGTCGATGTTGAGCTGGGAGCAGAGGGTGATCAGCCCCACTTCCGGTTGCGCCAGGGCGTTGTGTCTTTCCTGCTTGGCACGGGCCTCGGCTTCGCTGCCACCGATGAAGGGCATCACCGAGGTAAGGATCTTGCACCCATCCGGCGAGCGCCCCTGCTCCAGCACCTGGCGGCGGACGTCGTCGCGAAAGGCACGCATGGCGGCGAGATTGGGCTGGATGGTGAAGATGGCCTCGGCCCAGCGCGCGCCGAAGCATCGGCCGCGGCCGCTGGAACCGGCCTGGATCAGCACCGGGCGCCCCTGGGGACTGCGCGGGATATTGAGCGGTCCTTCCACGCGGAACCAGTCGCCCTGGTGATCGAGGGCGCGCACCTGCGCGGGGTTGGCCAGCACGCCGGCGGCCCGATCCAGGCGCAGCGCGTCGGCTCCCCAACTGCGCCACAGCTTGACGGCCACCTCGACGAATTCGTCGGCGCGGTCGTAGCGCAGGTCGTGCTCCAGGTGGCGCGCTTTGCCGAACAGCCGGCCCTCGCTGTCGTTCATCGAGGTGACGATGTTCCAGGCCGCGCGCCCGCGGGACAGGTGATCCAGAGTGGCGAAGGCCCGCGCCACATGAGCCGGCTCGTAGTAGGTGGTGGAGCGGGTGCAGCCCAGGCCAAGACGACGGGTATGGGCCACCAGGTAGGAAAGCAGCGGCAAGGGGTCGAGCCGGGTGGCGTCCTGGGCGCCCAGGCGCAGGGCGGTCTCCCGCGAGCCGCCGAGCTGGTCGCCCACGGCCAGGCGGTCGGCGAAGAACAGGAAGTCGAACAGCCCTTCCTCCAGCGCCTTGGCCGCACGCACGTAGTAGTCCGGGTCGAGAAAGTCGCCCTGGGTCTCGGGATGGCGCCAGACGGCATGGCTATGGACGACCGGGCCGGCCAGCAGAAAGCCGGCGAGGTGCAGTTGACGGCTCATCGGCTGGCCTCCCGGGGCGTCTGCAGATAGCGGTTGAAGCTTTGGTCATAGAGCGGCTTGACGTCGTAGGGCTGTTGCAACACTCCGGCCTTGACCAGGAAATCGGCGGTCTGCTGGCCGTCGGCGAGGGTCTGGGCGCTGATTGGCTCGACCCAGGTGGCGTCGCGGCGGAACCAGCTCTCGGCGATGGCCGGATCGGAGTTGTTGCGCCTGGCCCAGGCCTGGGCATAGACGTCGACGTGGTCCCGCGCCCAACTGCGCGCCCGCTGCAAACGGGCGACGAAATCGCCGATGGCGGCGCGGTTCTCGTCCAGGTGGCCGGTGTTAGCCACCACATAGACTGGAGCCGGCATCAGGTCCTTGGCGGTGACCAGCACCCGTCCGCCCTGGCGTTCCACCATGCTGACATAGGGCTCCCAGGTCGCGGTGGCATCCAGGGTGCCCTGGCTTACGGCGGCGACCGCCTCGGTGGGCATCAGGTAGCTGTAGTGCGGCGCATCGCTGGGCAGGCCGGCCTGCTCCAGCGCCGAATAGACCAGTTGCTGGCTCCAGGAGCCCTTCCAGATGGCCACGCGCTTGCCAGCCAGGTCCGCCACCGTCTTGATCGGCGAATCCTTGCCGACCACGATGGCGGTGCCGTCCGGGCGGTTGCGGGTCACCGCCACTACCTTGACCGGGCCACCGCGGGCCGCCAGGGCAATCACCGGGGTGTCGCCGACGATGCCCAAGTCGATGGAGCCAACGTTGAGCGCCTCCACCGCCGGCCCGCCGGCGTTGAATCTCTTCCACTCGATCTGGTACGGCAGATCCTTGAGTTCGCCGGCCTGCTCCAGCAGGGTGCTGCTGTAGTAGAACTGGTCACCGATGGTGAGGGTGACCGCCTGGGCCAGGCCGGCGGAGGTGCCGGCCAGCAGGCCGGCGGCGAATAGCAATCCCTTGATCACGAAGGCGTCTCCTCGAGGGTATCGGGAGCGCTCCGTGGGTACGGTCGCGCGGTGAGTTGGTCAGAAAGTTTCAGCCGGTGCGACGAGCGCCGGCCAGGCGCGCGGCGACCTTCTCCCGGGTCAGGGGAATCAGCTCGCGACCGTATTCGACGGCGTCGTTGAGCGGATCGAAGCCGCGGATCAGGAAGCTGTCGACGCCCAGGTCGTAGTAGTCCAGCAGGGCATCGGCCACCTGCTCGGCGGTGCCCACCAGGGCGGTGGAGTTGTGGCCACCGCCGACCAGGGCGGCGATGCCAGTCCAGAGCCGGCGATCTACCCGGTCGCCCAAGGCCACGGTATCGCGCAGGCGCTGGGCCCCGACCGCCTCCGGCTTGGCCGGATGTACGGCGCCTTCTGCGGCCAGGCGCGCCTTGGCCTGTTGGCGGATGGCCTCGGCCTTGGCCCAGGCGGCCTCCTCGGTATCGCCCAGGATCACTCGGAAGGAGACGTTGAACCTGGGGGTACGGCCGTGGCGCGCCGCCTCGGCGCGGACCGCGGCGATGGTCTCGCGGGTCTGGGCCAGGGATTCGCCCCAGAGCGCGAAGACATCGGCGTGCTTGCCGGCGACCCGCAGGGCGGCGGGCGAGGAGCCGCCGAAATAGACCGGCAGGCTCGGCTGCTGCAGCGGCTTGATGGCGGAGAAGCCGTTCGCCACCCGGTAGTGCTCACCCTCGTGGTCGAAGGGCTGGGTGCTGGTCCACTCCTGGCGCACCACGTCGAGGAATTCCTCGGTGCGGGCGTAGCGCTGGTCGTGGTCGAGCCAGTCGCCGTCCTTGCGCTGCTCCCCGTCGCTGCCGCCGCTGATGATATGCACCGCCAGGCGGCCGTCGAGCAGATGGTCGAGGGTCGCCAGCTTGCGCGCCGCCACCGTCGGGGCGACGAAACCGGGCCGGTGGGCCAGCAGGAACTTGAGCGTCTGCGTCGCCTGCCCCGCCAGGGCAGTAACCAGGAAGCCATCGGGCTGATCGGACCAGTAGCCGACCAGGATACGGTCGAAGCCGGCCTGCTCGTGGGCCTGGGCGAAGCGGGTGACGTAGCCTTTGTCGAAGATGGGACCGGAGGGGGCGATGATCTCGGAGGTGAGGCGATGACCGATCATGCCGAGGAATTGGATGCTCATGGTGGTGAATCCCGTGCCGAGGTAAGGGGAGGCCTTCTTGGAAGGCGTTGGCTGGGGTCCACCTTAGGTAGCCAGGGCATAAGAAGGAAATTCCTTATGCGCATATCCTAATTCGAGTTTTATTTACTGTGCGCATTTAAGGCAGATAGTGCGGAGCTTCCTTTTCTTCCGCGACGACACCGTAGCGTGGAAAACGGCGCAGCCTTTTCCACTGCAGGATCAGGTGTGGAAGCGCCCTCACCCCAGCCCTCTCCCAAAGGGAGAGGGGGTGGTCCGAGTAAGGTTGGAGCTCCGTAGCGTGGAAAACGGCGTAGCCTTTTCCACTGGAGGACTTCGCTGCGAAGGGCGCCCTCACCCCAGCCCTCTCCCAAAGGAGAGGGGGTGGTCCGAGCGAGGGTCGAGCTCCGTAGCGTGGAAAACGGCGCAGCCTTTTCCACTGGGGATCGGGTGCGAAGGGCGCCCTCACCCCAGCCTTCTCCCAGGGGGAGAGGGGGTGGTCCGAGTGAGGGTCGAGCTTCGTAGCGTGGAAAACGGCGCAGCCTTTTCCGCTGGAGGACTTCGCTGCGAGGGGCGCCCTCACCCCAGCCCTCTCCCAGGGGGAGAGGGGGTGGTCCGAGTGAGAGTTGAAGCGACGTTGCCCGTGCAGATCCTGCAATTTGTTGGGCTTCGACGATAAGGCCGTCTCAACCCAACCCATGGTGCTATTCCGTAGGTCGGGTTGAGCGCAGCGAAGCCCAACAAAAAGGCGCCAGACCCTACCGCTGCATGCCCCACTTCTTCACCGTCAGCCGTTCCAGAGTGGCGAAGACCAGGCCCTCCACCAGCAGGCCGATGATGATCACCGCGGCCAGGCCGGCGAAGACGCGGTCGGTGTAGAGCTCGTTGCGATTCTGGAAGATATACCAGCCCAGGCCGCCCTTGCCGCTGGAGGCGCCGAACACCAGCTCGGCGGCGATCAGGGTGCGCCAGGCGAAGGCCCAGCCGATCTTCAGGCCCGAGACGATGGCCGGGAGCGCCGCCGGGATGAGGATCAGCCCGACGTACCGCAGGCCCTTGAGACCGTAGTTGCGCCCGGCCATGCGCAGGGTGTCGGAGACGCCGAGAAAACCCGAATAGGTGTTGAGCGCCATGGGCCAGAGCACCGAATGCACCAGCACGAACACCAGGCTGTTCTCGCCGAGGCCGAACCAGAGCAACGCCAGGGGCAGCAGGGCGATGGCCGGCAGCGGATTGAACATCGAGGTCAGGGTGCCGAGCAGGTCGCGACCGAACTGGGTGGAGACGGCCAGGGCGCTCAGCGCCAGGGCCAGGACCACGCCCAGCAGATAGCCCTTGAGCAGGGTGCCGAGGGAGATGGCGACCTTGGCCGGCAACTCGCCGGTCGCCAGGCCATCCCAGAAGGCCGCGGCGGTCTGCAGGAAGCTGGGCAGCAGCAGGTCGTTGCCCTGCCAGCGGGCGGCCACTTCCCAGGCCAGCATCAGGATCGCCAGGATCACCAGCTTGCGCAGCCAGGCCTGGCTCCACAGGCGCGTCGCCAGGGGTAGCTCGACCGCCAGCGGCAAGTCGTCGAGGGGCGCGAGGTCCCGTTGGTATTCGGCCCGCACCGGGGGCTGTCGAGTCATGGGTCTACCTCGAAACTAGTAGGAAATGCGGCCCTGGACGATGGCCTGCTGCAGGCGCAGGCGCTCGTCGGCGACCTCCGGTGGCAGGGTCTGGACGTCGTCGGGGAACAGCAGGTTGTGGATGCGCAGTGCGGTGCTCTGGAATTCGGCGCCGCCGAAGTCCTCGAGGCCGAACTGGTGGCAGTTGAGTTCCGCGCGGACCCTGCCCGGATGGGGCGACAGGAGCAGGATGCGATTACCCACCACCAGCGCCTCTTCGATGGAATGGGTGACGAACAGCAGGGTGAAGCGCACCTCGTCCCAGAGCGCCAGCAATTCTTCCTGCATCTTGCGCCGGGTCAGGGCGTCCAGGGCGGCGAAGGGTTCGTCCATCAGCAGGATCTTGGGCTGCATGGCCAGGGCGCGCGCGATGGCCACCCGCTGCTTCATGCCGCCGGAAAGATGATGCGGATAGGCATCGACGAAGCGCGCCAGGCCGACCTTGTCCAGGTAGTGCAGCGCCCGCTCGCGCGCCTCGCCACGACTGGCCTGGCGACTGGCGAGCAGCGGGAACATGGTGTTCTCCAGCACCGTCTTCCACGGCGGCAGCTGATCGAATTCCTGGAACACCACGATGCGATCCGGTCCCGGGCCCTTGATCGGCTGGCCTTCCAGACGGATCTCGCCATGCAGCGGCGGCAGAAAGCCCGCCACCGACTTGAGCAGACTGGACTTGCCGCAGCCGGACGGGCCGAGCAGGACGAAACGGTCGGCGCCATGCACCTCGAAGGATGCCTGGTGGGTGGCCCGCACCCGGCGCTCGCGGGTGCGGTATTCGAGGTCGAGATCCTGCACCTGCAGCAACGGCTGGGTCTGCGCCAGGGTCAGGTGCGGGCGGGAAGCGAGAGGAGCGGTCATGGTCGTCTCCTCCCTCAGAAAGGCGCATCGCCCTGGATGGTGGTGCGATACAGCTTGCGCCTCATATGGTTGGGGCAGCCGGCCGCCAGATGCAGCAGCGAGCGATTGTCCCAGAACACCAGATCATGGGGCTGCCACTGGTGGCGATAGAGGTGCTCGGGCTTGACGCTGTGGGCGTACAGCTCGGCCAGCAGCTCGCGACTCTCGTCTTCCGGCAGGCCGACGATATGGGTGGTGAAGCCCTCGCTGACGAACAGCGCCTTGCGGCCGTTCTCCGGATGGGTGCGCACCACCGGATGCACCACCGCCTTGACCTCGGCCAATTGCGCGGCGGTCAGGGTCGGCCGCCAGTTGCCCTCGAACTTGGGCTTGGCATAGGTGGCGGTGTAGGAATGCTCGGCCTGCAGACCGTCGAGCTGGCGCTTGAGCGCCTCCGGCAGGGTGTCGTAGGCCAGGTGCATGTTGGCGAAGATCGTATCGCCGCCCTCCTCCGGCAACTCCTGGGCATGCAGCATGGAACCCAGGCTCGGCAGCTCCTTGTAGGAGAGATCCGAGTGCCAGAACTTGCCGGCGTCGCCCAGGCCGATCGGCTGACCGTCTTCGACGATGTTGGAGACGATGAGGATCTCCGGGTGGCCGGCCAGGTGGAACTGCTTGAGCACATGGATCTGCAACTCGCCGAAGCGGCGACTGAAGGCGATCTGCTCCTCGGGGGTGATGCGCTGGTCGCGGAACACCACCACATGGTGGTCCAGGTGAGCGCGATGGACGCGGGCGAAGTCGTCGCCATTGAGCGGCCGGGCCAGATCGATGCCGAGGATCTCGGCACCCAGGTTGCCGAAGGGACGGATCTCGAAAGTCTGGCCGGCGGCCGGACGGGGGGATGCGAGAGTCATTGGAGTTTTCTCCTTGGTGGTCCAGCTCAGCTGCCGGGACGCTCGTGGGCTTCGGGGAAGAAGTAGTCCTGCCAGGAGGCAGCCTGGTGTTTCAGCACGCCCAGCTCATGCAGCTTCTGGGCGTAGACGAAGGTGCGCTGTGGTTCGACGGTGAAGTCGATCTCCGGGTCCTCGACGATGCGCTGCACCAGGGCCAGCGGCAGCTTGGAGTTCTCCACGCGGATATAGGCCTCGGCCGCGGCCGCCTTGTTGGCGCGGATGAAGGCGGCGGCTTCCACCAGGGCGTCATAGAAGGCGCGGTAGGTCTTGGGATTCTCGTCGTGGAATTTCTCGGTGGTGTAGAGCACGTTGAAGGTGCCCGGTCCGCCGAGGACGTCGTAGCTGCTGAGGATGCGGTGGACCCGGGGATTCTCCAGCGCCTGGTACTGGAATGGCGGGCTGGAGAAGTGGGTGGTGATCTCCGCGCCGCCCGCCATCAGGGCGGCACTGGCATCGGGGTGCGGCAGACTCACGCTGATGGCATCGAATTTCCTGAACTGGGCGTCGCCGAAGACCTTGGCCGTCTCGATCTGCAGGGTGCGCGACTGGAAGCCCACGCCCGCCGCCGGCACGGCGATGCGATCCTGGTCGGTCAGATCCTTGATCGACCTGACCTCGGCGCGATTGCTCAGCAGGTAGTTGGGCATGGCGCCCAGGGCGGCGATGGCCTTGACGTTCTGCCGTCCGCGGGTGCGATCCCAGACGGTCAGCATCGGCGGCACCCCGGCGGAGACCACGTCCAGCGAGCCGGCCAGCAGCGCCTCGTTCATGGCGGTGGCGCCGGAGATGCTGTTCCAGTCCACCTGAATGTCCAGGCCGGCGGCCTTGCCGTGCTTTTCGATCAACTGCCGATCGCGCACCACGTCGAGGATCAGATAGCCGATGCCGAATTGCTGGGCGATGCTGATCCTGCCCTCGGCGGCGGCACCGCCCGCGAAGCCCAGGGCACCCACCACCGCGGCGATCGCCGCCAAGCCCTTCCCTACCCTGCTCATCATCCCGCTCCGGGCCGACTGGCCATCCGAAAGCGTTATAGGCTAATGAGCTGTTATAACTTTTGGTAAAGACGGAATTTGACTAACGATATGCAGTGACGGCGCAGCTCAGGTGCGCCGTCACTTGGGAGCTGCCATGGAGCGGGTCCAGGGCAGCTGGCGAAGCTCAAGCCGTGACGGTGCGCCGCGCCAGCAACTGACCCACCGCCAGCACGAAGACCGCGCCGACCGCCCCGGCCGCATAGGGTACCCAGTGCACATCGGCAAAGCCCAGCCAGCCCTGCAGCAGTTCGTCGCTGGCGATCAGCTTGCCGGCGATCCAGCCCAGCAGCGCCGCGCCGGCCACCACCAGCCAGCGAAACCTTTCCATGAGCTTCAGGATGAGCTGGCTGCCGAAGATGATGATGGGAATGCTGATGAGCACCCCGGCGATGGCCAGGCCCAGGTGCCCCTGGGCGGCGCCCGCCACGGCGATGACGTTGTCCAGGCTCATCACCACGTCGGCCACCATGATGATCCAGATGGCCTGGCCCAGGGTGGTACCGGCCTTGACGTTGGCCTCGTCCTCTTCGGGCATCAGCAACTTGATGCCGATCCACAGCAGCAGCACGCCTCCGACCACCTTGAGCAGCGGCCAGCCCAGCACATAGCTGGCGACGAACAGCAGCAGGATGCGCAGGATCACGGCGCCGGCGACACCGCCGAGAATGGCCTTGCGTCGTTGCGCATCCGGCAGGCGCCGGCAGGCCAGGGCGATCACCACGGCGTTGTCGCCGCCGAGCAGGATATCGATGATGACGATCTGCAGGAGACCGGTGAGAAAGGCGGGATCGGACAGGGTGGCGAGCAAGATCGACCTCGAAGCTAAGGGTGCTGGGACAGGCATTGGGCAGCAGGAGCCGTCGATGATTTCATCGGGCCCCTGCCGCGGCGCCAAGAATAGCGCCCCAAGCTGTCATCCAGCCGACGAAACGGCGCCGCGGATCGATTCCGCCTGGCGCCGGGCGGCCCTTCAGCCGCCCGTCGAGGGCGCGCCGATCCGCACGTCGCCCTGCCCGCTGGCCGCCAGCGCGCGGGCTACCAGGCCGCTGCGCAGTTGCTCATCGAGAAAGTCCTGCACGAAGGCCGCTGCGGCGGCGCGCCCCTTGGGTACGGCCATGGCCTGGCGGATTTCGGTGAAGCTGTCGGCCAGCACCCGATAGCCCGGATGAGCCACGGCATAGGCTTCCAGGGGTTGGCGCACCCCGGCGGCGGCGTCCAGGCGCTGATCGACGAACCAGTCGATGGCCGCTGGCGAGGTGGGCGCTCGCACCAGCTCCGCCTGGGTCAGGGTGCGACTGAGATAGAGGTCATAGGCCGCGCCCTGCCCCACGGCGATGCGGCGCCCGGCCTGGTCCAGCTCGGCCACGCCCTGGGCCGGATCGTCCGCGCGCAGCAGGTAGGTGCCCTCGATGATGACATAGGGTTCGCTGAAGGCGATCTGCGCCGCGCGTACCGGTTCGATGGCGAGAAAAGCCAGGTCCCAGGCGTCTTCCTGCAGCGCGGCAAAGACTTTGCCGGCGGCGTCATGGGTCGTGAACTGCACCGGCACGCCCAGGCGCTCGGCCAGCGCCCGGGCCAGGGCCACCGAGACACCGGCCGGCTCGCCATCGGCGCCGCGTTGCGCCAGCACCGGATTACCGTAGTTGATCGCGGTGCGAAGAACGCCCTGGGGGGCCAGTTCGGCCAATACCGCTGCGGATGGGCTCATGGAAGCTCCTTGGAGGGGTCGACTGTCGGGGTGCGGCTGGGGCTCGCCGCGGCCATCCGATACTGCCCGCTCGCGGGCGATTGCGCACGCCTTCGTCGACCCTTCCGTGCTCGTTGCCTCACACCCTGAGCCGCTGCAATTCCCCATAGGCCTCGGCGGCCTGGGCCAGCAAGGCGGGGGCTCGCCTTTCACGCGGATGGGGCGCCGCCACGGCGAAGCGGCGCTGCACGCGGGAGGGCGCGCCGCCCAGGACCAGGACGCGGTCGCCCAGGTAGAAGGCTTCGTCCAGATCGTGGGTCACCAGCAGCACGCCGATGTGATACCGGGCCACCAGGCGCAGCACCAGGTCCTGCAATTGCCAGCGGGTGAAGGCGTCCACCGCGCTGAACGGCTCGTCGAGCAACAGCAGCCGTGGGCGACCATAGAGTCCGCGGGCGATGGCGACCCGCTGGGCCATGCCGCCGGAGAGTTGCTTGGGCAGCAAGGCGCCCTGCCCCTCCAGCCCGACGTCACTGAGCAACTGCGCCGTCCAGGCACGATCGAAGCGCGCGCCGTCGGCGAAACCGACATTGGCGGCCACGTCCAGCCAGGGCATCAGCCGCGGCTCCTGGAACACCACGCCGACGCCCTGGCTAGCCGCGGCCAGGGTCATGTGGCCACTGAAGGCGTCGTCCAGCCCGGCGGCGATGCGCAGCAGGGTGCTCTTGCCGCAGCCACTGGCACCCAGCAGGCTGACCACCTCGCCGGCGGCCAGGGTCAGGTCGACGCCCTCCAGCACCCGACGCCCGGCAAAGGTCTTGCCGATGCGTTCGAGAGACAGCAGGGGTTCGCTCATCACTGACCACCCTGGTAGGTGTCACGCCAGGCCAGCGCCCGACGTTCCAGGCGCAGCAGCAGTTCGTCACTGAGCTTGCCGAGCACCGCCAGCACCAGGATGGCGGCGATGACCACGTCCGGTCGCGAGGTCTCCCGACCGTCGCTGAGCAGGTAGCCCAGGCCGGCGGTGGCGGCGATCAATTCGGCGGCCACCAGGAACATCCAGCTCATGCTCAGGGCTCCGCGCAGGCCGGTGAACAGACTGGGCAAGGCAGCCGGCAGCAGGATGCGGCGGATCAGCGCCGGGCGTGACAGGCGATAGAGGCGCCCCACTTCCACCAGGCGGCGATCGACGTCGCGGATGCCGCTGACCAGCGCCAGGTACAGTGGAAAGAAGGCACCCAGGGCGATCAGCACGATCTTGGGCGTTTCATCGATACCCAGCCAGAGCAGCAGCAGGGGCACCCAGGCCAGGCTGGGAATGGCGCGCAGCGCCTGGAACAGCGGATCGAGATAGGCCTCGGCGCGGCGCGACAGTCCGACCCAGGCGCCGATCAGCAGCGCCAGACCCGCGCCCAGGGCGAAGCCACTGGCGACCCGCGCCAGACTGGCCGCCAGGTGCCGCCACAACTCCCCTTCCCCCAGCAGCCACAGGGTCCGCAGCACCTCGCTCGGCGGTGGCATCTGGTAAGCCGGCAGCCAGCCCAGGCGCACCACCGCTTCCAGCGTCACCACCAGCCCCAGGGGCAGCACGGCGCCGCGCCAGCGGCCACCCGCGCCGCGGGCGGGTCGGGCGGCCTGGACCAGCGGCGCGGCCTGGGTCAGTTCATCACTCACGGCGCGGTCGCCTTGGCCACGGCGGGTTCGGCCTTGATCACCGCCTGGGCCAGCGCGGGCTGGACCAGGGCATCGACCGCCGCGACAGCGTCCACGCCGGGGCGTACCAGACCTTCCTCAGCCAGCAGCGGCGCGGCGCCCTTGAGCGCGGCGACGAATTGCGGACCGGGCAGCGGCTGGCTGAAATCGGTACGGGCGAGCTGGCGCTGGGCGACTTCCAGCGGCAGGCCGGACGCCTTGGCCAGCAACTCGGCGGTCTCCTGGGGATGGGCCAGGGTCCAGTGGCGCGCGTCCTCATAGGCGCCCAGCACCGCCTTGACCAGCTCCGGCTGGGCCTTGGCGAAGGCCTCGGTGGTGCTCAGCACGCCATAGCTGTTGAGGTCGAGATTGCGATAGAGCAGGCGCGAGCCCGCCTGCAATTCGCTGGCGGCCATGTGCGGATCGAGCCCGGCCCAGGCATCCACCTGGCCGCGCTCCAGGGCGGCGCGACCGTCCGGGTGCTGGAGATGGACGATGTCCACGTCGCCCTTCTTCAGGCCCGCCTCGCGCAGGCTGCGCAGCAGGAACAGATAGGGATCGGTGCCCTTGGTCGCGGCGATTTTCTTGCCCTTGAGATCGGCCAGGGACTTGAGCGGCGAATCCTTGGGCACCACCAGCGCGGTCCATTCCGGGCGACTGGCGAGATAGAGGGTTTCAATCGGGGCGCCATTGGCGCGGCTGAGCAGCGCTGCGAGCCCCGCGGTGGAGGCGAAATCGGTGCTGCCGCTGTTGAGGTATTCCAGCGAGCGATTGCTGCCCTGGCTGAACACCCAGCGCACGGCGATGCCCTGCTCGCCAAGGCGCTTTTCCAGCAGACCCTGCTCCTTGAGCACCAGGCTGGTGGGGGCGTAGTAGGCGTAGTCCAGGCGGACTTCCTTGGGCGGTGCGGCCTGCGCCAGCAGCGCGCTGCCGAGCAGGGCCAGACCGGCGGCCCAGCGTAGCGTGGTCTTCTGCATCTCGAGTTCCTTGTCGACTAGCGGGAGGTCAGGGGGGCGCTGGGGGTCCAGAGGTCCACGGCGCTCGCGTCCACCGCAGTGGGCAGCAACCTGGCGGCGTGAAAGGCATCGGCGATGCGCTGCTGCTCGCCGAGGGCGGCGCGGCTGACCGGCTGGACATCGTAGGTGCGGCGGCCGTTGGCCAGCTCGACGGTAGCCTCGTCCAGGCGACCCCACTGCGGACCGAGAATCCGTGCCGCCTCGGCGGGGTGTTGCTTCACCCACTGCCCCGTGTGCTGCAGCTCGGCGAACACCAGGCCCAGCACCTCGGGATGAGCCTGGGCATAGGGCGTGGCGGCCAAGTAATAGCGCTGGTAGCTGGCCAGGCCCTCGCCCGAGGCGAGGATGCGGACGTGCTGCTGGCGCTGGGCGCTGGCGACGAAGGGCTCCCAGGTCACCCAGGCATCCACCTTGCCATTCTCCAGGGCGGCGCGACCGTCCGCCGGGGTGAGATAGGCCGGCTGGATATCGGCGAAGGTCAGCCCTGCCTTCTGCAGGGCGGCGATCAGCAGGTAGTGGCTACCGGCGGCCTTGGTCACGGCGATCCGCTTGCCCTTGAGATCGGCGAGGGCGTGCAGCGGCGAGCCCTCCGGGACCAGGATGGCCTGGGCCTGGGGCGATGGCGTTTCCCGGGCGAAATAGGTGAGCTTGGCGCCCGCCGCCTGGGCGAACACCGGCACGGTATCGGCGACGTCGGCGGAGAGATCCACATTGCCGACGTTGAGAGATTCCAGCAGCGGCAGGCCGCTGGAGAACTCATGCCAGCTGACGGTGATGCCCTTGGCTGCCAGATCCCGCTCCAGGGTGCCTTGCTCCTTGAGCAGCACCAGCAGGGTGGAGGATTTCTGGTAGCCGATACGCAGGCTGGTATCGGCCTGGGCGGCGCAGGCGAGGCCCAGCAGACCCAGGGCGAGCAGCCCGCGGCGGAGACCTGCGCGGAACGAATAGCGGATAGCGGCCATGAATGCCTCAGCGAGCGGCGAATGAATGGCCGCCACGATAAGGAATAAGCAAAGGTCAGATTAATACCGATTTGGAATTTGGTTAGAGGCGACTGCCGTACCAAGACAGCCCTAACGTTATTCCGAAAGGCTATTTAAAGCCTTGTCTTTCTGAAAGCTAACGTATAACCACCGGACCACCGGATCTCTCCTTTCGCCTTGAACCCGAGGATCCCATGGCTGTGCTCCGGACTCTTATCCCCATGGGGGCGCCCGCCCCATGACCGCTCCCGCCAAGCAGGTGCTGCTCAACGCCTTCAACATGAACACCGTGGGCCATATCAACCATGGCCTCTGGACCCATCCGCGTGACACCTCCAGCCGCTATCACACCCTCGGCTACTGGACCGAGCTGGCCCAGCTGCTGGAGCGCGGCCTGTTCGATGGGCTGTTCATCGCCGACATCCTGGGCGTCTACGACGTCTACGGCGGCAATGTCGACCTGACCCTGCGCGAATCCATCCAGCTGCCGGTCAACGACCCCTTCCTGCTGGTCTCGGCCATGGCTGCCAGCACCCGGCACCTGGGTTTTGGCCTCACCGCCAACCTCACCTACGAGCCGCCCTATCCCTTCGCCCGCCGCCTCTCCACCCTGGATCACCTGAGCGAAGGCCGAGTTGGCTGGAACATCGTCACCGGCTACCTGGACAGCGCCGCCCGCGCCA
This sequence comes from Pseudomonas sp. MOIL14HWK12:I2, assembly GCF_000510745.1. Lineage (NCBI taxonomy): Bacteria > Pseudomonadati > Pseudomonadota > Gammaproteobacteria > Pseudomonadales > Pseudomonadaceae > Pseudomonas > Pseudomonas sp. MOIL14HWK12:I2. The sequence goes on along the minus strand of NZ_AZOA01000008.1, from coordinate 301,440 downwards.
TGGGCCTGGACCGGCAGATCGCCCACGACCGTCGCTACGACCAGGCCGACGAATACCTGGAAGTGCTCTACAAGCTGCTCGAAGGCAGCTGGGCCGACGATGCGGTGGTCCGGGATCGCGTCCAGCGGATCTATGCCCGCCCCGAGCGGGTGCGCAAGGTCGCGCACCATGGCGAATTCTTCGATGTCGAGGGCTATCACCTCTGCGAGCCCTCGCGGCAACGCACCCCGGTGCTGTTCCAGGCCGGCTCCTCGGACCGCGGCCTGGCCTTTGCCGGGCGCCATGCCGAATGCGTGTTCATCTCCGGGCAGGACCAGGCCGCCACCCGCGCCCAGGTCGACCGAGTGCGGGGCGCGGCAGTGGCCGCCGGCCGCCGCGCGGATGACGTCAAGCTGTTCATGGGCCTCACGGTGATCGTCGCCCCCACCGCTGCCGAAGCCCGCGACAAGCACGCCGAATACCTGCACTACGCCAGCCCCGAGGCCGGGGTCGCCCACCATTCGGCCTCGGTGGGCATAGACCTCGCCGCCTATAGCCTCGACGAACCCATCCGCCCGCAACGGACCGAGGCCATCGAATCGGCGCTCAAGCGCCTGGTCGCCAAGGACGCCGGCTGGACCCGCCGCAAGCTGCTGGAGCAGCACGCCCTCGGTGGCCGCTACACCGCCCTGGTCGGCGATCCCGGGCAGGTGGCCGACGCCCTGCTCGGCTGGATCGACGAAACCGGGCTGGACGGCTTCAACCTGGCCCGCACCGTCACGCCCGAGTGCTATGGCGACTTCATCGACCTGGTGATCCCGGAGTTGCAGAGCCGGGGTCGCTACAAGACCGCCTATGCCGACGGCAGCTTCAGACACAAGCTGTTCGGCCGTGGCGACCACCTCGACACCCGCCATTTCGGCAGCCGTTTCCGCCAGGCCTGACCATTCAAGGACGCCCCATGACCCGCCTCAAGCCCCTGCTCTTCGCCCTCGGCCTCTTCAGCACCGCAGCCTTGGCCGCGCCGCTCAAGATAGGCACCACCGCCGCCTTCGCCCCGCCACTGGAAGTCGCGGTGCAGGAGGCCAAGGCTGCCGGGGTGGACGTGGAGATCGTCGAATTCAGCGACTGGATCGCCCCCAACACCAGCCTCGCCAACCACGACATCGATGCCAACTACTACCAGCACATCCCCTTCCTGGAGAACGCCAAGCGCACCGCCGGCTATGACCTGGTGGCGGTGGCGCCGGGGATCATCAACAACGTCGGGCTCTATTCGAAGAAGTACCGCACCCTGGCCGAGATCCCCAAGGGCGCGCGGGTGGCCATCGCCAACGATGCCATCAACGGCGGCCGTGGCCTGTTGCTGCTGGAGAAGGCCGGCTTCATCACCCTCAAGCCCGGCGTCGGCTACCACGCCACCCTGGCGGACATCACTGGCAATCCACGCGATATCCAGATCGTCGAACTGGAGGCCGTGCAGCTGGCCCGCTCGCTGGACGACGTCGACGTGGCCCAGGGCTATCCGCACTACCTGCGCCTGGCCAAGACCATAGATCCCAACCAGGCCCTGCTCTTCGATGGCCTCGACTACCCCGAGTACGTCATCCAGTTCGTCGCCCGTCCGGACAACAGGGACGATCCGCGCCTGGCCAAGCTGATCGACCTCTACCAGCACTCGCCCAAGGTCCGCGCCGCCCTGGACCAGGCCCACGGCACCCTCTACCAGCCGGGCTGGAAGGACTGACTGGCGCCCCATTCTGTTGGCGAGAACGGCACCTGGAGCGTCAGAGCTTCTCCACGACGAAGGCGCAGCGTCCACGGTTGCGCCCGCCGTCGGGCAGGTCCATGAATTCGTCGATGAGGATGCGCACGCCCTGCCCCAGCAGTAGGGCGCGCAGTTCCTCGGGCGGATGGGAGTCATAGAAGAACGGCTGGTCGAACATGGTATCGACGAAGGCATCCGCCGCCGAGCCGCCCGCCGTCAACATCAGCCGCCCCCCTTGCGGAAGCCCGGCGATCACCCGCGCCAGGAGCGTCGCGTGCCAGCGGCGCTCCAGATGGAACAGCGCATCCCACAGCAGCGCGCCCTGGTAGGGTTCGGCGCAGGCATAGGTTTCCAGCCGCGCCTCGATCCAGCGCTGCTTGGGAAATTCCCGCCGCGCATGGGCCAGCATGGCGGCCGCCTGATCGACCCCGAGCACGCGATGCCCCTGGGCGAGGATGGCGGCGGCGACCGGCGTGCCGGTGCCGCAGCCCAGATCGAGCAGGGTGGCGCCGGGTTCGAGCTTTTCCAGGAGCACCTCCAGGTAGCGACGCTCGTCGTCCCTGAGGCTGACCCGGGCCTGGCGAAAGCTGTCGGCGATGGCGTTGTAGGAGGTCTTGTTCATGGCGTGGGCTCCCTGGTCGTTCCGGGAGCTTAGCCCACCCCCAGGTAGGCCGCCTGCACCGTCTCGTGCGTCAGACCCATGCCGGGCACGCCGGACTGCACCACCCGCCCGCTTTCCAGCACGAAAGCCTGGTGGGCGTAGTCGAGGGCGATGGCGCTGTTCTGCTCGGCCATCAGCACGCTCAGGCCCTCCTCGCGGTTGAGCCGGGCGACGCTTGCGAAGATTTCCTCCACCAGCAGCGGCGCCAGGCCCATGGAGGGTTCGTCCAGCAGCAGCAGGCGGGGCCGCGCCATGAGTGCACGACCCAGGGCGATCATCTGCTGCTCGCCGCCCGAGGTCAGACCCGCCAGCTGCCGGCGCTTGCCGGCCAGGCGGGGAAACCAGGCATAGATGCGCTCCAGTTCCGCGCGCTGCGCGGCGCGCCCGAGGCGGCGGACGAAACCGCCACTGAGCAGATTTTCCTCCACGCTGAGTCGCCCGAAACAGTGGCGCCCTTCCAGCACCTGGACCAGTCCGGCACGGACCCGGGCATCGGCCGACTGGCCCGCGAGGTCCCGCCCCTCGTAGCGGATGGCGCCGCGGACCAGGGCGCCGCGAGCGGCGCCGAGCAGCCCCGAGAGGGCCTTGAGGGTGGTGCTCTTGCCGGCGCCATTGGCGCCCAGCAAGGCCACGATCTGGCCCTGGCCGACCTCCAGACTGACGCCATCGACGGCTAGGATGGCGCCGTCGTAACGGACTTCGATGGCTTCGACCGCCAACAAGGGGGTGGTCGTCATGGGTCAGCTCTCCTTGCTGCAATCACGGGGGGTTATGCCCTTTTCCTTGGCGTACTGCCGGGCCGAGGCCTCGATGATCGGTCGCAGGAAGGCGCGATCGGCCTGCACCCAGTCGCTCACCAGTTGCCACTGCTCGCCATCCCACTGCTGGATGCGGATGGCGCCGCCGCCTTCGTGGTCGGCGCAGGAAAGCGTGAGCGGCTGCACAAGCCCCTTGGCGCCCAGGGCCTGCAGGCGGGCGTCGTCCAGCTTCAGGTGTTCGAAGCCCCAGCGCACCTGCTCGCCGCTGAGGGGCTTGTCGCCATACTTGGCCTGGGCCAGGCGCAAGGCCTCGACATTGAGGATGCCGTTGACCACGCCGAGGTTGTAGTAGACGGTGCCGAAACGCTTGGGATCGGCCAGGTCGCTCTGCCCCTTGGCCACCACGTCGCGTTCGATGCCCTGCAGCACCGGGAAGGCGGTGCCCGAAGGGTGGGTGGTGATGGCCAGGAAGCCCTTGGCCGCCGCGCCAGCCGGACGCACGTCTTCCTCGGAGTTGCTCCAGATGTTGCCGATGATGTGGTCAACCGGGAAGCCGACTTTCTGCGCGGTCTTGATAGCCACCGGGTTCATCACCCCCCAGCCACGCAGGATCACCCAGTCGGGCTTGAGGCGGCGGATGTTGAGCCACTGGGACTGCTGCTCGTTACCCGGGTGCGGCACCTCCAGCAGGGTCAGCTCGAAGCCATAGCGATCCGCCAGTTTCTGCAGGACCTCGTTGGTCTCCTTGCCGTAGGGCGAGCCGTGGTAGAGGGTGACGATCTTCTTGCCCTTGAGGCTGTCGACCCCACCGCCCTGCTGGCCTATCCAGTTGAGGATGGCCGAGACCTCCGAATAGGGATTGAGCTGCAGCGGGAAGACATAGGGAAAGACGCTGCCATCGGTGGAGTCGGTGCGGCCGTGGTTGATGGTGATCAGCGGCAGGTGATCGGCGGTGGAGCGCTCCAGGGTGGCATAGGCGATGCCCACCGACAGCGGATTGGTGGCAGCGGCGGGCGCGCCGTCATGGCCGTTCTTCAGGCGCTCGTAGCACTCCACGCCCTTCTCGACGATGTACTCGGTCTCGCACTCGCTCCACACCAGCTTGACGCCATTCACCCCGCCATTGGCGTTGACGTATTTCATGTAGTCGATGAAGCCACCGAAGAAGCCGGTGCCGCCGGCGGCATAGGGGCCGACGCGATAGCTCTGCAGCGGGAAGTATTGCTCGCCGGCGGCCTGGACCGGGCCGAGGGAGGTGAGGCCCAGGGCCAGGACGAGGCTGCCGAGCAGATGACGTTTGAGCATGGGGACTTTCCTTGTGGGGGTGTTGGGCCGGCGAGCCTGGCCGCCGGCGAAGGGGATCAGGCGCGCTGCAGGCGTTGCCAGCCGCGCGTGGCGAGCCGGGCCAGCCCCTCGGGCTCCTTGATCAGCACCAGGATGATCAGGGCGCCAAAGACCATCTTCTGCAGGTTCTCCAGCTGGCCGGCGGCGATGAGGTCGCCCGGCAGCCAGCCGGCCAGGTTGGAGAGCAACAGCGGGAACAGCACGATGAAGGCCGCGCCGTAGAGGCTGCCGGCCAGGCTGCCCAGGCCGCCGAGGATGACGATGAAGAGGATCTGGAAGGAGCGCCTCAGATCGAAGCCGTTAGGCTCCACGGTGCCTAGGTAGGTAAAGGCCCAGAGCGCGCCGGCGATGCCCAGGTAGAAGCCGCTGAAGGCGAAGGCCAGCAGCTTGGCTCGCACCACCGACAGGCCCATCACCGCCGCGGCCGTCTCGCGATCGCGCACCGCCATCCAGGTGCGGCCCAGTTCGCCGTGAACCAGGCGTGCAGCGAAGGCGAACGCCACCAGCACCACCACCAGGGTGGCCAGATAGCGACCCAGCGGCGCACCGAAATCCTGACCCAAGAGCACCAGTGGCGGCGCGCTGATCACCCCCGAGGCGTTGCCATGGGAGAACCAATCGAAGCGGGTCAACGCCCACAGAATGAAGAATTGCGCCGCCAGGCTGGAGACGATCAGGTAGAAGCCACGAATCCTCAGGCTGGGCAGGCCGAACAGCAAGGAGACCAGGGCCGCCAGCAGGCCACCGGCGAACAGGCACAGCGGCAGAGGGAGTCCCAGGCGTACCTGCAGGTTGTAGGTGGTGAAGGCGCCCACCGCCATGAAGGCGGCTGACCCAAGCGATAACTGCCCGGCATAGCCGGTGAGCAGATTCAGCCCCAATCCGGCCAGGGCCAGCACCAGGAAGGGAATCAGCAGGGCGTTGAACAGATAGTCGTTGCCAACCCAGGGCAGTACGCCGAAGGCCAAGGCCAGAATGGCAGCTAATACCAGGCGCGCCGGCCGAATCGCGGGCGCACGGGGAGACAGCGGACGCGCGGCGAGCGCCGTCGACGATGGTGCTCATAGTGAATCCTCTAGACGCGCTCGACCGTGGGTTCGCCGAACAGGCCGACCGGTCGAATCAGCAGGAAGACCAGGGCGAAGGCATAGGGAAACCAGTTCTCGATGCCGCCGCCGATCAGGGGGCCGAGATAGACCTCGGCGAGCTTTTCACTGGCGCCGATCAGCAGACCGCCGACGATGGCGCCGGTGATCGAGGAGAAGCCGCCGATGATCAGCACCGGCAGCGCCTTGAGTACGATCAGCGACAGCGAGAACTGCACGCCCAGCCGCGCACCCCAGAGCAGCCCGGCCACCAGGCCGACGCAGCCCGCCACCGCCCACACCAGCGCCCAGATCCGCGGCAGGCGGATACCCACCGCCTGGGCCGCCAGGGGGTCGTCGGCCACGGCGCGCAGTGAGATGCCCAGCCGGGTGCGTTCGAACAGCAGCGACAGGCCCAGTACCAGCAGCGCCGCCACCGCTGCGGCGAACAGATCGAAGGACGACAGCAGCAGGTCGCCCACTTCCAGCGGACTATCCTCGATGCCGAGATCCAGGCCGTGCACCTGAGCGCCCCACAGCGCTTGGGCCGCGCCCTCGATGAAATAGGCCAGCCCCAGGGTGGCCATGAACAGCACCAGCGGCGAGCGATTCACCAGCGGCCGCAGCACCGTGCGCTCCACCGCCACGGCCAGCAGGATCATGACGCCCACCGTGACCAGCAGTGCCAGCCAACCGGGCAGGCCGCGCTCTACCAGGCTGACGTAGGTCAGGGCGGCGAACAGCAGCATGGCGCCCTGGGCGAAATTGAACACGCCCGACGCCCGGTAGATGAGCACGAAGCCCAACGCCACCAGGGCGTACATCACCCCGGCGAGCAGGCCGCCGAGCAAGACTTCCAAGAAAAACGCCATGGTCTTCTCCCTGTGGCGTAGGTATTCCCTAGTGACGAGTGCCCAGGTAGGCGGCGATCACCGCCGGGTCCTGCCGCACCGCGGCGGGTGCGCCATCGGCGATGAGCCGGCCGTAGTCCAGTACCACTACGTGATCCGCCAGCTGCATCACCACCTGGATGTCGTGCTCGATCAGCACCACGGTCACTCCGCGCTCGCGGTTGATGGCCCGGATGTAGCCGCTCAGCTCGCGCTTCTCTGCGGCGTTCATCCCGGCCATGGGTTCGTCCAGCAGCAGCAGCCGCGGCTCGGCCGCCAGTGCCCGGGCCAGCTCCACGCGCTTCTGCAGCCCATAGGGCAGGCTGCCCACCGGGACGTCGCGCCAGGGACCCAGGTGCAGGAAGTCCAGCGCCCACTCGGCCACCGCCCGCTGCACCCGCTCTTCGGCCGGCGCGCGGCCCAGGCCCAGCGTCTGTTCCAGCCAGGAGGCGCGCCGATGGCGGCCGCGCCCGGTGAGCACGTTGTCCAGCACGCTCATGCCCTTGAACAAGGCCAGGTTCTGAAAGGTACGCGCGACCCCGGCCCGCGCCGCTGTCTGCGGGCGGCGCAGCGCCGCGCTGCTGCCGGCCAATTGCACCCTGCCCCGCTGCGGTCGGTAGAGGCCGTTGATCACGTTGAGCAAGGAACTCTTGCCGGCGCCATTGGGCCCGATCAGGGCGCAGATCTCGCCTTCGCGAACCTGGAAGCCGACCTCGGCGAAGGCCGTGACCCCGCCAAAGGCCAGCGCCAGGTCGCTGACCTCCAGCAGCACCGGCGATGGCTTGGCCAGAGCCGCATCCATGGCCTAGGCCGCCGCCTGGGCCGCGGCCCGGGCTTCGAGGTCGCGCACCAGCGGCAGCACCCGCTTGCCGAAGTACTCCACCTCTTCTTGGAAGTGCAGGAAACCGGCCAGCACCAGGTCCACGCCCACCGCCTTGAGGGCGACGATGCGCTCGGCGATCTGCTCGGGGGTGCCGATCAGGTTGGTCTTGAAGCCGTCGTTGTACTGCACCAGATCCTCGAAGCTGGACTTGGCCCAGTTGCCCTCGCCTTCCGGACTGGCCGCGCCGGCATTGCGCGCCTCGTGGCCGAAGGCCTGGACCGCCTCCGGGTTGGCCTTGGCGATGATCTCGTCGAGCACCGCGCGGGCCTCGGCCTCGGTGTCCCGGGCGATGACGAAGGCGTTGACGCCGACCTTGATCGCGTGGCCGTTCGCCGCGGCCTTGGCGCGCAGGTCCTCGACCTGGGCGCGGATGCCCTCGGGGGTGTTGCCGTTGGTGAAGTACCAGTCGGAGACCCGCGCCGCCATGTCCCGCGCGGCCCGGGAGCTGCCGCCCTGGAAGATCTCCGGGTGCGGCTGCTGCAGCGGCTTGGGTTTCAGGGTGTAGTTGCGGAAGCGATAGAAGTCGCCGGCGAAGCTGAAGTTGTCCTGGGTCCAGATGCCCTTGAGGGCGCGGATGAACTCCTCGGAACGCCGATAGCGCTCGTCGTGGTCGAGCCAGGGCTCGCCGATGCCATGGAATTCGCCCTTGAACCAGCCGGACACCAGGTTGATGGCGACCCGGCCGTTGGTAAGCTGGTCGATGGTCGCCAGCTGCTTGGCCGCCAGCGCCGGATTCCAGGGGCCGGGCAGGATGGCGGCGATCACCTTGAGACGCTCGGTGGCGGCCAGCAGCGCATGGCTGAAGGCCACCGATTCATGCTGGTATTCAGCGCCGTAACCGGCGGTGAAACGGATCTGCGTCAGGGCGTAGTCGAAGCCGGCCTGCTCGGCGAGCTGGGCCAGCTTGCGGTTGTAGTCGATGCCCCAGTGGGTGCGCTGCTCGATGGTGCTGACCACCAGGCCGCCGCTGACGTTGGGGACCCAATAGGCGAATTTGACGGGGTTCTGCGACATGCAAAGGCTCTCCGGGTTGGGCTCGCCGCGAGGGCGAGCGAAACAGTGACCCTGAGCCTTCAATCAAGAACCGAACCAAGTCTAAAAAGCGTTTTCAATCAATGAGTTGCGAGAAAAAGTAAGACGATTTCCGTTGTAGCGCCAAGGGCAGCTGTTCAGTCGCTGTCCCCTGGGCAACAGCGCAGCGAGGCGTCTGGCACGCCCTTCTCGCCCGGAAGCCGTCGGCTCAGGCCGCCGTGGTGCGCAGGAATTCGCTCCAGCGCCGCACCAGGTAGTTGTGTTCGTCCATCACCGAATTCCACACCCCGATATGGCTCATGCGCTGGGCGTAGGAACCCCCTTCGCGCCGCTGACCCACCTCGATCAGCGGCAGGCCGTCGCTGCCGGCGAGTTCTTCCCGGGCCGGCAGGCCGCCGTACCAGAAATCCCACTCGGCGGCGCTGAGGTGATCCCGCGCACGCACCGGATTGGCGATATAGAAGCCCTGGCGCGCCATCACCGCGCCGGGCCAGCCGGCCAGCCACCAGTTGAGGTAGGCATAGGCGGCGTCGCGCACCCGGCCTTCCGCGCAGCGCGACAGCGACAGACCGCCGAACCAGGCGCGATAGCCCTCGCGCGGGACCGCCACCCGGTAATCCACCCCCGCCCGGTGCAGGGCCATGAGCATGGGCGACCAGAGACTCTGGATGTCCACCCCGGCGGCCAGGGTCAGCTCGCCGGCGCTGCGGTCGTCGGACCAGAACGCCGCGAAGTGCCGATGACGCTGACGCTCCACCAGCAACTCGGCCAGGCGGTCAATCTCTTCCAGGCGCAGGTTGCCGATGTCGTCGAACCGGGCGAGGCCGGCGGCCTGGATCGCCAGGGCGGCGTCCAGCGCGCCGATGGCGGCGTCGCTCTGCAGGGCGCTGTGGCCGCACCAGCCTTCGTCGATCAGCCAGGCCCAGCTCTCCTGCTGACCCGCCAGGGCGGTAGGCAGGCTTTCCGGGCGATAGGCGAAGCTGTCGGCGTTGTGGGTCAGCGGCAGCATGCTGATGCGCTCGCTGGGCTGGCCGCCGAGGCTGCCGTCATGCTGCACATAGAGGCGGTCGCACGGCCGACAGCCGGGCGCCAGGCGATCCGTGGCATGCAGCCGGCCGCGCTTGGGCAGGTCGTTGATCTCTTCCCAGAGCGCGATGCGGCGGATGTCGATGGGCTGGATCGCCCGCGCCGGCCAGACGAAGTCGACGTTGTGGAACCACTGGTCATAGAGGTCGTAGCTGCCCGGTTCCAGCACCGCGATGCGCTGGGCGGTCTGGACGTCGTGGATCTGGTAGACCAGGCGGATGCCCAATTCCGCCTCCGCCCGCTGGCGGATGGGTTCGAGCAGGGTCACCGAGGTGCCCAGCACCCGCAGGGTCAGCGGCGTGCTCATGCGGCCCGTCCCAGGCCGCCCATGAAGGCGGCGAAGGAGCGTCTGAGCAGCGCGGTGTCCAGCTCGCGGACGATGAACACCAGCCGCGAGCGGCGTTCGCCCGCCGGCCAGGCCGGCAGGTGCACCGGCGGATGCAGGCTGTGCTGCACGCCGTGGATGACGATGGGTTGGCTGGCGTCGATCACGTCGAGGATGCCCTTGACTCGCAGGATGCGTTGCCCGTGGCATCTTAGCAGCATCGACAGCCACACCCCGAAGGCCATCCAGTCCAGGGGACGGTCGAACTCCAGGCAACAGACCTCGGCGCTGCCATGACGGCCTTCGGCGACGGCGGCGAACAGGCGCCAGCGACCGACCTCGGCCGCCGGATCGGCGGCGCGCAGGCCCTCGCCCAGCAACAGGTCATCGCCGCTGGCCACCGCCGCCGCCAGGGCGCGGGTGGCGGTGGGATTGAGCTGGGCCAGATGCCGATCCAGCCGCTCCAGCACGGCAGGCGCGACCCGGTCAGCCTTGCTCAGCAACAGCCGGTCGGCTGCGGTGACCTGGTTGAGCCACTCCGGGTGCAGCCCTTCCTGCAAGGCGGCGTGCTCGGCGTCCACCACGGTCACCAGCAAGCCCAGGTGGAAGCGTCCGCGCAACTGGGGATCGAGATTGAGGGTGGCCAGGATCGGCCCCGGATCGGCTAGGCCGGTGGTCTCCAGCAGTACCCGGCGAAAGGCCGGGATCTCGCCGCGACTGCGCCGCCCGTGCAGGGTCAGCAGCGCCGCCTTGAGATCGCCGCGCACCGAGCAGCAGACGCAGCCGCTGGGCAGCAGCACAGTGTCCGGGGCCACCTCTTCCACCAGCAGGTGGTCGATGCCGACCTCGCCGAATTCGTTGATCAGCAGCGCCGTCTCGCCCAGGGCCTCCTGGGCCAGCAAGCGGCGCAGCAGGGTGGTCTTGCCGCTGCCGAGAAAACCGGTGATGACATTGATGGCGAGGCTCAAGACACTCCCTCCAGCGGCGCCAGCACCCGCGGATCCAGGGGATCGAGCGGTCGTCCCAGCACCGCTTCGGCCTGGCGCCAGAGGTCGTCCAGGCCTTCGGCCAGGGCCTGGCGCCCGGTCGGTCCCTGGATCAGGTAGGAGGCGCCCTGGACGTCGCTCACCGTCAGCCGGAACGGCGCCACCACCCGGTTGATGGCGGCGACCCGGCGCAGGCGCTCGCGCCGCCGGGGCAGGTCGTCGCCCAGCGGATCGCTCCAGTGGAGATCCGGCCCGAGCAGGCCGCACAGTCCGCACATGGCTACCTCCTAGGGCATGACGTCGCCGGAATTGGGGCCCAGGGTCTGGCCGACGAAGAGGTTGCCCCCCGGATCGCTGGCCAGCAGCAGCGCCACCGGCGCCACCTCCTCCGCCCGGCCGAAGCGGCCCAGCGGCAATTCGCGGGCCTTGGCCGCCTTCCAGTCGGCGCTGATGCCCTCCACCAGCGGGGTCTCGATGGGTCCGGGGGCGATGGCGTTGACCAGCACGTTGTCGCGGCTCACCTCCAGGGCCAGCGACTTGGTGAAGCCGATCACCCCGGCCTTGGCCGCAGCATAGTGGCAGAGTTCGGCGCCGCCCTTGATGCCGAGCTGGGAAGCGACGTTGATGATGCGTCCCCAGCGCTGCGCCTGCATGAACGGCAGGGCGCGCTGGCTGGCGAGAAAGACACTGGTGAGGTCGACGCGCAGCATGTCGTTCCACTGCGCCAGGGTCAGGTCGACGCAGGGCGCCTGGGTCAGCATCCCGGCATTGTTGACCAGGATGTCGATGCCGCCATGGGCCGCCACGCAGGCGTCCACTCCGGCCCAAGCACCCTCCGGCTCGCCGACGTCGGCGACGGTCTCGGTCACCACGGCCCCCAGGGCGCGGCATTCCGCGGCCACCTGCGCCAGGCGCTCGCTGTCGCGGTCGGCCAGCACCAGGCGCGCCCCCGCAGCGGCATAGCTGCGGGCGATGGCGGCGCCGATGCCGCTGGCCGCGCCGGTCACCAGGGCGCGGCGGTCTGTCAGCTCGAACATCTTCTGCTCCTCAATCGGGCCAGCGGACAGTGAGACCGCCATCGACGATCAGACTCTGGCCGGTGATGTAGCTGGCCTCGGGGCTGGTCAGGAAACGCACCAGCGCCGCCACCTCCTCGGGCTTGCCGACCCGCCCCAGGGGAATGCTGCGGGCGGCCTTGGCCAGGCCCTCCGGCCCCAGGGAGTTCTTGGCGTCCAGCGACTGGGGCGTCTCGATCAACCCGGGGATCACCGCGTTGCAGCGGATGCCCCGCGGCGCCAGTTCGACGGCCAGCGAGCGGCACAGCCCGGGCACCCCGGCCTTGGCCGCGGCGTAGTGGGCATGGTCCTGCCAGCCGTAGACGCCACCGGCGATGGAGGAGATGGCCACCAGGGCCCCGCCCTCCCCCAGGTGCCGCGCGGCGGCGCGAAAGGTGCGCATGACCCCGGTGAGGTCGACGTCGAGCATCTCCTGCCAGCGCGCGTCGCTCATTTCCAGCAGCGGCGCGGCGCGCAGGAGACCGGCATTGGCCACGGCGTAGTCGAGGCGGCCGAAGTGCGTCAGGGCGGCATCGGCCAGGGCGTCCACCGAGGCGCTGTCGCGGACGTCCAGGGGTTCGAGCAGGCAGTCGCCCCCCGCTGCAATCACCTTCTGGCGAGTCTCTTCCGGGTCATGGGGATCGCCGGGGTAGTAGCCGCCGACCACCCGCACGCCCCGCTGGGCATAGGCCACGGCCAGGGCCTGGCCGATGCCGCTGGCGGCACCGGTGATCAGGGCGACGGGAGAGGTATGAGCTGTCATGGAGGCTCCTGTCATTTGAGACTGGTGGGTTCGACGTGGCGCGCGGCCCACATCACCAGGCCGGAGAGAAAGCACGGCAGCGCCCCGAACCAGAGCGCGGCGCTGTGCCACTGGCCACCGCTGCCGAGCACGCTGGTGATGCCGAGGCCGGCGAGGATGGCGCCGAGCGGCCCCATGGCGTGGACGATGGCGCCACCGGTGGCGCGGATGCTGGTGGGGAAGCTTTCGCCCATGAAGAACAACATGGCCGAATAGGGTCCGGTGAGAAAGAACAGTCCCAGGCTGTAGAGCGCCACCACCGGTACCAGCTGGCTGGGCGCCTGCAGCATGGCGAAGAAGGCCAGGCCGCCACACATCCAGCCGAGGGCCACGGTGTTGCGCCGACCGATGCGATCGCCCAGCCAGCCATGGAACAGGTAGCCGATGAAGCCGACGGCGTTGGACAGCACCAGGATCCACAGCGAATTCTCGAAGCTGAGCTTGTGCACGCTGACGATCACCGAGGTCCCCAGCACGCTGAACACCTGGATCGCCGACCAGTTGAGCAGGATGGCCAGGCTCAGCACCAGGGTCGGTCGCAGGGCCTGGCCCTTGAAGGCCATGGCCACGCCGGCCTTGGCGTGCTCTTCGTAGTCCACGCCGTATTCCCGCGCCAGGCTGCGGGCGTCCTGCTCCTGGCCTTCGCGGCGCAGGCGCTGGATCCGGGCATGCACCTGGAATTGCGGGCTTTCCTTGAGCTTGCGCGCCAGCACGGCGATGACGAAGGCCGGCACGGCGGCGAACACGAAGCAGCCCTGCCAGCCGATATGTGGCAGCAGCAAGGCGGTGAGGCCCGCGGCGATCAGCGCGCCGATCGGCCAGCCACTCTGCACCAGGCTGTAGATGAAGCCGCGGCGGCGGATCAACCGCGGATCGTCCGAGGCGGCATAGACCTCGGTCAGGTAGGTGGCGTTGACCCCCTCCTCCGCATAGCCCAGGCCGGCCACCGAACGCACCAGCACCAGCGGCACCTTGCCCATGCCGGCGCACAGCGCGGTCAGTGCCGAGCACAGGGCCGTGCCGCCGATGGTGACGATGATGCCGCCGCGGCGACCGATCCGGTCCACCAGCGGGCCGATGGCGAAGGCGATGATGGCCCCGCCCAGGGCTACCCAGGTGGCGAGTTCGGCCTGCTCGGCTTCGCTCCAGTTGAAGTGCCCACCCATCACCGGCAACAGGGTGCCGAACAGGATGAAGTCGTAGACGGCGAACACCCAGGCGAAGAAGGCGATCCAGGTGGCGTAGCGGACATCACCGGAAGACAGCGGCTGCGGTTTCCAGGCAGCCGTGGGGGTTTCCGGGTGGAGCGAGCTGGCGGCAGGGAGGGTCATGGTCCTGTACCTGTGGGCTGGGCGCTTAGCGCTGGCGCGGCTGGCGCCGCAGGAAGTCGTCGGCGATCTCGTCCATGGTGGCGAAGCGCACCCCGGCGTGACCCTGGATATGCTCGATCAGGCGTTCGAGCATCAGCAGCACCTGCGGCCGCCCCGAGACATCGGGGTGGATGGTGATGGGGAAGACGGCGTAGTCCAGCTCGCGATAGACCCAGTCGAACTGGTCGCGCCACATCTCTTCCAGATGGCGCGGATTGACGAAGCCGTGGCTGTTGGGCGCCTTCTTGATGAGCATCATCGGCGGCAGGTCGTCGAGGTACCAGTTGGCCGGAATCTCCACCAGATCGGTTTCCTGGCCGCGCACCAGCGGCTTCATCCAGCTCTCGGGCTGCTGGCTGTAGTCGATCTTGGTCCAGTTGTCGCCGACCCTCACGTAGTAGGGAGAGAAGTCGTTGTGCATCAGGCTGTGGTCGTACTTGATGCCCTTCTTGAGCAGCAGCTCGTTGGTCACCCGGCTGAATTCCCACCAGGGCGCGACATAGCCGGTGGGCCGCTTGCCGGCCAGGGCGGTGATCAGCTCGATGGACCGATCCAGCACCGCCTCCTCCTGCTCGGGGGTCATGGCGATGGGATTCTCGTGGCTGTAGCCATGGATGCCGATCTCGTGGCCCGCCGCGGCCACCGCCTGCATCTGCTCGGGAAAGGTCTCTACCGAATGGCCCGGAATGAACCAGGTGGTCTTGAGGCCGTAGCGCTCGAACAGCTTGAGCAGTCGGGGCGACCCCACCTCGCCGGCGAACAGGCCGCGGGAGATGTCATCGGGCGAATCCTCCCCGCCGTAGGAACCGAGCCAGCCCGCAACCGCGTCGACGTCGACGCCGATGGAAACGAAGATTTCTTTGGCCATCGTTGCACTCTCCAGTACCCGGAAGAAAGCCAGGTCGATGGCGGAGCCGGGCCCCCGCCACCGCCGCTTGAATTCAGGCGCTGACCAGGGCTTCCACGGCCGTGGCGGCATCGAGCAGGCGTTCGTCCGCGGCGGCCGGGGCCACCAGCAACAGCCCGGTGGGCAGGCCCTGGGCATCGCGACCGCTGGGTAGCGAGACACCCGGCGCGTCGAGCAGGCTGCCGGCCATGGTCAGGCGCAGCAGCTCCAGATTGGTGGCGGCGAAGAGGTCGGCGTCGGCTTCCAGAGGGGCCAGCGGCGGCGCCACCCGGCCGACCGTCGGCACCAGCAGCAGCGCCTCGGCGAATTCGGCGGCAAAGGCTGCCCGCAATCGGTCGCGGCGTTCATGCAGGACCGCCAGGTGACCGTCGGGCAAGGCCCGCGCTCGCTCCAGGCGCTGCCGCACCCGCGGATCCAGGCGTTCGGCCGCGGGACCGTCGAGCACTTCCCGGTGCAGGGCGAAGGCTTCCAGGGCCCCTGGCCAACCTTCTGCGGCGAGAACGTCCAGGGCCTCGGCAAAGACCGTGCGGGCGCGGCGCTCCACGTTCACTCCGCCGCGGGCCAGCCGCTCGGCAGCGGCCAGCAGATTGGCCCGCACCGCCGGCTCCACCCGGGCGTCGTCCAGCACGCTGAGGTCCAGCACCACCCGCAGTTCCGTTGGCGCCGGCAACGGGCGGGCAGCCGCGCCCGTCAGCAGGCGATCCAGGCACTGCACATCGCGCAGGCTGCGCGCCAGCGGACCCGGCACGTCATAGGACGCGGCCAGTGGAAAGACCCCGGTCGCCGGATAGCGCCCCAGGCTGGGCCGATACCCCACCAGCCCATTGAGGGCGGCCGGCAGGCGCACCGAACCGGCGGTGTCGGTACCGAACGCCAGGGGCACGATGTCGGCGGCGACGGCCACCGCCGAACCCGAGGAAGAGCCTCCCGGAATGCGCACCTCGCCCTGCATCCGCGGATTGGCGGGCGTGCCGAAATGGGGATTCGACCCGACGCCGGAATAGGCGAATTCGCTGAGATTGACCTTGCCCAGACTGACCAGGCCGGCCTGGCTCAGGCGCTGCACCAGCACGGCATCGGTGGTGGCCGGTGGCGCCAGGCGGCGCAGCTCGGCGCCGCAGGTGGTGACCTCGCCCTGCAGGTCGAACAGGTCCTTCCAGGCCAGCGGCACCCCATCCAGCGGGGACCGCGGCTGCCCGGCCTGCCAGCGCTCGCGCGCCGCCAGGGCTTCGGCGCGTCCGCGCTCGGCGGTCAGGGTGATGAATACGGCCGAGGATGCCTGGGCGCGCGCCAGTGCCGCCTCGAAGACCGCGACCGGATCGAGGGTGCCGGCGGCATAGGCCTCGCCAAGCGCGACGGCATCCAGGGACAGGGCGTGGGCGGGTTCCATCGGCGCTCCTTAAACGTACATTTTATAATTTGGTACGTTTAACAGAGCAGGCTTTGTGCCAGCTTGAAAAAACAGGACGCCGCAGACTCGAAACGCTGACCTCTAGCGGTCGCCTGGGCCTTTTCCCGGTATCACCCTATAAAATGTACTTAAATTAAATAGATCCATTTTTGTGCAGAACCGTAACGCCTGCCCCGTTACCGTGCGTGCACCTGGCCCAGCCGGTAACGCGCGAAAGGCCGTAGGCCTGTGCCACAATTCTCATCTCGTTTCCGGAAGGTCCCCGATGTCGGCAGCAGTCCCCGCCCCCCTCGATGACAGTCGTACCGCCGCGCGCTACGCGATGATCCGCAGTGCCCTGCGCGAAGCCATCCTGGCCGGTCGCGCGGCGCCAGGGCTGGTGCTGGTCGAGGCGCCGCTGGCGCAACTGTTCGGCACCAGCCGGGTGCCGGTGCGCCAGGCGCTGACGCTGTTGCAGGAGGAAGGCCTGATCCGCCGCTTCGAGGGGCGCGGCTATCTGATCGATCCGGCCGGCACCGCGGGCGAGCCGCAGCGCCAGCCACTGACCCGCCAATTGCTCGGGCTGGACAGCAGCGATGACCTGATCGATACGCGCTCCCTGGGCGAGCGCGTCGGCGACGAGATCGCCGCCTGTGTCAGCCACGCCCTGCTCTTCGGCCATTTCCGGCTGGACGAGCAACGGGCGGCCGACCACCTGGGCGTCAGTCGCGCCGTGGTGCGCGAAGCCCTGATGCGCCTGCGCGACCGCGGCCTGGTGGAAAAGGAACCCTATGGCCAGTGGCTGGCCGGTCCGCTCACCGCCCAGGCCATCCGCGACGACTACGAGATCCGCGCCCTGCTGGAACCCGAGGCGCTGTTACAGACCGCGCCGGGTCTGGCGCGTAGCGAGCTGCTGGCGATGCTGGAACGGCTGGAGCAACTGGCCGCCCACCCTGCCCCCACCTCCTGGGCGGCGGTGGAGCGCATCGAGGCGGATCTGCATGGGCGGTGCCTGGCCGGCCTGCGCAATCGCAAGCTGGCCCAGCTGATCGCCCACAGCCAGAGTCCACTGAACGTCTCACGCATCTTCCACCAGTCGCTCGGCACGCCGCTGGACGAGGCGGTGCTGGTGGAGCATCGCCTGGTGCTGGAATCCCTGCTGGTGGGCAGTCCGGACTCGGCGGCCAGCCAGTTGCGCAATCACCTCCTGCGCGGCCGCGATCGCACCCTGCAGCGGCTCAAGGTGCTCTCGGTATTGCCCGACCCGGAATTGCCGGCCTACCTGGAGCGCCTCAGCTAGTGTGGTGTTTCAGACGTTATCTGCACAATTTTGGCGGCGCTTTTTAGGCCCCGGCGGCGTTCCCACTCCTCGCCATAGCCCTGCTATGACTCGTCGCGGCGCCTAGCCAGCTCGGAACGCCGAACCGCCAAAAATCACTCGCCAACTCTTGCGCGAACGTCTGAAACACCACACTAGCGTGCCCGCAGGTGCCGCACGTAGCGGTCGCCGATGAACTGGATGCCGCACACCAGCACCACCAGGATGACGATCACCACGGCCATCACCTGGGTGTCGTAGCGCTGGTAGCCATAGCGGATCGCCAGGTCGCCGAGCCCGCCCGCGCCTATGGCGCCGGCCATGGCCGAGGCGCCGATCATGGCCACCAGGGTCACGGTGAAGCCGCCGATGATGCCGGGTAGCGCCTCCGGCAGGAGCACGTTGAAGACGATGTGGCGCCGCTCGCAGCCCAGCGCCTGGGCCGCTTCTATCACCCCACCGCCGACCTCGCGCAGGCTGACCTCGGCGATCCGGGCAAAGAACGGCGTGGCGCTGAGGGTGATGGGTACCACCGCCGCCCAGACGCCGATGGTGGTCCCGGTGATCAGCCGCGTCAGCGGGATAAGGGCCACCAGCAGGATGATGAAGGGCGTGGCGCGAAAGGCGTTGATTAGGGTGCCCAGCACCCGGTTGAGGGTGGGCGCGGCAAAGATGGCGCCGCGCCCGGTGGTGACCAGCACCACTGCCAGGGCGATGCCGGCGAACCAGACGATGGCCGCCGACACGCTGACCATGGTCAGGGTATCGAGAAAGGCCTTCCACAGCGCCTTGAGCATGAAGTCAGACATAGCCCAGCACCTCCGCCCGGGCGAACAACCCGGCCTGGGTCAGGAAGCCTGCCAGCCGCCGCTCCGGTGCCGCGGTCGCCACCAGCAGGCGGCCCAGGGCGTGGCCCTGGATACGGTCGATACCGCCATGCAGCAGTTCGACCGGTGCGCCGAGGGCCTGGCCCAGCGCCTGGAAGTCGGGCTCCACGCCCTGGCCGTCGTAGCTGAGTTCCAGCACCGCGCGGGCACCCGGTTGCCGGGTGGCACCGAGCCGCCTGGCCAGATCCGCCGGCAGCTGCGCCGCCAGGGGTGCCAGCAGCGCCCGGGTGGCTTCGGCCTGGGGCGCGCCGAACAGCTGCCACACCGGGCCCTGTTCGACGATGCGGCCGTGTTCCAGCACCACCACCCGGTCGCAGATCTGGCGGATCACCGCCATCTCGTGGGTGATGAGCACGATGGTCAGTCCCAGGCGGCGATTGATGTCCTGCAACAGCGCCAGGATCGACTGGGTGGTCTCCGGATCCAGCGCCGAGGTGGCCTCGTCGCAGAGCAGCAGCTCGGGCCTCAGCATCAGCGCGCGGGCGATGCCCACCCGCTGCTTCTGGCCCCCGGACAGCCGCGAGGGATAGACCTGTTCCTTGCCCTGCAACCCGACCAGCTCGAGCAGTTCCCGCGCCCGGGCTTCGATCTCGTCGCGGCGAAAGCCGGCGGCCTTGAGCGGCAAGGCCAGATTCTCCAGCACCGTCTGCGAGGCCAGCAGATTGAAGTGCTGGAAGATCATGCCGATGCGCCGCCGCAGCGCCACCAGGCGATCCCCCTTCAGGGTGCCGATGTCGACGCCGTCGACCAGGACCTGACCGGCGCTGACGTCTTCCAGGCGATTGAGGGTGCGAATCAGACTGGACTTGCCGGCGCCACTGCGACCGATGATGCCGAAGATCTCGCCACGGGCGATGCTGAGGTCGATGTCCGCCAGGGCGGTCACCGGCAGCGCGCCGCCGGTGTAGATCTTTTGTACGCCGCTCAGGCGTAGATGCTCGCGCGCGGGAGCGGCCTGGGGTTCGGCGGGCGGCTGCGCCGGTGCGGTTCTGAGTAGTGCATTGCTCATCGGGCGGCCTCCTGCCGGTTCAGCCAGGCCAGGCTGTACAGCTGCGGATTGCCATAGGCCTGGGCGATGGCCTCGCGCACCCGCGGATCGTTCTGGAACACCTGGATGAAGGTGCGGATCGCCGGGTCATCGGCCTTGTCCGGCTTGGTCACGAATCTCAGGGCATAGAGGTGACCGCTGGCCTCGTCGTCGCTGAACAGCAGGGCGCTGTTGGGATCCGTGGTGCCGGCGGCGAGGATGTGCGAGGGATAGCTTTGCGCCAGGGTCACGTCGTCCAGCACCCGCGCCAGTTGCGGACCGGGCAGTTCGATGAATTTCAGGTGGCGCGGATTGGCGACGATGTCCTGCAGGCTGGCCTTGGGCCCGGTACCGGGCTTGAGCTGGATCAGGCCGGCCCGGGCATAGAGGTGCAGCCCGCGGCCCTGGTTGACCGGATCGTCGGCCACCGCCACGGTGGCGCCGTCCGGCACCTCGGCGAAGCTCTTCACCCGTTTGGAATAGAGACCGACCTTGTTTTCCACGCCATAGGCGATGGGCACCAGGCCGTAGCCGTTCTGGGCATTGGCGTTTTCCAGGAAGGGTTGATGCTGGAAGTAGTTGACGTCGATGTCGCCGTGGGCGAGCGCCAGATTCGGCGTGTTCCAGTCACTGAAGGCGACGATTTCCACCTCCACACCCCGCTCCCGCGCCACCTCGGCGGCGCGCTCCAGGGCGGCGTTCTGCGGACTGTCGTTGATGCCGAGGCGGATCTTCTGCGGCTCGGCGGCCTGGGCGGACAGCGCCAGGGTGGTGCTCGCCAGGAGCAGCCCGAGGCGCTGGAAAAGTGGAGGAATAGCCATGGGAGACCTCGAGATGTCGAGGGCTCGTCCGGTGGTCCGGTGGAACCCGTAAGGGAAAGGGGATCAGCTGCCCTTCTGGTCGGGCGTGTCGACGAAGAAATAGTCCTGCCAGCTGCTGGGCTGGTTGCGGATGGCCCCGATGCGGTACATGAATTCCGCCAGCTTCAGGGTGTTCTGCGGCGCCGTGTCGAAGTTGACCTCGGGGCTTTCGATGATCTGCTGGATCAGCGCCGGATCGAGGCGCGAATTCTCGACCTTCACATAGGTACGGGCGGCGGCGGCCTTGTCCTTCTCGATGATCTGTCCGGCCTCGACCAGCGCCTCGCGGAAGGCCTTGTAGGTCTTGGGATTGTCCCGGCGGAATTTCTCGGTGACGAACACCAGGTTGGGCGAGACGGCCCCACCCAGCACGTCATAGGAACTGAGCACCTTGTGCACCTTGCCGCTGGCCAGTTCCTGCTCCTGGAACGGCGGATTGGCGAAGTGGCTGTTGATCTCGGTACCACCGGAGATCACCGCCGCGGTGGCGTCCGGATGCGGCACCGCTACCGTCAGGGGATCCAGGCGATTCCAGTTCTTCTCGCCAAAGGCCTGGGCGGCGGCGTACTGCAGGAAGCGCGACTGCACCGAGACGTTGACCGCCGGCACGGCGATGCGGTCCTTGGCGGTGAAGTCGGCCAGGGTCTTCACCTGCGGATTGTTGGTGACCAGGTAGTTGGGAAAGGCCCCCAGGCTGGCCACGGCCTTGACGTTCTGCCGACCATGGGTGCGGTCCCAGAGCGTGAACAGCGGCCCGAGCCCGGCGGAGCCGACGTCCACCGCCCCCGACAGCACCGCCTCGTTGACGGCAGCGCCACCGGACAGCTTTATCCAGTCGACCTTGATGTCGACGCCCTCCTGCTGGCCGTGCTTTTCGATCAATTGCTGGTCACGCAGCACATGCAGGATCACGTAGGAGACGCCGAATTGTTCGGAGATGCGCAGGGTGCCCTCGGCCTGGGCTGCCTGGGGTGCGACGACCAGTCCGGCGAGCAGGCTGGCGGCGAGCCCCAGGGCCAGGGGACGACGGGTGACGGGAAGACGTGGGGGCATCGGGGTGCGCTCATCCTTGGAAGTGGCTTATAGCCTACTCAAGCTGTTCAGCGTTTTTGAAATAAGGATGGGTTATATGGATAGGTCGAGGGGCGGTGTGGCTTTTCCCTCACCCCACCCCTCTCCCAGAGGGAGAGGGGGCGCTCCACCGTAAGCAGGTTGGCGCTGAGCGAAGCGAAGCCCAACACCACGCCGCATCCCACCCTACTCCCGCGCCGCCTGCCGCGGCGCGTCCGGCTTGCTTACCCGGAATCCCTCGGCGAAGGTCGCCCGGGCCTCTAGGCGCTGTGGAATCAGGCCGCTACGGTGGTAGAAATCCGCCGTCGCCTGCTGGTCGGCCATCACCTGCGGGTCGATGGGCTCCCAGTGCAGCTGACGGCGCTCGAATTGCAGCCGGGCCACCGCCTCGGGAAAGCCGATGATCTGCGCCAGGGTCCTGGCATAGCCATCGAGGTGGGCATAGCCCCAGCGCTGGGCGGCGGCCAGACGGTCGAGATAGTCCTGCAGCGCCGCGCGCCGGGCCGGATCGGCCAGGGCCGTGTCGGTGGCCGCCAGGAAGCTGTTGCCCGCCCAGAGCCCGCGACCACTGACCAGCACCCGGGCGCCGTCGACCTGCTCGGCCTGGGCGGTGTAGGGCTCCCAGGTCGCCCAGGCGTCCACCGAGCCATTGGCCAGGGCCATCTTGGCATCCACCGGGCCGAGGAAGCGAAAGCTCACGTCCTGGGCGGTCAGGCCCACCGAGTCCAGCGCCTTGAGGGCGATGTAATGGCCGATGGAGCCACGCCCGGTGGCGATGCGCTTGCCCTTGAGATCGGCCGCGCTACGCAGCGGCGAGTCGCGCGGCACGATCACCGCCGTGCCATAGGGATCGGACTTGTCCACGGCGATGGCCTTGACCGGCGCGCCAGCGGCCAGGGCGAACAGCAGCGGGCCATCGCCGATGATGCCGGCGTCCACCGCGCCGGCATTGAGCGCCTCGGCCAGGGGCGCGGCGGCGGGAAATTCCGCCCACTGGATCCGATAACCCGGCAGGTCGCGCAGGCCGTCGGCGGCCTCCAGCTGGGCGCGCATGTTGCCCTTCTGGTCGGCGATGCGCAGGGTCAGGGGCTCGGCGGCCAGGGCCGCGGTGGCGGCGAGCAGCAGCGGTAGCGCCAGCAGGGTACGGCGGATGAGGGTCATGGTTTGGCTTCCTCGGTAAAGACACTGGCATCGGCCAGGGCGGCGACGTCGACCGGCTTGGGCAGCACCTGGAGTTCGCTGAACAGATCGGCCACCTGCTGCACCGCGGCGACGTCCGCCGGCTGCACCGGGCGCAGGCCACGGGAGGTGCGGGTGGAAATGGCTGCCGCGGCGCCTTCCGGCAGGCGCGTCAGCTCGGCGTAGACGCGCGCATAGTCCTGCGGATGGGCAACCGCCCAGGCCCGTGCCTGGGCCAGGCGCCCGGCGAAATCGGCGATGGCGGCGCGCTTGGCCGGGTCCTCCAGCGACACCGGGGTGGCGGTGAGAAAGCCCAGGGCGGTGGTCAGCCCCTGGCCATCGCGCAGCAGCCGGGCGCCGTGCTGCTCGGCGATGCCGAGATAGGGATCGAAGGTCGCCCAGACGTCGATCTGCCCGGCATTGAAGGCGGCACTGGCGTCGGTGGGCAGCACGAACTTGACCGTGACGTCTTCACGCTTGAGCCCGGCCTCTTCCAGGGCGGCATAGAGCAGGTGCTGGGAGATGCTGCCCTTGGCCGAGGACACCACCACGGTGCGCCCCTTGAGATCCTTGACCGAATGGATAGGTGAATCCTTCTGTACCAGCAGGCCGTTGGCCTGGGGGTAGCCGACATTGGTGGCGA
The DNA here is from genome assembly GCF_000510745.1 of Pseudomonas sp. MOIL14HWK12:I2. NCBI lineage: Bacteria > Pseudomonadati > Pseudomonadota > Gammaproteobacteria > Pseudomonadales > Pseudomonadaceae > Pseudomonas > Pseudomonas sp. MOIL14HWK12:I2. The sequence continues at coordinate 278,134 of NZ_AZOA01000008.1, read as the reverse complement.
TGAGCTTGAGCGGCACGCCGCCGGACGCGGCCATCAGCACCGGCAGGTCACCGGCATAGGAGGTATCCACCGCGCCGACGCGCTGCGCCTCGAACAGTGGCGCGGCGCCCTGGAAGTTGGCCCAGCGATAGTTGTAGGGCGCGCCTTCGAGGGTGCCGGCGGCTTCCATCATGGCGCGCAGACCGCGGGCCTGGTCGCCCAGCACCAGGGTCACGCCGGAGAGATCCGGCGCCGCCTGGGCCTGCCCCAGCAGCAAGGCCAGGCCCAGCGTGGCGAGCAGTCGCTTCATTGCGCGTACTCCCGGCCTTCGTGACGCTCCAGTTGGCGCACCGCCGCCTCCCAGTGACGGACATGGGCGCCGCGCGCCAGATTGCCGGGGATGAGGTCGCTGACCTTCTGCGCGACGGCGTCGGGCGCTATCACCAGCTCGGCGCCGCCGCTCTGGGCCGCCAGTTGCGCGGCGCAGGAGCGCTCCAGGTAATAGAGGTGCCAGAAGGCTTCTTCCAGACTTGCGCCCACGGTGAGCAGGCCGTGATTGCAGAGGATCATCGCCGGGTGCGCCCCGAGGTCGGCCACCAGCCGACTCTGCTCGTCCAGATCCAGGGCCACGCCCTCGTAGCCGTGATAGGCCAGGCGGCCAAAGAACCTCATGGCGTGCTGGGAAAGCATCAGCAGGCCGCCGCGCTGGGCGGAGACACCGATGCCGGCGGCGGTGTGGGTGTGCAGCACCGCATGGAGTTCCGGCTGGGCACGGTGGATGGCGCTGTGGATCACGTAGCCGGCCGGATTGATGCCCAGTCCGGTGGGGTCGAGGACGATCTCGCCGTCGATATCCACCTTCACCAGCGAAGGGGCGGTGATCTCGTCGAAGGTCTGGCCGAAGGGATTGATCAGGAAGTGCGCCTCCGGGCCCGGCACCCGCAGCGAAAAGTGGGTGTAGATATGGTCGGTCCAGCGTTCGCGGGCAGCCAGCCGATAGGCGGCGGCGAGTTTGACCCGCGCCTCCCATTCGGCGGCGGACACCTGGGCGCGGACGCTGGCGAGGGCGTTGTGGAAGGCGGTCATGCGGCGGCTCCGGAAGCAGAAGGGGCGCCAGGGCGACGGGCGTTGCCCTGGTCTGCTTAGAACCTAACGTTGTGACTCGCCGAGATGGAAATATCGATTGCGCATAACCTAATATGCACAGCATGGATAACCCAAACAGATAGTTATGCGAATAATGGTTTCAGCACAGAACCAATCGATCTAAGGTGCTGGGCGCTGGCCTTGCTTTAATGGCCGTCATCGCCCACCCGGCTTACTCGTGGAGCCCTCCATGACCCTTAGGCTCGACCGCCTGCGCCTGTTCCTGCATGACCTCGCCACCCTGGTCGACGAACACCCTGCCGAGCCGCAGCTGCTGCAGCGCGGCGCCGCCCTGCTCGGCGAACTGGTCCGCCATGACGACTGGCTGCCCGAGGACTGCGCCCTGCCCCACCCCGAGCGCTATAGCCAGTACCTGCTCTATGCCGATGCCCGTCAGCGCTTCTCGGTGGTGAGCTTCGTCTGGGGGCCGGGCCAGGCCACGCCGGTGCATGACCACCGCACCTGGGGCCTGATCGGCATGCTGCGCGGCGCCGAGACCGCTCAGGGCTTCGCCCGCGATCCCGCCGGCCGCCTGCAGCCGGAAGGCGCCCCCGTGCGTCTGGAGCCGGGCCAGGTGGAAGCGGTCTCGCCGCGGGTGGGCGACGTCCACCAGGTCAGCAACGCCTATGCCGACCGCACCTCCATCAGCATCCACGTCTATGGCAGCAACATCGGCGCCGTGCGCCGCGCCGTCTATGCCGCCGATGGCCAGGAAAAGCCCTTCATCTCCGGCTACACCAATCGCCACCTGCCCAACCTGTGGGACCTGTCCCAGGAGACCGCCACACCATGACCGCCATCCGCACCGCCGAGGACATCCGCCAGGCCCTCCTCTCCGGCACCGAAGTCGCCCTGCTCGACGTCCGCGAAGAAGACCCCTTCGCTGCCGGCCACCCGCTGTGGGCCGCCAATCTGCCGCTATCGCGCCTGGAACTGGAGGCCTGGTCGCGGCTGCCGCGACGCGACGTGGCCATCACCCTCTATGACAATGGCGAAGGCCTGGCGGAACGCGCGGCCGAACGCCTACACGCCCTGGGCTACACCGACGTCGCCCTGCTCGAGGGCGGCCTGGCGGGCTGGCGCGCCAGCGGCGGCGAACTCTTCATCGACGTCAACGTGCCGAGCAAGGCCTTCGGCGAGCTGGTGGAAGCGCGCCGCCATACCCCCTCGCTGCCCGCCGAGGAGGTCAAGGCGCTGCTGGATCAGGACGCCGACCTGGTGATCCTCGATGCACGCCGCTTCGAGGAATACCAGACCATGAGCATTCCCGGCGGGGTCAGCGTGCCGGGCGCCGAACTGGTGCTGCGGGTCGCCGAGCTGGCACCCGATCCGCGGACCCGGGTCATCGTCAACTGCGCCGGCCGGACCCGCAGCCTGATCGGCGCCCAGTCGCTGATCAATGCCGGCATTCCCAATCCGGTGGCCGCCCTGCGCAACGGCACCATCGGCTGGACGCTGGCCGGCCAGACCCTGGAACACGGCCAGCAACGCCGCTTCGGCGCGGTGAGTCCGGCGACCCAAGCGACCGCCGCGACCCGCGCGCGTCAGGTCGCCGATCGCGCCGGTGTCGCCCGGCTGGCCTTCGGCGAACTGGCGGCCTGGCGCACCGAGGCGCAGCGGACGAACTACCTGATCGATGTCCGCACCCCCGAGGAATTCGCCACTGGCCACCTGCCCGGCGCCCGCTCGACGCCGGGTGGCCAGCTGGTCCAGGAGACCGATCACAGCGCCCCGGTACGCGGTGCCCGCCTGGCCCTGGTGGACGACGACGGCGTGCGCGCCAACATGAGTGCCTCCTGGTTGGCGCAGATGGGCTGGGAGGTGGCGGTGGTCGACGCCATCCCGGCCGGCGCCCTGAACGTCACCGGTCCATGGCAGCCGCCCGCCCCCGTCCCCGGGCCGGTGGAGCGCATCTCGGTGACGCGCCTGCAGGAATTGCTGGCGGAGCCCGGCACCCTGGTGGTGGATGTCACCGCCAGCGCCAACTATGTCCAGAGGCACATCCCGGGCGCCGCCTGGGTGCTGCGTGCCGATCTGCCGGCAGCGCTGCCGCCGGCCGAGCGCTATGTCTTCACCTGCGGCAGTGGCCAACTGGCCGCCTTCGTCGCCGTCGATGTCCAGGCCATTACCGACCGGCCGGTCCTTCTGCTGGAGGGCGGCACCGCGGCCTGGCTGGCTGCGGGTCTGCCGGTGGAAGGCGGCGAAACACGGCTGCTGTCGACCCGGCGCGATCGCTACCGGCGCCCCTATGAAGGCACCGATGCTCCGCGCGCGGCCATGCAGGCCTACCTGGACTGGGAATTCGGCCTGGTCGAGCAATTGCGGCGCGATGGCACCAGTGGCTTCCGGGTGATCTAGCCGCTACTCCGCACGAAGGCCGCCACCCAGGCCGCCGTTTCCACCAGCGCCTGGGTCTGGCTCAGGCCGCTGCTCTTGAGCGGCTTGAGATCGTGGTCGGCGGTGGCGATCCACTGCACCTCGAGCGTGGGCGCCAGGGCATAGCCGGCCACCTCCGTACGGGTGCCCAGGGCATCCCGCTCGCCCTGGACGATCAGCGTCGGCGTGGCCAGGGTCGCCAGATGCTCGGTACGCAGCCGCTCGGGCTTGCCGGCCGGATGGAAGGGATAGCCCAGGCAGACGAGGCCCGTCGCGCCCAGGTCGTCGGCCAGCAGACTGGCCATCCGCCCGCCCATGGACTTGCCCGCCAGCCATAACGGACCGCTTTCTGCCGCACGCCAGGTGGCGACCATGGCCCGCCAGTGCTCCAGCAGGACCGGCGCCGGATTTGGCGGGCGGCGCCGGCCTTCGGCGCGGGCCCGCGCCATGTAGGGAAAGTCGAATCTCAGGGTGCGGATGTCGCGCCGCGCCAGTGCCTCGGCCAGCTGCTCCATGAAGGGGCTGTCCATCCCTGCCCCCGCCCCATGGGCCAGCAACAGGGTCGCCAGCGGCGGACCTGCGGGTCGGCATTCGCGAAAGCTGTCGAGGTACAACTCGTCTGCCATGGGCTACTCCTCGTCCAAACGCCAAAGCTTAACCGGCTATCCATTGATCTGGATCAATAAAGCGCAGGCCGCGCCCCTCACACTGGGCACCTCGAAACCATTGGAGCCCGGCATGACAGCCGCCCTCGTCTGGGACGCCGACCTCATCGCCCGCTACGATCGCGCCGGCCCCCGCTACACCTCCTATCCCACGGCCGTGCAATTCCACGACGGCATCGGTCCCTTCGACCTGCTCGGCGCCCTGCGCCTGAGTCGCCAGGCCGGACGCCCGCTGTCGCTCTACCTGCACGTGCCCTTCTGCGCCAACATCTGCTACTACTGCGCCTGCAACAAGGTCATCACCAAGGACCGCAGCCGCAGCGTCGCCTACCTCCAGGCCCTGCGTCAGGAGATGGCCCTCACCAGCCGGCACCTGGACGGCGGGCAGCGGGTGGAGCAGCTGCACCTCGGCGGTGGCACCCCGACCTTTCTCAACCCCATGCAGCTGCGTGAGCTGATGGCCGACCTGCGCCGGCACTTCACCCTGGCCGACGGCGACCGGGGCGACTACTCCATCGAGATAGATCCGCGTGAAGCCGACTGGAGCACCATGGGGCTGCTCCGCGAGCTGGGTTTCAACCGCGTCAGCTTCGGCGTCCAGGACCTCGACCTGCAGGTGCAGCTGGCGATCAATCGCCTGCAGCCCTTCGACGACACCCGTACCCTGGTGGAGGCCGCTCGCGCCCTCGACTATCGCTCCATCAACCTGGACCTCATCTACGGCTTGCCGCGGCAGACCCCGGCCAGCTTCGCCCACACCGTGGAGCGGGTGCTGGAATTGCAGCCGCATCGCCTGTCGGTGTTCAACTACGCCCATCTGCCGCAGCGCTTTCCGCCGCAGCGGCGCATCGAAGCCAGCGAACTGCCGGACCCAGCGGCCAAGCTGGAGATGCTGCAGCGCACCGTGGAACAGCTGCTGGCCGCCGGCTATCGCTACATCGGCATGGACCACTTCGCCCTGCCCGACGACGACCTGGCCATCGCCCAGGAAGACGGCACCCTGCAGCGCAACTTCCAGGGCTACACCACCCACGGCCACTGCGACCTGCTGGGCCTCGGCGTCTCCGCCATCAGTCAGGTCGGCGAGGTGCTCTGCCAGAACACCCCCGATCTCGCCCGCTACCAGGACCGCCTGGGCCAGGGCGAACTGGCGGTGGCCCGCGGCCTGCGCCGTTCGCGGGACGACCGCATCCGCGGTGCGGTGATCGCCCAGCTGATCTGCCATTTCCAGCTGGATTTCGCCGCCATCGAGCGCAGCTGCGAGCTGGATTTCCGCCAGTATTTCGCCGACGCCTGGCCGCACCTCGAGGCCATGGCCGCCGACGGCCTGATCCGCCTCGATGCGCGTGGCCTGCAGGTGCTGGCGCCGGGCCGCCTGCTGATCCGCGCCCTGTGCATGCTGTTCGACCGCTATCTGCCGGGCCACGACAACCAGCGCTTTTCCCGGGTGATATGACCCATGCCTGCCACGACTGCTAAAGTTAGACTTTTGGAACCAGACGAGAAGCGATCTTCCCCCATGACCGAGCCCCTCAAGCTGCGCAACGCCCAGGCCCATTGCAAGGATTGCAGCCTCGCCTCGCTGTGCCTGCCGCTGTCGCTCGATCTGAAAGACCTGGACGCCCTCGACCAGATCGTCAAGCGCGGCCGGCCGCTGGCCAAGGGTGACCACCTGTTCCGCCAGGGCGATACCTTCGGCTCGGTCTATGCGGTGCGTTCCGGCGCCCTGCGCACCAGCAGCCTGAGCGATGCCGGCGAGGAGCAGATCACCGGCTTCCACCTGCCCAGCGAACTGGTCGGCCTGTCGGGCATGGACACCGAGCGCTATCCGGTCTCGGCCCGGGCGCTGGAGACCACCACCGTCTGCGAGATCCCCTTCGAGCGCCTGGACGAACTCTCCGAGCAGCTGCCGCAACTGCGCCGCCAGCTGCTGCGGGTGATGAGCCGGGAGATCCGCGATGACCAGCAGATGATGGTGCTCTTGTCGAAGAAGAGTGCCGACGAGCGCATCGCCACCTTCCTGGTCAATCTCTCCGCCCGCTTCCATGCCCGCGGCTTTTCCGCCCAGCAATTCCGCCTGAGCATGTCGCGCAACGAGATCGGCAACTTCCTTGGCCTGGCGGTGGAAACCGTGTCCCGGGTGTTCACCCGCTTCCAGCAGAGCGGGGTGCTGGCGGCCGAAGGCAAGGAGGTGCGCATCCTCGATTCCGCCCGCCTCTGCGCCCTGGCCGGCGGTCAGCTGGAGGGCTGAGGCCAGGGGTCCTGCCTGAGCGGCAGGACCCCGAGCCCCTAGAAGCTGTAGCTGACCGTCGCGGTCACGTTGCGCTCCTCGCCGAAGTAGCAGAAATCCAGGCTGTAGCAGGACGCCACGTAGTCCTTGCCCAGCACGTTGTTGGCATTGACCCGCGCCGTGAGTCCCGGCAGTCCCAGGCGGGTGAAGTCATAGGCGAGCATGGCGTCCACCAGGGTGTAGGCCGGTACCTTGCGCGTGTTGGACTTGTCCGCCCAGCTGGTGCCCACGTAGCGGGCGCCGGCGCCGACGCTGAAGCCCGCCAGGGGCCCGGCCAGCTCGTATTGCCCCCACAGCGAGGCCTGGTGCCGCGGCGCCTGATTCGGCGTATTGCCCTGGGTGCCGTCCAGCGCCTGGGTGTACTCGATATCGGTGAAGGTGTAGCTGCCCAGCAGCTTGAGCCGCTCGGCCAGTTGCAGATGGCCCTCCAGCTCCAGGCCCCGGGAGCGGATCTCGCCCACCGAGGAATAGAAGTCTTCCTGGGGCAGCTTGGTCGCCACGTTTTCCTGGGTGATGTGGAACAGCGAGGCGGTGTAGAAGCTGGCGCTGCCCGGCGGCTGGTATTTCAGGCCCAGCTCCCACTGCTTGCCCTCGGTAGGCTCCAGCGGATTGCCCGCGGCATCGTTGTAGGCATTGGGATTGAAGGAGGTGGAATAGCTCAGGTAGGGCGCCAGGCCGTTGTCGAACAGATAGAGCGCCCCGGCGCGCCCGCTGGCCTGGCCGCGGCGCGCGCTGCTGCGGGTCCCCGCCTGGCGATCCTCGATGCCGATCTCCACCCAGTCCTGGCGCAGGCCGAGCGAAAAGCGCCAGCGATCCAGTTCGATCAGATCCTGCAGGTAGACACCGGTCTGCTCCAGTTCGCGGCGGTATTCGCTGCCCGGGTAGACGGTCACCTGGCCACCGTAGCTGGGCTCGAAGGCGTCCAGCGGATCCGCCGTGCCACTGGGCCAGTCGACGTGGGTCCAGCGGCGCTGGTAGTCCAGGCCGGCCAGCAGGGTATGGCGGCTGCCGGCCCAGTCGAAGTCCGCCTGCACCAGGTTGTCCAGGGTATAGGCGTGCAGATTCTCGCGGCCGCCGGAGTAGTAGCGATTGAGCAGGTCGCTGCTGCCGACATAGCCGTAGCCATAGACCTGCTCCAGCTTGACCCGCGACTTGGCATAGCGGAAATTCTGCCGCGCGCTCCAGACGTCGTTGAATCTGTGCTCGAACTGATAGCCGACCATCTGCTGGGTCCGCTCGAACTTGTCGTGATCGGGCTCGCCGTCGAAGAAGTGGTTGCTGATGTAGCGGCCATTGCGGCGATAGAGGCTGCCTTCGGCGGGGACGCCACTGTGGTAGCCGCCATCTGGATCCTTTTGCAGATAGGCCTGCAGGGTCAGGGTGGTGTCGTCGCTCAGGTCGATGGCCAGACTGGGCGCCAGCGCATAGCGCTCTTCCTCCACGTGATCGAACTGGGTGTCGCTGTGCTGGGCCAGCCCCACCAGGCGATAGGCGATATGCCCCTCCTCGTCCAGCGGTCCACCGAAATCGAAACCGGCGCCGCGCTGGCCGAGATTGCCCAGGGTGGCCTGGACCTGGTGGTAGGGCTGGTACAGCGGCTTCTTGCTGGTCAGGGCCACCAGGCCGCCCGGCAGGCTGCGGCCATAGAGCACCGAGGCCGGTCCCTTCACCACGTCGATGCGTTCGAGGAAATAGGGATCGACCTGCAGCGAGCTGAAGGTGCCGCTGTCGCCCATGGTCTTGAGGCCGTCGAGAAAGACGTTGTCGACGCTGTTGTCGGCGAAGCCGCGCATCACCACGTAGTCGTAGCGATTGGAGGCGCCGATCTGGCCGGTGAAGATCCCCGGGGTGTACCTCATGGCCTGCTGCACGGTCTTGGCGCCCTGGTCATCGATCTGTTCGCGGGTCACCACCGAGACCGACTGGGAGGTTTCCAGCAGTCCCTTGCTGGTCTTGGTGGCCACGTCGCTGTGGGTCGCCAGGTAGCCATCGGTCTCGCCCAGGGCATTGCCCAGGGCGAAGCCGGTCACCGTGGTCTCGCTGAGGGAGGTCACACCGCTCGCGGGTATGGCCTCTAGGCGATAGCTGTCATCCGCCTGGCGCACCGCCTGCAGGCCACTGCCCTGGAGGATCTGCTGGAAGCCCTCGGCCGGCGTGTAGCGACCCTGCAGGCCCGGACTGCGCCGACCTTCCAGCCCCTGGGCGGGGGCCGACAGCAGTACACCGCTCTGGGCGGCGAAGGTGCTCACCACCGTGGCCAGACTGCCCGCCTCGATGCGGTATTCCTGCGCCAGGGGCACCGCCTGGGCCAGGCCCTGGGACGTGGCCAGGCCGGTGATGCCCAGGGGTACGGCCAGGGCGAAGACGCGCAGGGCGCGGCGCAACGGATGCAGGGTGAAACGGGTTTGGCGATGCATGAGGGGCCTCGAAGCGGAGATCGTTTCCCCCAAGCCCCGCGAGCGCGCCAAAGGGGAACCGCTCGCCGCAAATTTTTTCAGGCGGGCACGATCTGCACCCACCAGGGCAGGCGTCGCTCCACCCGCACCGGCAGGCTGTCGGCCAGTGCGGCCAGGGCGCGGTCGGTGTCAGCCAGGGGATAGCTGCCCACCACCCGCAATTGCGCGACCGTGGCGGTGCAGGTCAGCAGGCCTGGGCGATAGCGCCCCAGCTCCGCCACCAGCGCCGCCAGCGACCAGTCGTCCACCACCAGCCGCCCCTGGCGCCAGAGTTGCCGCCCCGGATCGACCGGCCCCAGTGGCCGCACGGCAGTCGCGGTCATGAGGGCCCGGTGGCCCCGGGTCAGGACCTGAGCACGGGCCTGGAGTGGCGCCAGCTGCAGGGCGCCGGCATAGGCCGCGACCTCCAGCCCGTCGTCACGCAACCGCACTGCGCAGCAGCCCGGACCGGGTCTTACCTGGCCGAACGCCGTGTCCAGTCGCAGCGGCGCCGCCCCGTTACGGCCTTCCAGCAGCACCTCGCCGCGCAGCAGCCGCCAGCGGTCTGCGGCCTCCTGCGCCAACCGGCTGTCGGTGTTGAGCCAGACGCGCACCCCGGCGGTCAGGTCGAAGGCACGGATCTCGCCGACCGCCGTGCTCAGGGTGGCGCCCTCCCCCAACCGCCAGTCGTCCGGCCGCGCCCAGCCCAGGGCCAGTCCGCCCACCGCCAGACCCAGCACCTTGAGCGCCCGCCGCCGGCCCAGGGATTCGCGCCGCGCCAGGGCCAGGCGCCCGGACGGCGGCAGACCGCTGAAGCGCGCACTGATTTCCTCCACCCGTGCCCAGGCCACCGCGTGGCGGCTATCCGCCTGTAGCCAGCGCTCCCAGGCCCGCTCGGTGGCCGGATCCACCTCGTCGGCAGCCAATTCGGCGAACCAGTCCGCCGCTTCTGCCAGAGGTCCGCCGCCGCCTGGCGTCAGCGCACTCAAGACACCAGTTCCAGGCAGTGCAGCATGGCCTGGGCCATGTACTTCTTGACCATCCGCTCCGACACGCCCAGGCGCTCGGCGATGACGGCATAGGTGAGGCCTTCCAGTTGCGCCAGCAGAAAGGCCTGGCGCACCCGAGCAGGCAGGCGGTCGAGCAGCGCATCGAGTTCGGTCAGGGTTTCCAGGATCAGCGCCTGGGCTTCCGGTGAGGGCTGCACGGCCTGCGGTCGGGCCGCGAGCGCCTCGAGATAGGCGCGCTCCAGGGCCTGGCGCCGCCAGTGGTTGGCCAGCAGGCCCTGGGCGACGGTCGCGAGAAAGGCGCGAGGTTCGCGCAGGCGCTCCAGCTCCCCTTCCCGGGCCAGCAGCCGCACGAAGGTGTCCTGGGCCAGATCGGCCGCCTGCCCCAGGCAACCCAGCCGCCGCTGCAGCCGCTCGCGCAGCCAGCCGTGATGATCCTGGTAGAGGGTCCGGATGTGTCCATACCGGTCGGACTCGAGCGTCTGCATCACCATCCTCGGAAGCCGCTGATTTCCGATAATGATAATGCTTCTCGATCACAAGATACAGCCGTGTCGTGCGCCCGAGGTGCGCAGACGGCCAAGGTAGAGCGTTAGAGACTGATCGGCTTGCGCCCGGCGAAGGCGTGGGTCAGGGTGCCGCCATCGACCAGGTCCAGCTCGCCACCCAGGGGCACGCCATGGGCGATACGCGAGATGGTCAGGCCCTTGGGCGCCAGCAGCTGGGCGATGTAATAGGCGGTCGCCTCGCCTTCCACCGTGGGGTTGGTGGCGATGATCATTTCCGTGAAGCCACCCTCGCTGACGCGCCGCTCGAGTTCGGGTACGCCGATGGCGTCCGGCCCCAGGCCATCGATGGGCGACAGGTGTCCCTTGAGCACGAAGTAGCGCCCGCGATAGCCGGTCTGTTCGACGGCGAAGACGTCCATGGGCCCCTCCACCACGCAGAGCAGACTGTCGTCACGCCGGGTGTCGGCGCAAAAGCTGCAGATCTGGTCTTCGCTGAGGGTGCGGCAGCGCTGGCAGTAACCGACCCCTTCCATGGCGGCGCTGAGGGCAGAGGCCAGGCGCTGGCCACCCTGGCGTTCGCGCTCGAGCAGTTGCAGGGCCATGCGCTGGGCGGACTTCTGGCCGACACCGGGCAGGACCCGGAGCGCATCGATCAATTGGCGAATCAGGGGACTGAAGCTCATGGACTACCGTACTGGAAGGCGGGAGAGACGGGTGCCCGCTGGACACCCGCAGCTGGAACAACCTAGAAAGGCATCTTGAAGCCGGGCGGGAGCTGCATTCCGGAGGTCATGCCGGACATCTTGTCCTGGCTGTTCTGCTCGATCTTGCGCACGGCGTCGTTCACCGCGGCGGCGATCAGGTCTTCGAGGATTTCCTTGTCTTCCTGCATCAGGCTGTCGTCCAGGCTGACGCGCTTGACGTCGTGTCGGCCGGTCATGACGACGCTGACCAGGCCGGCGCCGGATTGACCGGTCACTTCGGCGTTCGCCAGCTCTTCCTGCATCTTCTGCATCTTTTCCTGCATCTGCTGGGCCTGCTTCATCAGGCCGGCCATGCCACCTTTCATCATGTCTGCTACCTCGAACTATGAATGGAAAACCGGTCAGGCTTGGGTGTCGACCGGCTCGATGGTACCCGCGCGCACCGTGGCGGCGAACTGTTGCATCATCTGGCGGATCAACGGATCGTCCTGGATGGACTGCTCCGCCTGCCGCTGACGCTCCGCCCGGCGCCGGGCGGCGGCCTGGGCGGGCGTCTCCTGCTCGGGGGTCTGGATGGTGACCTCGAGCGTGATGGGACGTCCCTGCTGCTGGTTCAGCGCATCGTTGAGCCGGCGCTGCTGGTTGGCGTTGAACAGGGCGCTCTGCGCCGGATCCAGGTGCAGGTGCCAGCGATCGCCGTCCACCGCCACCAGGGTGCAGTTGGCCGCGATGCTGGCGGTCAACCCGCCCAGCTTGAGGTCGGGGAACAGGGTCTGCCAATCGGCTGCCAGACCGGTCGCCGGCTGCACCGCCGGCGCCGGCGCCGCGGTCACCGCTTCGGCAGCCGGCTCACCCAGGCTGTCGAGATAGTCGTCCAGCCCGACCTCGTAGTAATCCTCGGCCGGCGGCGGCTCTTCGTCACCGTCCAGTTCGTCACCGGAGGTGTCCGCGGGCAATTCGGCGATCACCGTGGCCTCAGGGGTCGCCTCGACCTGGGGAGTCGGTAGCGCCCTGGGGGCGACCGGCGCACCAGCCGCTTCGACCGGAGTTTGAGCCGGAGCCGGAGCTGGAGCTGCAGTCGGAGCCGCCTTGACCGCCACGGGCGCAGGATCCTCCCAGGGGAGATCCACCGGCTCTTCTACAGGGGTGGTATTACTGGAGACAGGCGTTGCCGGCACCGGCGCAGGTGCTGCCTCGCGTGGCGACGGGCGCGCAGGCGCAGCCACTGCCGGAACCGCCGCGGCCACCGGACGGGGGTTGGAGTCAGCCGTGGCCGGGCTGGCTCCCGTCGTCTTTAGTGCCGGTCGCTCGGCCACCACCGCACCGGCGGGCCGGAAGGCCAGCATGCGCAGCAGGACCATCTCGAAGCCGTGGCGCGGATCCGGTGCCAGCGGCAGATCGCGCCGCCCGACCAGACCCAGCTGATAGTAGTACTGGACATCTTCCGCCGGCAGCGTCTGCGCCAAACTCAGCACCCGCTCGCGATCACCCTGGCCATTGTCCACGGCATCGGGCAGCACCTGGGCGATGGCCACGCGGTGCAGCACATTGAGCAGCTCGGCCAGCACGCCGCCCCAGTCGGGGCCCTGCTCGGCCAGATGGCGAACCGCGTCCAGCACCGCGCGACCGTCACCGTCCAGCAAGGCCTGGAGTACGTCGTAGACCTGGCCATGATCGAGGGTCCCGAGCATGGCGCGCACATCGGCGGCCAGTACCTTGCCCTCGCCAAAGGCGATCGCCTGGTCGGTCAGGCTCATGGCATCGCGCATGGAGCCATCCGCCGCACGACCCAGCAGCCAGAGCGCATCGTCCTCGAAGGGAATGCTTTCCGCGGCGAGCACCTGCTGCAGGTGGGAGACGACCCGCTCCGGCGGCATGTTCTTCAGCGAGAACTGCAGGCAGCGCGAGAGGATGGTGACCGGCAGCTTCTGCGGATCGGTGGTGGCGAGCAGGAACTTGACGTGGGGTGGTGGCTCTTCCAGCGTCTTGAGCAGGGCATTGAAGCTGTGGGTGGAAAGCATGTGCACCTCGTCGATGAGGTACACCTTGTAGCGACCGCGGGACGGCGCGTACTGCACGTTCTCCAGCAGCTCGCGGGTGTCTTCCACCTTGGTGCGGCTGGCGGCGTCCACTTCGATGAGATCGACAAAGCGGCCTTCATCGATCTCGCGGCACACCGAGCAGCTGCCACAGGGCGTGGAGCTGATGCCGGTCTCGCAATTCAGGCACTTGGCCAGGATCCGCGCGATGGTGGTCTTGCCCACCCCGCGGGTACCGGTGAACAGATAGGCGTGGTGCAGCCGCTCGTTATCCAGCGCATTGATCAGCGCCTTGAGCACATGGGTCTGGCCGACCATTTCGCGGAATGACCGCGGGCGCCATTTGCGCGCAAGAACCTGGTAACTCATCGAGACCTGATCAGGAGAAGACGTGGGGGGCGCCCATGCTAACGAAGAGGGGCCGCGAATGCATCCCGCGGCGTGGCATCGGGGCGACGCCGGGCGGGCTGTGGCTACCTCCCTAGATGGAGGCGGCCTGGCGGATTTTCAAGCGATCAGGAGGGAAAACGGCGGGTAAAAAGCCGCTTCAGGCACGCCGGCAGTGGTCCTCACCATCGGCCAGGACCACGCTTGCGACATAGGCTGCCAGGGCATCCAGCTGGCTGCGCAGGCGAGTCACGGTGGCGTTCATCTTGAAGGGATTGATCGCCTCTTCGTTGGTCAGGTCGATCCTGATCAGCAGCAGGGGCTCGCTGGGGTGGTAGATCTGCGCGACCAGCGTCGTCTCGGTGTCGCGTCGGCAGTCGACACGATAGGGATGGAGGCCATTGCTCAGGGCGCGTCCTGCGCATTCGAGTCCGTTCTTCACAAGAGATCCTTGGACATCTGTCCAGTGGTGAGGGTACGGCGCGCATGATGGCACAGAGCCATGAACCAAAACAGTGCATTTCGTCACGAAAGCCCTGTGGCGTAATTCGCGGAGCGCTGGGAGACGAGGCGGAAAAAGAGGAGGGAAACGCGGAAGAGGAAAAGCGCGGGGCAGAAATGGAGGTGGCCCCGCCAGCCACACCCCGGCACACGACATCACCGCTGCGGCTGCTCCCTTCCGGGCCTGACCGGGTTCACGGTTGATCGTTGCGGGGGGACCGACAGAGCCACCATAACGCCTCACCCTGAGGTGAGGTGCGTCATTCTACGCGGTTGGGGCGAAGTTGCAAGCCATACAAGGACTTAGGTTCGCTAGGGTGCTGCCTGCAGGTCCCAGAGCGCAGCGAAACTGCCCTCCCCCTCGCGCAGCCGCTGCGGTGGGCCGTCCTCGACGATGACGCCCTGCTCCAGCACCAGGATGCGGTCGAAGCCGGTCAGGGTGGAGAGCCGATGGGCCACCGCCACCACGGTGCGACCTTCCATCAACTCCAGCAGGGCTCGCTGGATGACCGTCTCGGAGTGGCTGTCCAGCGCCGAGGTGGCTTCGTCGAGGATGAGAATGGGCGCATCCTTGAGAAAGGCCCGGGCGATGCCCAGACGCTGGCGCTGACCACCGGAAAGCAGAACGCCGCGCTCGCCCACCGGGGTGTCGTAGCCCAGCGGCAACTCGCGGATGAAGTCGTCGCAATAGGCGTGACGAGCCGCCGCCTCCACCTCGGCGTCGCTGGCTTCCGGCCGGCCATAGCGGATGTTCTCGCGAATGCTGCGATTGAACAGCGCGGTCTCCTGGGGCACCACGGCGATGCGCTGGCGCAGGCTGTCCTGACTGACCGTGCGAATGTCCTCGCCATCGATGCAGATCCTCCCCCGCTGGATATCGTCGAGGCGCTGCAACAGGCCGATCAGGGTCGATTTGCCGGCGCCCGACGGCCCCACCAGCCCGATCTTCTGGCCGGCCGGCACCTCCAGATCGAAACCCTGGAACACCTGCCGACCATCGGGATAGCGATAGTGCACGCCGGTAAAGCTCAGGGCGCCGCGCGCCTGGGTCAGGGGCCGTTCGACGTCGCTCTGGCCGTGGGGCTGGATAAGGATGCGCAGGGTCTCGCCGATGGCGCCCAGTTGCTGAGTGGTGTCCACCAGCGCCAGGGCCAGGTCACGGGAGCCGTGCAGGATGCGAAAGGTCAGGGCACTGACCATGACCACGTCGCCGGCGGTGATGCTGCCGCGGCTCCACAGTGCGATGGCCCAGGCCAGCATGCCGCCGGCCATCAGCGACAGGCAGGTGTCGTGGAGTACCCGGGCCTGCTCCAGATGCATCCAGCTGCTGCGCTGGGCACGCGCCTCTACGCCGATGGCCTGGGCCAGTCGCTGCACCTCGCGCTCCCGGGCGGAAAAGGCCTTGATGGTCCAGACGTTCTGCACCAGGTCCACCAGCTCGCCGCCGACATGGGCCGACTGAGCGGCGAAGCGCTGGTGCCGCGCCCGCCCGCGAATGCCGAAGGCGGTGATCACCAGCGCCACGATTAGCACGAAGGCCACCAGCGCCCCGGCCATGCGCAGGTCCACGGTGCAGAGCACCACCACCGCGCCGATGAAGTCGACGCAGGGCGGCATGATCTTCCAGGCCAGGCCGCCGTAGATGGCCCCCGCGGCCGCTCCGGTGGCGGAGATGCGATTGCCCAGGGCCCCGGCGAAATGCTGGGAGAAGTAGTGCATCGGATGGCCGGTGAGGTAGCGGAACAGATCGACGCGCAGATCGGCGCAGCTGGCCACCACCGTGCGGCAACCCAGCCAGCCACCGCTACGCCAGAACAGGTTCTCCAGCACGATCAGCGAGATGAACAGCCAAAAGGGCCCCCACACCGCCGCCCGGCGTGCCGGATCGGCCATGGCATCGACCAGCAGCTTCATGCCGTATTGCACTGCCACCGCACAGGTCGCCGCGCCGACCACCAGCAACAGCAGGCCGCCGAAGTGCCAGGGTCGCAGGCGGACATAGCGCCAGAGAAAGGCGCCGACCCGTTCCGGCAGGGGCCATTCGGCGCGCCGCCGCTCGCGCCGCCGAGCTGCGCTCATCGCTCCTCTCCGCCTGCCAGTAGCTGGCGCTGACGCTGCAGGACCTCGGCCAGAGGCTCGTGCAGCGCCCGGTGCCCTGCCCCGTCGGCCACGCCGAACAGCCCCGTGGGACAGAGGCGGTCATCGTCCCAGCCGGGATAGTCGAGTACCGGATACAGGCAGATGCCCTGCACCGGCACGCCCTGGCGCAGCGCCCGCCCGACCTGATCGGCCACGTGTTCCAGCCAGGAGGCGCGCGCCGGGCCTTCGGCCCCCGTCTCGGCGATCAGCAACGGCCGGCCATAGCGCTGGTGGACTTCGGCCAGCATGCCCTGCAAGGGTCGATAGGCCGGATCCTCCGCCGCCAGGGTACCGCCGTCCAGATACCACTGGTTGTCGGAGTAGTAGTTCAGACCCAGGATGTCCAGGTAATCGGGGCGCCCGCCCAGCCCTGGCCACTGGCGCCCGCTGAGCAGGTCCCAGGCCTCGAACTGGGCCTGGCGATAGGCCTCCGCGGCCTCGCGCTGTTCGGGGCGGCGCGCGACCACATGAATCAGCGGATCGATGGCCAGGAAGCGCGCCGCGGGCAACTCGGCTCGAATCGCCTCGATGGCGGCGATGCTGGCGCGCACCAGTTGATGCTTGAGTTCCTGACCGCGGCCGCGAGCGCCGGGATTGAACAGGCCCTGATCGCCGCCAGCCCAGGCCCAGTAGGAGATCTCGTTGATCGGCGCCAGGCACGGACGGGTCTCGCCCTCCTCCCGCAACAGCCGGGCAAAGGCGGCGGCATAACGGGCGAAGGCATCGACGAAGGCCGGCCGCCAGATATCCAGGTGATCGGGCCAGCCATAGTGGCAGAGGTCCCAGATCACCTGGACGCCGGCCGCCCGCGCGACTCGCACCTGCGGCAGGACACTCGACCAGTCATGGTGCCCGGCCTGGGCCTCCACCCGGTGCCAGCGGACGCCATCGCGCACGGTGCGCAGGCCCTGGGCGGCCACCGCGCCATAGTCTTCCGCGGCCCAGCGGTCATGGCCGGTGCTGGCGAGCAGATCCAGGCGTCGGCCATCGGCGCGTCTGTGGCTGGAGCATTCGAAGCCGGCCATGAAGAAACTCTGGAAGGGCGAGCCTTCGGCCATCACGTCTCTCATGGGGCCTGCCTTGCCAGGCTTTCGTGGTGTTCGGCGCTCTCCCCCGCCGCCGGCCCGAGCTCCGCCTCCTCGATGCGCTTGTAGGCGGCCAGCGCCTGGCCTACCACCTGGTCCATGTTGTAGTAGCGATAGGTCCCCAGACGGCCGATAAAGATGACCTTGGGGGTCGCCTCGGCCAGGTGCTGGTAGCGCCGGTACAGCTCGGCGTTTTCCGGGCGTGGAATCGGATAATAGGGCTCGCCGTCCGCGCTGGGATATTCGTAGGTCAGGCTGGTGCGCTCGTGGGTCTGGCCGGTGAGGTGCTTGTACTCGGTGATGCGGGTGTAGGGCACCGCTTCGCTGGGATAGTTGACTACCGCCACTGGCTGGAAGCGCGGCGTATCGCGCGTCTCGTGCTTGAAGGTCAGGGAACGATACGGCAGGCGGCCGAAGCGATAGTCGAAGAATTCGTCGATGGGTCCGCTGTAGACCAGGTGCTCATGGGGGATCAGTTCGCGGATCTCGCGGTAGTCGGTATTGACCATCACCTTGATGTTGGGGTGATCCAGCATCCGCTCGAACATCCGGGTGAAGCCATGCAGGGGCATCTGCTGGAAGGTGTCGCCGAAGTAGCGATCGTCGGTGGTGGTCCGGGTCGGCACCCGCGCCGTCACCGAGCGGTCCAGTTGCGACGGATCCAGTCCCCACTGCTTGCGGGTATAGCCGCGAAAGAAGGTCTCGTAGAGTTCGCGCCCGACCTGGTTGATCACCACGTCCTCGGAGGTGCGGATGTCTTCGACCGGCTCGGCGCGGGCGGCGAGAAAGGCTTCGGCACCCTGCTCGTCCAGCTCCAGGCCATAGAGGCGATTGAGCGTGGTCAGGTTGATCGGGATGGGCACCTGCTGACCCGCGACGTCGGCCAGGACCCGGTGCTCGTAGGGCCGCCACTCGGTGAAGCGCGACAGGTAGTCGACGATGCGCTGGGAATTGGTGTGGAAGATGTGCGGACCATAGCGGTGCACCAGTACCCCGGCATCGTCATAGTGATCAAAGGCATTGCCGCCAATGTGCGGGCGCCGATCCACCACCAGCACGCGCTTGCCCAGCCCTGCGGCCAGCCGTTCCGCCAGCACGCTGCCGGCGAAACCGGCCCCCACGATCAGATAGTCGAAACGCTCAAGCGCCGTTACCGCCATTGGATCTTCTCCCGCATCAGGTCACAGGTGCTGTCCCAGGACATCCCGGTCAGCAGGGCATCGGCGCGCGCCAGAAAGGCTTCGCGCTGATCTTGACTGGCCAGGGCCGCCTCGCAGGCAGCGACGAAGGCCTCGGCGCCTTCGGCGATCCAGACCACGCCGCTGTCGCCATAGGTGCGCACCACATCGGTGATGGGCGTCGACACCACCGGGCAGCCGCCGGCCAGGTATTCGGGCGTCTTGGTGGGGCTGATGAAACGTGTCGCCTCGTTGAGGGCAAAGGGCATCAGGGCCACGTCCCAGCCCGCCAGGTAGGCCGGCAACTCGTCATAGGTCTTGCCGCCCAGGTAATGCAGATTGGGCAGCTGCGGCAGGCTGGCCGGATCGATCTTGACCACCGGGCCCAGGATCACCCACTGCCACTGGGGACGCAGCCGCGCCACCGCGGCCAGCAGGTCGAGATCCAGGCGCTCGTCGATCACGCCATAGAAGCCCAGCCGCGGCCGCGCCAGACCGGCCTGGTCCGCAGGCTCCGGCAGGGCCGCGCGAGCCTGACCGAAGTGCGCCACGTCCACGCTGCTGGGAAAGGGAAAGACCCGCGGATGGCGGTCACGCTTGGCCTCGTAGAGGCTGTAGCCCCCGGTAAACACCAGGTCGGCGCGCTGCAGCAATTCCCGCTCCCGCTGCAGCAGGGCCGGGGGCGCGCCGCGAAAGGCCGAGAGTTCGTCCATGCAGTCGTAGACCAGGGTCTGCGCCGGGATCTCGCCGGCATAGTCCAGCGCCATGGGCGTGAAATACCAGGCCACCGCCACCGGTTGCCGCAACTCCTGCAGATAGGTCTGCAGCAGTTCCTGCTGGGCGCAGGCTCGGGCTTCCGCGGACAGGCAGCGAGGCAGATGAGGCACCAGTACCCGCACGCCGTTCTCTTCCACACGCACCTCGAGGTGCGACCGGCCATCCGTGGCATCCAGCGGCTCTTCGCAATAGAGCACGTTGTAGTGCTCGGCGAAGCGCACCATCTCGTGCTGCGGACGCTGGTAGACGAAGCTCCAGCGCAGATGGGCCAGGCATAGCAGCAGCGGCCTGGCGGGATCCAGGGGGCGCTCCGCAACGCGCGCGGGCTGTTTGGTCTTGCCGATCGTTTCGGTATGGGGGCCGGCCCAACTCATGGTGTGCTCCTGTGAGATCGGACGCCTGGCCGAAGGCGGCAAAACAGCCGCGCCTCGGCCGGCGCCTTGGCAACTTGCAAAACGTCCAGAGACCGTCCCGAAGGTATCGGCAGTCTGACTGCGCGATATCGAGCAACGTTATCGACTTATCCAATTGGCAAGGGTTCATAACTTTATCGATGAACTTCCGCTTCGCTAGAACCAATATCCTCATTCAACTTCAGAACAACGTCTGCTCGATGAATTGGCATAACTAACGCTTCGCTCGAAAATAATTGAAGCGAAGCGTTAGTTGCACTCGAGTCTGCACGAAACAGTTATTTCGAATTAATGGCTACAGGCTTGGTGAGGACGGTTGCATGTTGATGATCACGGGCGGCGCAGGCTACATAGGTTCCCATACGACGCTGGAGCTGCTCCGTGCGGGCCACGAAGTGGTGATACTGGACAACCTGGTCAACAGCCGGGTGGAGGCCGTGCAGCGCCTTACTACGCTCGCCGGGCGGGCGCCTGTCTTCGTGCGCGGGGACGTCCGGGATCGCGCCCTCCTGGATCGGCTGTTTCAGGAGCTGCCGATCACCGGGGTCCTGCATTTCGCCGGACTCAAGGCGGTCGGCGAGAGCGTGCAGCACCCCCTGCGCTATTTCGACAACAACGTCGGCGGCACCCTGGTGCTCTGCCAGGCCATGGCCGCCGCCGGGGTGCACCAGCTGGTCTTCAGCTCTTCTGCCACCGTCTACGGTCACTGCATTCCACCCATCAGCGAAAGCTGCCCGACTGCCGAGCCGACCAACCCCTATGGCCAGTCGAAACTCATGGCCGAGCAGGTGCTGCGCGGGCTGGCCGGGGCCGATCCGCGCTGGTCCATCGCCGTGCTGCGCTACTTCAATCCCATCGGCGCCCATCCCTCCGGACTGATCGGCGAAGACCCCCAGGGCACGCCCAACAACCTGGTGCCCTATCTGCTGCAGGTGGCCAATGGTCGCCGGCCATGGCTGGATGTCTACGGCGACAACTACCCGACGCCCGATGGCACCGGCGTGCGCGACTACATCCATGTCCAGGACCTGGCCCGCGGTCATCTGGCGGCGCTCAACGCCCTGGCCGAGCGCCCCGGGGTTTCGACTTGGAACCTGGGCACCGGACGCGGACATTCGGTCAAGGAGGTGGTGGCGACCCTGGAACAGCAACTGGGCCGCGACATCCCCTGTCACTTCGCCCCGCGACGCGCGGGGGACGTGGCCCAGTGCTGGGCCGATCCGGAAAAGGCTTGGCAGGAACTGGGTTGGCGCGCCGAACGCAGCCTCGCCACTATGCTGGAAGATGCCTGGCGCTGGCAGTCGCTCAATCCCCATGGCTATCGCCAGACGGCCAAGGCGGCTATCGCCGTGGAAGAAGTTCTCGAAAAAGAACAACGTGCGAGCGAACCCGCCACGCGTTCCGCTTGAACCTGGAAATTATTATGGCCGATAAATAAGGCTTCGCTTAAACCAAACGAAGCCTTATTTTTTCAGTTATTGCCTTGGCACTGCCTTGAAGCAGTTTTTAAACGAAGCGACAACTATGGGTACGTCTTTATTACCGCTTCGTTATAACCAACAACGCCTGCAGTTATTGGCAGAACGAGTGAAGATCAGACCCTTGCGGGCCTGATCCCTGGGGCTAGCGGACGCCTTGCGCCTCGAGGATCTGCAGGAAGGCATCCTCGTCCAGCACCTTGACCCCCAGTTCGTTCGCCTTGGTCAGCTTGGAACCCGCCCCTGGTCCTGCGACCACCACGGCGGTCTTGGCCGACACCGACCCCGACACCTTGGCACCCAGGGCTTCCAGGCGCTCCTTGGCCTCGTCGCGACTCATGGCCTCCAGGGTTCCGGTGAGCACCCAGGTCTGGCCGGCGAACGGCAAACCCTGCACCGCCTGCCGGGTACTTTCCCAATGCATGCCGAAGGCCTTGAGCTGCGCCTCGATGGCCAGCGCCTGGGCGACGTGGTCCGCCTCGGCGAAGTACTCGCGCAGCCCCTGCTTGGCTCGCTCGTTGAGGCCGGACAGGGTCTTGAAGGTCAGCCAGTCCTGCGAGCCTTCGATCAGGGCCGCCAGGCTGGGAAAGGCCGCGGCCAGGGTCTTGGCCCCGGTCTTGCCCAGGTAGGGAATGTGCAACTGGTCGAGGAAATCGGCAAAGGCCGCGTAGCCGGAAAATTCGGCATGCACCTCCCCCTCGTCGGCCAGCTCGATGCCGTTGGCCAGCAGCGCCTCCAGCACGTCGCGGTTGTGCGCGGACTGGAAGAAGTTGTGAATCTCGAAGGCCACCTCGGGCCCGATGTCCGGCAGATAGACCAGCACCTCCGGCAGGGCCTCGCGGATGCGCTGCAGACTGCCCAGGGCGCGTGCCAGGCGCTTGGCGGTCTCCTCTCCCACCTCGGGGATGCCCAGGGCGAAGATGAAGCGCGCCAGCGCTGGCCGGCGGCTGGCCTCGATGGCGGCCAGCAGGTTGCGACTGGACACCTCGGCGAAGCCTTCCAGTTCGACCACCTGCTCGTAGGTCAGGGGATAGAGATCCGCCGGCGACTTCACCAGCGCGCGATCCACCAGTTGCTCGACGATACGATCGCCCAGGCCGTCGATGTCCATCGCCCGCCGCGAGGCGAAATGGATGATCGCCTGCTTGAGTTGCGCCTGGCAGGCCAGCCGGCCGACGCAGCGATAGACCGCGCCCTCGCTCACCGACTCCTTGCCCTTGCCGCGCTTGATCAGCTGGGTACGCTCCACGGCCGACCCGCACACCGGGCAATGGGTGGGGATCTCCACCGGGCGCGCATTCGCCGGCCGCCGTTCCGGCACCACCTGCATGATCTGCGGAATGACGTCCCCGGCGCGACGCACGATGACGCTGTCGCCGATCATCACGCCCAGCCGGGCGATCTCGTCCATGTTGTGCAGGGTGGCATTGGTCACGGTGACGCCGGCCACCTGTACCGGCTTGAGGCGGGCTACCGGGGTGATGGCACCGGTGCGCCCCACCTGGAATTCGACGTTGAGCAATTCGGTCAGCTCTTCGCGCGCCGGAAACTTGTGCGCCAGGGCCCAGCGCGGCTCGCGGGCGCGGAAACCCAGCTCGCCCTGCCAGTCCAGGCGGTTGACCTTGTAGACCACGCCGTCGATTTCGTAGGCCAGGGTATCGCGGCGCTGGCCGATGTCCTGGTAGTAGGCGCGGCAGCCTTCCGCGCCCTGTACCTTGCGCAACTCGCGACTGATGGGAATGCCCCAGTCACGCAGCCGCTGCAGGATGTCGTACTGGGTCTCCGGCAGTGTCCCGCCCTCGACCCGCCCGAAACCGTAGCAGCAGAACTCCAGCGGCCGCTGGGCGGTGATCCGCGAATCCAGCTGACGCAGGCTGCCAGCTGCGGCGTTGCGCGGATTGGCGAAGGTCTTGCCGCCGCTCTCCATGGCCCGGGCATTGAGCGCCTCGAAGCCGGCGCGGGACATGAACACTTCGCCGCGCACCTCCAGCACCGTCGGCCAGCCCTCGCCCTGCAGGCGCAGCGGGATGTTGCGGATGGTGCGCACATTGGCGGTGATGTCCTCCCCGGTGGTGCCGTCGCCGCGGGTGGCGCCGCGGGTCAGCACCCCTGCCTCGTACAGCAGGCTGACCGCCAGGCCATCGAGCTTGGGCTCGCAGGTGTACTCGACGCCGGAATCCGGCCCGGCGAAGTCGGTCTCGCCGAACTCCTCGCGCAGGCGTTTGCCGACGCTGCGGTCGAAGTCCTGCAGATTCTCGTCGGCGAAGGCATTGCCCAGGCTGAGCATGGGCACCTCGTGGCGGATGGTGCCAAAGGCGGCCAGGGCCGAGCCGCTGACCCTCTGGGTGGGCGAGTCGGGCGTCACCAGTTCGGGATGGTCGGCCTCCAGCGTCTTGAGTTCGCCGAACAGCCGGTCGTACTCGGCATCGGGCACGCTCGGCTCGTCCAGCACATAGTAGCGGTAGTTGTGGGCGTCGATCTCGCTGCGCAGGGCGGCGATGCGGGTGACAGCATCTTGGGCGTCGGTCATGGCGGTCTCTCACTGTCGCCACCCCAGGGGGTGGCCCTGACGGCACCAGCGGCGCCGCGGCAAAACTTACAAACAAAAAGAGCAGCCGAGGCTGCTCTTGGTTCGCTCCGGCGCGATTAACGCTTGAGCATCAGGCTCTTGCGTTCGAAGTCGACGATGCGCTGGCGGTAGTGTTCGATGGTCTGGGCGGTCATCACGCTGCGCTGCTCGTCCTTCAGCTCGCCATTGAGCTCCGAGGACAGCTTGCGCGCCGCGGCGACCATGAGGTCGAAGGCCTGCTTGGGATGACGCGGACCGGGCAGACCCAGGAAGAAGCTCACCGCCGGGGTGTGGAAGTCGTCGATGGCATCCAGGTCGAAGGTGCCCGGACGCACGGCGTTGGCCATGGAGAACAGCACCTCGCCATTACCCGACATGCTCTCGTGGCGATGGAAGATGTCCATGTCACCGAATCGCAGCCCGCTTTCGAGGATGTTCTGCAGCAGTGCCGGACCGGAGAAGCCCTTTTCGTCGCGGGAGATGACATTGATCACCAGCACCTCGTCCACCGGCGCCATGGCGGCCTGACTGCTGCCGCTGCCGACGGGCTCGCTGACCGGCTCGCGCTCGGGCGCCTTGCTGCTCAGCGGCTTTTCCTTGCGCGGCTTGTCGCGACCCCGGGTCGCCACCTCGTCGGAATCGACCGCCAGGCCCGCCAGACCTTCATCGCCCGCGGACAGATCGAAGCTGTCGGCACTGGGTTCTTCACGCCGTTCTTCGCGACGCTTGCGTTGGGTGGAGCGTGGCGGTGTCGGCTCGCCCGGATCGTCCAGCGACGGCTCCTTGGGCTCTACCACCCGCGTCGGACCGACGATTTCCGGATCCTCGTCCTCGTGGTCCGGATGATTGCTCAGCGACTGGTCAAGCTTGAACTTGAGCTTGCCCTTGCCGCTCATGCGACGCCAACCATCGAACAGAATACCGGCGATGACGATGACGCCGATGATGATCAGCCACTCGCGCAGACCCATATCCATGAAAAAGACATACCCCTGTGAAAATAATGGACCGACAGCCGTCGGGAAACTTTGGAAAGTCGACGCTTGCGAGGTCTTTCCAAAACCTCCGAAACCTACGCCAAGTCAGTGTTCTTCTTAGCTTTTTCCACTTACCGCTAGCGCGGCCATAAGCTAGCACGACTGCTGCCAACTTTACACCGCCAAGCCACGAGGCTGTGGGGTACTAGGCATCGACCATGGCCACCGCCTCTTCCACATCCACCGCCACCAGCCGCGAACAGCCCGGTTCGTGCATGGTCACACCCAGCAACTGATCGGCCATCTCCATGGCGATCTTGTTGTGCGTGATGTAAATGAATTGCACCTTCTCCGACATGCTCTTGACCAGGCGGGCATAACGGCCGACGTTGGCATCATCGAGAGGAGCATCCACTTCATCGAGCATGCAGAACGGCGCCGGATTCAACTGGAAGATGGCAAATACCAGCGCCAGTGCCGTCAGGGCCTTTTCGCCACCCGACAGCAAATGGATGGTGCTGTTCTTCTTGCCCGGCGGGCGCGCCATGATCGCAACCCCGGTATCGAGTAAATCTTCTCCAGTAAGTTCCAGGTAGGCGCTGCCGCCACCGAAAACTTTTGGGAACAGCGCCTGCAGGCCGTGATTGATCTGGTCGAAGGTGTCCTTGAAGCGATTGCGGGTTTCCCGATCGATCTTGCGGATGACGCTTTCCAGCGTCTCCAGCGCCTCCACCAGATCGGCGTTCTGGGCATCCAGATAGGTCTTGCGCTCGGCCTGCTGCTGATATTCGTCGATGGCCGCCAGGTTGATCGGTCCTAGTCGCGCGATCCGCGCCGCGACCGCTTCCAGCTGCTCTTCCCAGGCGGCCTCGCTGGCCTCGGCGGGCAGGGTCGCGATCACCGTCGGCAGGTCGTAGCCATCGGCCGCCAGCTGCTCGGCGAAGCCGCTGCGCCGCGTCGCCAGCCCCTGCCATTCCAGGCGATGCTGCTCCAACTGACCGCGCAGCAGGGTCCCCTGCTGCTCCGCCTGCAGACGCCGCCGCTCAAAATCGCGCAATTCCCGATCGGCGTCTTCCAGGGCCAGGCGCGCCGTGCGCATCTCCTCGTCCACCTGCAGGCGCCGCTCCAGCAACTCCTCCAGACGCAGCCGCACCTCGTCGAGGGGCTCGCCGCCCTCTTCCAGGTTGAGCGAGAGCTGCTCGCAGCGCTCGCCGAGGCGCGCGGTCTGCAATTCCAGTCGTTCCAGGGCCTGGAGGGTCGACTGGCGCTGGGCTCTCAGGGTGGTCAGCCGCACCGTCAGCTGATGGAGTTGTTCCTGGGCCTGGCGCTGACGCTGCCGCGCCGAATCCACCGCCTGGCGATGCCGGTCGCGCTGCTCCTGCAGCTGCGCGCGCTGCTCGGTATCCACCGCCATGGCATCGAGAGCGTCCTGCAGCCGCAACCGGCATTCGCCCAACTCTTCCTGCTCACGCGCCACCTGCTGCTCGACATCCCTGAGCTCCGCCTCCAGCTGCCGGCGACGAATGCTCAACTGCTCGGCCCGCGCCTGCTGCGCGGACAGCTGGGCGCGGGATTCGGCCAGGCGCAGCTGCTCCTGCTGCTGGCGCCGCCGCGCCTCTTCGCGTTCGCTTTCCAACCGCTGCTGGGCAGCGCGACGCTCCTCCAGTCGCTCTTCCTGCATGGCGAGCGCCTCGCCGAGTTCCAGGCGGCGTGCCTGCAATTCCTCCAGTTCACGCCCACGCGCCAGCACACTGCCCTCGGCCGCCTGGGCGCGGCGCACGCGCAAGAAGTGCCGGGAGAGCCAGTAGCCTTCCGGGGTGATGAGACTCTGGCCCGGTGCGAGGGCCGCCCGGCGCGCCAGGGCCTCGTCGTAGCTGTGGGCGATCAGCACCTGACCCAGCCAGGGTGACAGGTCGCGCGGGGCCTGCACCTGCTCGAGCAGGCTGCCCGCGGCGACCGGCACCGCGCCGGGCAGTGCCAGATTCAGGGCGCCACTGGCGAAGCTGTCGAGACGCAGGGCCTCCAGATCATCCAGACAAACCGCCTGCAGGTCGCTGCCGAGGACGGTTTCCACCGCCAGCTCCCAGCCGGGAGTGACCTGGACCTCGTCCGCCAGCTGCGGCGCCGCGGCGAGCCCCTCGGCTTCGAGCCACTGAGCCGCGCCGGTATCGGGGGCCAGCGCCGCCTGCTGCAAGGCCTCCAGCGAGGCGATGCGGCCTTCCAGCCGCTGCAATTCGCCCTGACGCTGACTCTGCTCATTGGCCAGTCCCAGCAATTCTTCCCGCAGTCGCTGCAAGCCCTCGGCGACCTGCAATTCCTGCTCGGCCAGGCCTTCCAGCAGCAATTCGTCTTCGGCGATCTGCTCTTCCAGCATGACCAGCCGCTCGGAGGGACCATCCTCGCCCAGCAGGGTGCGCTCGTCGCGCAGCCGGCGCTGCCGCTCCATGCCGCGCTCCAGGCTCTGCTCCAGGGAGCGAATGCGCGCCTGCTGCACATCGGCCTCCCGCTGCGGCTCGACGCTCGCGGCGCTGAGCGCTTCCCAGCGTTGCTGCCAGTCCGCCAGCGCCAGTTCCGCCTCTTCCAGCGCGGCGCTGCCCTCCTCGCCCAGCTCCCGAGCCGCCTCTTCTTCCGGTTCGAGCATCGCCAGCTCTTCTTCGAAGGTGGCGAGCAGCACCCGGTCGTGCTCCAGGTGGGACTCGGCTTCGCTGCGGGCCTGTTCGGCTTCGCGCAGATCGTCCTGCAACTGGCGCTGACGCTGCTGACCATGCTGGATGGTCTGCTCCAGGCGGGCGATGTCACCCCCCAGGGAGTAGAAGCGCCCCTGCACCAGATTGAAGGCTTCGCTCAGCTCATGATGACCGTCGCGCAGCCGCTCGATGCCGGCGTCCGCCTGGCGCTGCTCGGCGGTCAGGGCTTCGAGAGCGGTCTCCTGGTCGCGGATCACCTTTTCGCGCTGCTCGACACGGCCATCCAGCTCGCGCCAGCGCACCGCCTGCAATTGCGCCTTGAGCTGCCGCTCTTCCTGCTTGAACGCCTGGAAGCGTTCGGCCGATTGCGCCTGGCGGTGCAGCCGTTCCAGCTGGCGCTCCAGCTCTTCGCGCAGGTCGGTCAGGCGGGCGAGATTCTCCTGGGTGCGGCGGATGCGATTCTCGGTCTCGCGCCGCCGCTCCTTGTACTTGGAGATGCCGGCGGCTTCCTCGATGTAGTGCCGCAGGTCCTCGGGCCGCGCCTCGATCAGCTTGGAGATCATTCCCTGCTCGATGATCGAATAGCTGCGCGGCCCCAGGCCGGTGCCGAGGAAGATGTCGGTGATGTCGCGCCGGCGGCACTTGGTGCCGTTGAGGAAATAGGTGTTCTGACCTTCGCGGGTCACCCGCCGGCGGATGGAGATTTCCGCGTAGCTGGCGTATTCGCCCACCAAGGTATGGTCGGAGTTGTCGAAGATCAGTTCGATGGAGGCCTGGGACACCGGCTTGCGGCTGTTGGAGCCGTTGAAGATGACGTCGGTCATCGACTCGCCGCGCAGATTCTTGGCCGAGCTCTCGCCCATCACCCAGCGCACGGCGTCGATGATGTTCGACTTGCCGCAACCGTTGGGGCCGACCACCGCTGCCATGTTGCTCGGGAAATTCACCGTCGTCGGATCGACGAAGGATTTGAATCCCGCCAGCTTGATCGACCTCAACCGCATATCAGGAGCCCTTGTTCACCGCGCCGTGCCCAACCGCAGGCGAAAGGGCGAAAGTCTACCATTGGCGGCCCGCCTGCCGTTGCCGCGCATGAGCTTATTTCCAGGCGTTCTGCACGCTACCGGGCCGACAGGCTATAGTCCTGCACCCCCCAATCGCAGGATGCCCCCATGAAGATCCTTCGCTTCACCCTGCTCGCCGCCGCCCTGGCGGCCAGCGCCAAGGTCCTGGCCGCGCCGCCGCTGCTCAACGTCTCCTACGACGTCATGCGCGACTTCTACAAGGACTACAACCCGGCCTTCCAGGCGCACTGGAAAGCCGAGCACGGCGACACCCCAGTGATCCAGATGTCCCATGGCGGCTCCAGCAAGCAGGCGCGTGCGGTCATCGATGGCCTGCAGGCCGACGTCATCACCATGAACCAGGCTACCGACATCCAGGCCCTGGCCGATCGCGGCCTGGTGCCCAAGGACTGGGAAACCCGCCTGCCCGATCGCAGCGCGCCCTTCACCTCGGCC
Source organism: Pseudomonas sp. MOIL14HWK12:I2 (assembly GCF_000510745.1). Taxonomy (NCBI): domain Bacteria; kingdom Pseudomonadati; phylum Pseudomonadota; class Gammaproteobacteria; order Pseudomonadales; family Pseudomonadaceae; genus Pseudomonas; species Pseudomonas sp. MOIL14HWK12:I2. Next base: position 249,273 of record NZ_AZOA01000008.1, on the reverse strand, counting down.
ACGGTGCTCATCGTCCGCCAGGGCAACCCCAAGGGCATCCATGACTGGTCCGATCTGCTCAAGGACGGCGTCCAGGTGATCGTGCCCAATCCCAAGACCTCCGGGAACGGTCGCTACACCTACCTCTCCGCCTGGACCTATGCGCTGCGCCAACCGGGCGGGGACGAGCAGAAGGCCCGCACCTTCGTCGCCGACCTGTTCAAGCACGTGCCCATCCTGGACACCGGCGGTCGCGCCGCCACCACCACCTTCATGAAGAACCAGCAGGGCGATGTCCTGGTGACCTTCGAGAACGAAGCCGAGATGATCGCCCGGGAATTCGGTCGCGGCGGCTTCGAGGTGGTCTATCCGAGCATCTCGGTGCAGGCCGAACCGCCGGTGAGCGTGGTCGACAGCGTCGTCGACAAGAAGGGCACCCGCGCCGAGGCCGAGGAATACCTCAAGTATCTCTGGTCCGACCAGGGCCAGAAGATCGCCGCGGACAACTTCCTGCGCCCGCGCAACGCCCAGATCCTGGCGCAGTACGCCGATCGCTTTCCCAAGCTGGAACTGATCGATGCGCAGAAGGAATTCGGCCCTTGGAGCGGTATCCAGAAGACCCACTTCGCCGATGGCGGGGTCTTCGACCAGATCTATACGCCCCAGTGACAGGCTCGCGCCCGGCCAGGTGCCGGGCGTCCGGCGGGCATGAATGACGCGCACACAAAAACACCGCCCGGAGGCAGTGTCTTTGTTTATTTGGAGCGGGAAACGAGACTCGAACTCGCGACCCCGACCTTGGCAAGGTCGTGCTCTACCAACTGAGCTATTCCCGCAATGTGGCGTCCCCTAGGGGACTCGAACCCCTGTTACCGCCGTGAAAGGGCGGTGTCCTAGGCCACTAGACGAAGGGGACGAAACCTCTTTCCGCAAGGCCTTTCACCTTGCATCCCACTGTCATGAAACCGTGAGATTGTGTTTGGAGCGGGAAACGAGACTCGAACTCGCGACCCCGACCTTGGCAAGGTCGTGCTCTACCAACTGAGCTATTCCCGCAATATGGCGTCCCCTAGGGGACTCGAACCCCTGTTACCGCCGTGAAAGGGCGGTGTCCTAGGCCACTAGACGAAGGGGACGAAACCTCTTTCCGCAAGGCCTTTCACCTTGCATCCGCCTGCCCTGAGGCAACCGGACTGTATTTGGAGCGGGAAACGAGACTCGAACTCGCGACCCCGACCTTGGCAAGGTCGTGCTCTACCAACTGAGCTATTCCCGCAATTTTTGGCGTCCCCTAGGGGACTCGAACCCCTGTTACCGCCGTGAAAGGGCGGTGTCCTAGGCCACTAGACGAAGGGGACCAGGTAGAATCCCTGAGGACTCCGGCCTACCACTCGGCTGACGCTTGCCGCCGTTGGGAGTGCGCGCATTCTAGGGAGCCTTACCCTGGGCGTCAATAGCTGATTAAATACTTTTCAAATCAACGACTTCGCTCGTACGACAAACGGCGGGCAAGCACCATGGAGAAGGTCATGTCCTCAACGATGATTGCAGCGGTAGTGGGGCTTGGCATCCTCCTGTTGATCATGATCGCCTTCGTCAACCAGAAGCTCGAAGCGGGACGCCTGGAAAAACAGCGCCTGGTCGCCGACCTCACCGACCGCATCAAGCGCTGTGCCCAACTGGGCGGCAGCCTGCCCGGGCAGCTGATGACCCCGCCGCTAAAGCAGCTGTTCCATCGCATCGAACTGGGGCTGATCGCGCGCCTCGCCGCCCTGCAGGCCCCTTCCGCCAGTCTCACCGCGCGCAAGACCGAACTGGAAGAAGTCCTGGCCAAGGGCGATGACATCGAAGTCGCCAACGCGGCCCGGCCGGTGCATACCGAGGCGCGGGTCAAGGAAGTCCGCGGCTACATGGAGATGCTCCATGCACTCGTCGCCCATGCCAACCAGATCGGCATTCTCGACGGCCAGGAGGCGCAGCGCTGGGTCGGCGAGATGCGCTATCTGCTCACGGCGACCTATGTGGAGTTCTTCCGCTACCAGGCCGAACAGCAGATCAAGAGCGAGCACTACATCCAGGCGCGTCAGTCCTACGAGCGGGCGATCATGCAAATTCGCAAGCAGCAGCAACCCGAGCGCTATACCGAGTTGCTAGCCCATCTGGAGGAGCAGATCGCCCAGGTGAAACGCCAGCAGAGCGAACTGGCCGAGCAGGCCAGCAGCAGCGCCAACGAGCTGTCGGACAGCGTGGATACGCTCAAGGACGACAGCTGGCGCAAGAAGAACGACTACGAGTGAGGGCTTCCCTGCCCTCCCCGTCGATCAGCAATCGGTCGCGGCCAGAAAGGCCTCTACCAGGGCTTCGATACCGGCCTGATCCGCGGCGCTGAAGCGCGCCGGATGCGGACTGTCCAGATCCAGCACGCCGATCAGGCGACCGCCCTGGACCAGCGGCACCACCAGTTCGCTGCGCGACGCGGCGTCACAGGCGATATGCCCGGGAAAGGCATGGACGTCCTCGACGCGCTGGGTGCGCCGCTCGCGGGCTGCCGCGCCGCACACGCCCTTGCTGAAGGGAATGCGCATGCAGGCCACCTTGCCCTGGAAGGGGCCGAGCAGCAGCTGGTCCTCGCCCTCGACGAAATAGAAGCCAGCCCAGTTCAGGTCCGGTACTTCCTGATAGATGAAGGCCGACAGCTGGGCGGCATTGGCCACCAGATTGCGCTCGCCGGCCAGCAGGGCTTCGACCTGGGCGGCCAGCATGGCATAGCCCTCGAGTCCGGCCCCTACGCCCGTCAGTTCTACGGTCATGCTTTCTCCAAGAGTTTGAGCCCGACCCACTGCCGGGCGAATTGATAGGCGCAGCGACCGTTGCGGTTGCCGCGACCGGACGCCCAGCGGATGGCCTCGCGATCCGCTTCTTCCGACCACTCCAGCTGCAGTCCGGACTTGCCGGCCAGGGCCGCGCACCAGTGGCGCATCACGGCCAGATAGTGATCCTGGGTAAAGGGATAGAAGGACAGCCAGAGGCCGAAACGATCCGACAGGGCGATCTTGTCTTCGGCCGCTTCGCTGGGGTGCAGTTCGCCGTCGACGTGCTCCCAGTTGGCATTGTCGCTCTGCCGCTCGGCCACCAGGTGGCGGCGGTTGGAGGTGGCATAGAGCACCACGTTGTCCGGCGCCTGCTCCAGGGAACCGTCCAGCACGCTCTTGAGCACCCGGTAGTCGTCGCTGCCGGAATCGAAGGAGAGGTCATCGCAGAACACCACGAAGCGCTGCGGCTGACCGGCGAGTTGCTCAACGGCGCGCGGCAGATCGGCGAGATCGTCGCGTTCGATTTCGATCAGCCGCAGACCCTCGCCGGCATATTCCGCCAGCAGCGCCCGGATCAGCGACGACTTGCCGGTGCCCCGGGCGCCCCACAGCAGCGTGTGGTTGGCCGGCAGTCCGGCCACGAACTGACGGGTGTTGCGGGCGAGTTGATCGCGTTGGCGATCGATACCCAGCAGGTCGGCCAGGCGTAGTTCCAGATTGACCTCGAGCGGCTGCAGATAGCCGCCATGGCCTTCCCGCCGCCAGCGCGCCGCATAGCAGTGCTGCCAGTCCAGCGGTTCGCGACGATGGGGCAACAGGGGTTCGAGGCGCTCCAGCACCTGCCGGGCGTGGAGCAGAAAGTCTTCTAGGGAGGCATTCACGGGGATGATCCTTGACGACGAAAAGAGAAAGCGGGTCAGCCGCCCTTCAGGCCGGGCATTATCGTATGACTTTTACCATCCAGACAAAGCCCGGCTGGAGGGCCCCCTAGGAGGCCAGCGCCTGGCGGACATGCTTTTCCAGCTGAGACGGACGGGTGATGGGCGCGAAGCGCTGCACACGCCCCTGCGCCGGCGTGATGAGAAACTTGGTGAAGTTCCAGCGGATCGCGCCACCCAACAGCCCTGGCGCTCTCTTTTTCAGCGCGACGAACAGCGGATGGGCACCGTCACCATTGACGTCGAGCTTGGCCATCACCGGAAAGCTGACGTTGAAGCGGGTCAGGCAGAAGGTCTGGATCTCGGCATTGCTGCCCGGCTCCTGGCCGCCGAACTGATTGCAGGGAAAGACGATCACTCGCAGTCCTTCGGCCAGATAGCGCTGCTGCAGCGCCTCGAGGCCGTCGTACTGGCGAGTGAAGCCACAACGGCTGGCGGTGTTGACCACCAGATAGGCCCGCGCCGGCCAGTCGGCCAGGCAGGCCCGTTGGCCATCGGCGGTCTCGAACGGCAGGCTGAGGAGGTCCCTGATCACGCGGAAGCCCTGGGTTGCAGCTGCAGCGCCACCGAGTTGATGCAGTAGCGCAGGCCGGTCGGCGGCGGACCGTCGGGGAAGACGTGGCCCAGATGGGCGTCGCAGCGGGCGCAGAGCACCTCTACGCGGTGCATGCCGTGGCTGAAGTCTTCCTTTTCCCGCACCGCCTCGCCATCGATGGGTGCGTAATAGCTGGGCCAGCCGCAGCCGGAATCGAACTTGGTGCTGGAGTCGAACAGCGCCAGCTCGCAGCAGGCGCAGTGATAGACGCCGGGCGTCTTGGTGTTGCAGTAGGCACCGGTATAGGGTCTTTCGGTGGCGGCCAGGCGACAGACGCGAAACTGATCGTCGGTCAGGCGCTCACGCCAGTCTTCCGGGCTACGCTGTACTTTTTCCATGATGACCTCTCTGGATGCCGGCGCATCTTTTGTAACAGGCGATGCGGCCGTATGATTCCCGCTCAGTCTGGCATCCGCCCCCGGATGCTGCCAAGCGCCGGTCGGCGTCCGTCCCCGCCGAGTCTTTCTCGCCCTTTTCCAGGATTCATTTCCCCATGCAGGTCTCCAAGTCGAACAAGCTCGCCAATGTCTGCTACGACATCCGCGGCCCGGTCCTCAAGCATGCCAAGCGCCTCGAAGAAGAAGGCCACCGCATCCTGAAGCTCAACATCGGCAATCCGGCGCCCTTCGGCTTCGAGGCGCCCGAGGAGATCCTGCAGGACGTCATCCGCAATCTGCCGACCGCCCAGGGCTACAGCGACTCCAAGGGCCTGTTCAGCGCGCGCAAGGCGGTGATGCAGTATTGCCAGCAGAAGCGCATCGAGGGTGTCGGCATCGAAGACATCTACCTGGGCAATGGCGTCTCCGAGCTGATCGTCATGGCCATGCAGGCGCTGCTCAACAACAACGACGAGGTGCTGATCCCGGCGCCGGACTATCCGCTGTGGACCGCCGCGGTCAGCCTGGCCGGCGGCAAGCCGGTGCACTACCTGTGCGACGAACAGGCCGGCTGGTTCCCCGATCTGGCCGACATGGAAGCCAAGATCACCAGCAACACCAAGGCGCTGGTGCTGATCAATCCGAACAACCCCACCGGTGCGGTCTACCCCAAGGCGGTGCTGGAAGGCATCGTCGAGCTGGCGCGGCGACACAACCTGGTGCTGTTCTCCGACGAGATCTACGACAAGATCCTCTACGACGAGGCCCAGCACATCTCCACCGCTTCCCTGGCGCCGGACGTGCTGTGCCTGACCTTCAACGGCCTGTCCAAGTCCTATCGCGTCGCCGGCTTCCGGTCGGGCTGGCTGATCGTCTCGGGGCCCAAGCACCGCGCCCACAGCTATATCGAAGGCCTCGACATCCTCGCCAACATGCGCCTGTGCGCCAACGTGCCGGCGCAGCACGCGATCCAGACCGCGCTGGGCGGCTACCAGAGCATCAACGACCTGGTCCTGCCGCCCGGGCGCCTGCTGGAACAGCGCAATCGCACCTGGGAGTTGCTCAACGACATCCCCGGGGTCAGCTGCGTGAAGCCGATGGGCGCTCTCTACGCCTTCCCGCGGATCGATCCCAAGGTCTGCCCCATCCACAACGACGAGAAATTCGTCCTCGACCTGCTGCTGTCGGAAAAGCTGCTGGTGGTCCAGGGCACCGCCTTCAACTGGCCCTGGCCCGACCACTTCCGTGTCGTCACCCTGCCCCGCGTCGATGACCTGGAGCAGGCGATCGGCCGCATCGGCAACTTCCTCGGCGGCTACGCCCAGTAGCGGCAAAGCATTTCCGGGTCTTTCACCGGTTGGCACCCCCAGCGGCGTCAACCGGCGCTGGCGCTCGCGCGCTGGCCGCCGCCAGCCCAACCGGCCGGCAGACGACACAGTTTGCAATAGTGGAAACGTTGAACGGACCGGGACGGAACCTTATATAGCCGGCAGATAAACCTGTGAGGAGCTGTACCCCACCATGATGCGCATTCTGTTGTTTCTGGCTACCAACCTGGCGGTGCTGATCGTTGCCAGCATCACCTTGAAGGTGCTTGGCGTGGATCGCTACACCGGTCAGAACTATGGCAGTCTGCTGGTGTTCTGTGCCGTGTTCGGTTTCGCCGGCTCGCTGGTCTCGCTGTTCATCTCCAAGTGGATGGCGAAGATGAGCACCCGCACCGAGGTCATCAGCCAGCCGCGTACCCGCCATGAGCAGTGGCTGCTGCAGACCGTCGAAGAGCTGGCCCGCGAAGCCGGCATCAAGACGCCCGAGGTCGGCATCTTCCCGGCCTACGAGGCCAACGCCTTCGCCACCGGCTGGAACCGCAACGACGCCCTCGTCGCGGTCAGCCAGGGCCTGCTCGAGCGTTTCTCGCCCGAAGAGGTGCGTGCGGTGCTGGCCCACGAGATCGGCCACGTCGCCAACGGCGACATGGTGACCCTGGCACTGATCCAGGGCGTGGTGAACACCTTCGTGATGTTCTTCGCGCGGATCTTCGGCAACTTCGTCGACAAGGCCATCTTCAAGAACGAGGAAGGCCACGGTATCGCCTACTTCGTGACCACCATCGTCGCCGAACTGGTCCTGGGCATCCTGGCCAGCATCATCGTCATGTGGTTCTCGCGCAAACGCGAATTCCGCGCCGACGAAGCCGGTGCGCGCCTGGCCGGCCCCAATGCCATGATCGGCGCCCTGCAGCGCCTGCGTGCCGAACAGGGTATCCCGGTGCAGATGCCCGACACCCTGAACGCCTTCGGCATCAACGGCTCGCTGAAGAACGGCCTGGCCGGTCTGCTGATGAGCCACCCGCCGCTGGAAGACCGCATCGAAGCCCTGCGCCGCTACGGCCAGCGCTGAGTTCGAGCGATGAAAAAAACCCGGCCAAGGCCGGGTTTTTTCATGGGCGGGTCAAGCTGCGGATGGCTTCGCCCAGGCCTTCGCCGGTCAGGGGGAACATGCGCTGCCCCATCAGCTCGCGCAACAGGCCGATGGAGGTGCTGAAATCCCAGCCATCGCGTGGATAGGGATTGAGCCAGGCAGCCCGCGGAAAGTGCTGGCACAGCCGCTGGATCCAGAGTGCGCCGGGCTCTTCGTTCCAGTGTTCGACGCTACCCCCCGGGTGGGTGAGCTCATAGGGCCCCATGCTGGCATCGCCGACGATCACCAGGCGGTAGTCCGCGCCATAGCGGCGCAGAAGCTCGCCAGTCGCCAGCCCCTCTTCGTGGCGCCGGGCATTGTCCCGCCAGACGCGTTCGTAGACGCAGTTGTGGAAGTAGTAGTACTCCAGGTGGCGGAACTCCAGGCGACAGGCGCTGAACAGCTCGCTGCACAGCTGTACATGCAGGTCCATGGAGCCGCCGACATCGAGCAGCAGGAGCACCTTGGTCGCGTTGTGGCGCTCCGGGCGATAGCGCACGTCCAGCAGCCCGCCCTCGCGCGCCGTGGCCGCGACGGTCCCCTCCAGGTCGAATTCCGCCGCCGCGCCCTGGCGGGCGAAGCGCCTGAGCCGGCGCAGGGCCAGTTGCAGGTTGCGGCGGTCCAGGGGCGCGCGGTCATCCAGATTGCGGTAGTCGCGCTGCTCCCAGACCTTGGCCGCCTGCCCCTGGCGAGTACCGGCGTCGCCCACGCGCACACCGAAGGGATTGTAGCCACCGCTGCCGAAGGGACTGGTACCGCCCGTGCCGATCCATTTGTTGCCGCCGGCGTGCCGCTCGCGCTGTTCGGCGAGACGCTGCCGCAGGGTATCGAGCAGTTCATCGAGGCCACCCAGGGCCTGCAGCCGCTGACGATCCTCCTCAGACAGCCGCCGCTGCAGCTCCAGCCGCAGCCAGTCCGCGGGAATCGCCTGCGCATCCGGCGCACGCTCCGACCTGGCCAGTTCGCCGGCATAGACCTGATCGAAACGGTCGAAGAAGCGCTCGTCCTTGACCAGCACGGCGCGCGCCAGCAGATAAAAGGCGTCGGGATTGGCCACCGCCAGGCCGGCATCCAGGGCAGCGTGCAGATCCAGCAGTTCGCCCAGGGACACCGGGATGCCCGCGGCCCTGAGTCGGGTGAAGAAATCGAGGAACATGCCGCGCTCAGCTCCGCCGCCGACGCATGAAGGCCTGGCGTTCGAGCAACTGCAGATCCTGTTCGTTCTTTACCAGGGCCCCTGCCAGGGGCGGCAGACCGCCCTCGCCGTGCAGCGCCCGCTGCGCCGCCTCATCGCCCAGCAACAGCGCCAGCCAGTCCACCAGCTCCGAGGTGGACGGCTTCTTCTTCAGCCCCGGCACGCTGCGCAGGTCGAGGAAGAGATCCAGCGCCTCCTTGACCAGGCGCCCCTGGAGATCGGGATAGTGCACCTGGACGATACGTTCGAGGGTGTCGCGCTCGGGAAAGCGGATGAAGTGAAAGAAGCAGCGGCGCAGAAAGGCGTCCGGCAGTTCCTTTTCGTTGTTAGAGGTGATGATGATGACGGGTCGCCGCTGGGCACGAATGGTCTCGCCGGTCTCGTAGACGTGGAACTCCATGCGATCGAGTTCCAGCAGCAGATCGTTGGGAAACTCGATGTCGGCCTTGTCGATCTCGTCGATCAGCAGCACCACCGGATCCTCGGCGGTGAAGGCGTCCCACAGCTTGCCCGGCTTGATGTAGTTCGCCACCTCCTGCACCCGGGGATCCCCCAGCTGGGAATCGCGCAGGCGACTCACAGCGTCGTACTCATAGAGCCCTTGCTGCGCCTTGGTGGTGGACTTGACGTGCCAGGTGATCAGCCGCGCCCCCTGGCTCTCGGCCACCTGCTCGGCCAGCAGCGTCTTGCCGGTGCCCGGCTCGCCCTTCACCAGCAGCGGACGCCCCAGCTGGATGGCGGCATTGACCGCCAGACTGAGTTCGGCCGTGGCCACATAACGCTCGGTACCCTGAAAGGCCATCACTGATCCTCGGCAGCTGTTTCGCCTGACGATAGCACGCCGCGCCTGGGCTGGACGCCATCGGACGCAAGGCCTAGGCTGCGAGTTTTCCGCGCCGTACAGGATCCGCCATGAGCCGCATCTTCGCTGACAACGCCCAGTCCATCGGCAACACGCCGCTGGTCTACATCAATCGCCTCGGCCCCAAGGGCGTCACCCTGCTCGCCAAGATCGAGGGACGAAATCCGGGCTATTCGGTCAAATGCCGTATCGGTGCCAACCTGATCTGGGACGCCGAAGCCAAGGGGCTGCTCAAGCCCGGCATGAGCCTGGTGGAGCCCACCTCGGGTAATACCGGCATCGGCCTGGCCTATGTCGCCGCCGCGCGTGGCTACCGCCTGGTGCTGACCATGCCGGCCTCCATGAGCCTGGAGCGGCGCAAGGTGCTCAAGGCGCTGGGCGCGGAGCTGGTGCTGACCGAGCCGGCCAAGGGTATGAAGGGCGCGATCGAGAAGGCGCGGGAGATCGCCGAGAGCGAGCCCGATCGCTATTTCATGCCGCAGCAATTCGACAACCCGGCCAATCCGGCCATCCATGAAAAAACCACCGGCCCCGAGATCTGGAACGACACCGATGGCGCCATCGATGTGCTGGTGGCCGGCGTCGGTACCGGCGGTACCCTGACCGGCATCTCGCGCTTCATCAAGAACACCAAGGGCAAGCCGATCCTCTCGGTCGCCGTGGAACCGGAAACCTCGCCGGTCATCAGCCAGACCCTGGCCGGTGCCGAGGTGAAGCCCAACCCGCACAAAATCCAGGGCATCGGCGCCGGTTTCGTACCCGGCAACCTGGACCTCGCCATGGTCGATCGCGTCGAGCAGGTGAGCGATGAGCAGGCCAAGTTGATGGCCCAGCGCCTGATGCGCGAGGAAGGCATTCTCTGTGGCATCTCCTGCGGCGCCGCCATGGCGGCCGCGGTCCGGCTGGCCGAGACGCCGGAGATGCAGGGCAAGACCATCGTGGTCATCCTGCCGGATTCCGGTGAGCGCTATCTGTCGACGATGCTCTTCGATGGCCTGTTCGACGAGCAGGAACTGGTTCAGTAACGCCCGCAGCCCCGCCCTCCCCTGAGGGCGCCACCGGAGAGGCCTGGACCGCGTTACCACCGCCCAAGAAAAAGCCCGGTTTCCCGGGCTTTTTTCGTATCAGAGATGCTTGATCTCGGCCTTGGCATCCAGGGCCCGACGGTAGGCAGCGAAATCGACCTGGCCGGCGCGCGAGGCGAGGTAGCGACGATACAACGCCTTGTCCTCGGCACTCAGGGCTTCCTTGGGCACCCCGACACCCTGCAGCCGGATCAGGACGAAGTCACCGTTCTGCAGGCTGACACCGGCATAGGACGGCTTGTCGCCTTCCGGCTTGGCCATGCGGAAGGCCGCCTGCAACACCTGAGGATCGATACCCTCCTGGTTGCGGGTGGCGGCTTCGACGGTACGCCAGTCGCCCGCCACGGCCTTGCCGCCGTCGCGCAGGGTCTTGAGCTGCTGCTCACCCGTCTGCTTGGCCACGGCTGCGGCCTTTTCCTGGGTCAGGCGGGTCACGATCTCATTTCTGACCGCATCCAGAGGTTGCAGCTGCGGCGTACGGTGCTCCTTGTCACGAATCACCACCAGGGTCTCCGGATCCAGTTGCAGCGCGGTGCTGTTGGCCCCGTTGCGCAGGACGTCTTCGCTGAAGGCCGCCTCGATCACCTGGCGGTTGGCGGTCAACCCCTCGCCGCCTTCACGACCGAAGGGCGCGCTGGTCTTGACCTGCAGGCCCAGCTCCTGGGCCGGCTGGCCCAGGTCGGAGGACTCATAGGCGGAGCTTTCCAGCTTGCGGCCCGCTTCCACGAACAGGCGATCGGCGTCTTCCGCCTTGAGCTGCTGTTCCAGACGCGGCCGGACGCTGGCCAGGGTGGGCACTTCCGGTGCCTGTACGCCCTGCAGCTTGATCAGGTGCCAGCCAAAGCTGGTGCGCACCGGAGCCGACACCTGCTGCGGTGCCAGCGCATAGAGCGCCTCTTCGAAGGCCGGATCATAGACGCCGCGACCGGCAAAGCCGAGGTCACCGCCATTGGCCGCCGAGCCCGGGTCCTGGGAGAACTCCTTGGCCAGCTTGGCGAAGTCCTCGCCCTTCTTCAGGCGTTCCTGGATCTGCTGGATCTTAGCCTTGGCCTGCTCGTCGTTCTGCTTGTCATTGACCTCGATGAGGATATGGGCGGCGTCACGCTGCTCCGACAGATTGGCGATCTCGGATTTGTAGGCGGCCTGCAGGCGGCTTTCGTCGACCTTGGCCTTGGCCAGGAAGGCATCCTTCTTCAGCTCGACGTACTCGATGACCACCTGCTCGGGGGTCATGAAGGCGTTCTTGTGGCTGTCGTAGTAGGCCTGGATCTCGTCCTGGGTCGGCGTGATGCCGGCCGGCGAGGCCTTGACGGTACGCAGGGCGAAGTCACGGGTCTGCCGTTCGAGGGCCGCAAAGGCCTCGATATCGGCATCGGTGACGAAGTTGCTGCCGACGATGCCGGCGCGCAGCTGACCGATCAGCATCTCGTCGCGCAGGAGATCGCGGAATTGCAGGCGGTTGTAGTTCATCTGGCGAACGGCCTGATCGAAGCGCTGCGGATCGAAACGCCCTTCGGTCTGGAATTCGGGGGTATTGAGGATCAGCTGATCCAGTGCCTGCTCGGAGAAGGCGAAGCGATCGGCCTTGGCGCTCTGCAGCAGCAGTTGCTTGTCGATCAGTGCCTTGAGCGCGGATTCGCGCAGCAGACGGTCATCCAAGGTGGACGGATCGAACCCCTGCCCCAGTTGCTGCTGCAGCTGGCGACGCTGCATTTCCACGGCCTGCGCCAGCTCCGTCTGCTTGATCTCGTCGCCATTGACCAGCGCGACGGCGCCCTGGTGACCCGTGGCGCGGATGATCGCTTCGAAGCCGGTCAGTGCCATCAGCAGGATGATGAATCCGATGATGACTTTGGCAATCCATCCCTGCGAACGGTCCCTGATGTTTTGTAGCATGTTCCCCCCACGAGCTGTGGCCGGACCGGCCATGGCGAAATCGTCGAATAGCAAATAGCGAAAAGGCGCATCTCGAGATGCGCCTTTTCGTCGATCAAGGACCTTGCATCCAGCAGGACGGCGGAACACCAGCAGCTTCAGCTGGGGGCCCGCCCATCAAGCCCAGGGGCGCCGTCAGTGGGTACTGACGCGCTCCTTGCCTTCCTGATCCCGCTTCTCGTCCTTGCTGACGAGCTCCGGACCATCGTCCGGAAGCGGCTCCGGCGTGTATTGCAGCGCAACCTCCAAGACCTCGTCAATCCATTTGACCGGCTTGATCTGCAAGTCGGCCTTGATGTTGTCCGGAATGTCCCGCAGATCCCGGACGTTTTCTTCCGGAATGATCACGGTACGGATGCCGCCGCGGTGGGCTGCGAGCAGCTTTTCCTTGAGGCCGCCGATGGCCAGCACCTGACCACGCAGGGTGATCTCGCCGGTCATGGCCACGTCGGCGCGTACCGGAATGCGGGTGGCCGCCGACACCAGCGCCGTGCACATGCCGATACCGGCACTCGGACCGTCCTTGGGCGTGGCGCCTTCGGGAACGTGGATATGGATGTCGTGCTTCTCGTGGAAGTCCCTGGGGATACCCAGGCTGCGACCACGGCTACGGACCACGGTCAGGGCCGCGGTGATGGACTCGGCCATCACGTCGCCCAGCGAACCGGTCTTGATCATCTGACCCTTGCCGGGGACCACGGCGGACTCGATGGTCAGCAGTTCACCGCCCACCTGGGTCCAGGCCAGGCCGGTGACCTGACCGATCTGATCCTGCTGCTCGGCCAGACCGTAGCGGAACTTGCGGACGCCCAGCCAGTGCTCCAGGGTGTCCACGGTGACGCTGGCGGTACGCTCCTTGCTCAGGGCGTGCTGCTTGACCACCTTGCGGCAGACCTTGGCCACCTGACGCTCCAGACTGCGCACGCCCGCTTCACGGGTGTAGTAGCGGATGATGTCGCGCAGGGCGGCTTCATCGAATTCCACCTCGCCCTTCTTCAGGCCGTTGGCCTTGACCTGCTTGGGAATCAGGTAGCGGGTGGCGATGTTGACCTTCTCGTCTTCGGTGTAGCCGGGCAACCGAATGACTTCCATGCGGTCCAGCAGCGGCGCCGGAATGTTCATGGAGTTGGCGGTGCAGACGAACATCACGTCGGAGAGGTCGTAGTCCACCTCGAGGTAATGGTCGTTGAAGGTGTGGTTCTGTTCCGGATCCAGGACCTCGAGCAATGCGGAGGCGGGATCGCCACGCATGTCGTTGCCCATCTTGTCGATTTCATCGAGCAGGAACAGCGGGTTGCGCACCCCGACCTTGGTCATCTTCTGGATCAGACGACCCGGCATGGAGCCGATGTAGGTGCGGCGGTGACCACGGATCTCGGCTTCGTCACGCACGCCACCCAGGGCCATGCGCACGAACTTGCGACCGGTGGAGCGGGCGATGGACTCGGCCAGCGAGGTCTTGCCCACGCCGGGCGGACCGACCAGGCACAGCACCGGGCCCCGCACCTTCTTCACGCGCTTCTGCACGGCGAGGTATTCGAGAATGCGCTCTTTCACTTCCTCGAGACCGTAGTGGTCCTTGTCGAGGACTTCCTCGGCGCGGCCCAGGTCCAGACGGACCTTGCTCTCGGCTTGCCACGGCACGTTCACCAGCCAGTCGATGTAGGAGCGCACCACGGTGGCTTCGGCCGACATGGGCGACATCTGCTTGAGCTTGTTCAGCTCGGCATTGGCCTTGGCGAGGGCATCCTTGGGCAGACCGGCGGCCTCGATGCGACGCTTGAGGTCGTCGACCTCGTTGTGCCCTTCATCGATGTCGCCCAGTTCCTTCTGGATGGCCTTCATCTGTTCGTTGAGGTAGTACTCGCGCTGGCTGCGCTCCATCTGCTTCTTGACGCGGCCACGGATGCGCTTTTCCACCTGCAGCAGGTCGATTTCCGCATCCAGCATGGCCAGCACGTGCTCGACGCGGGCTCCCAGCTCGGTGATCTCGAGGATCTCCTGCTTCTGCTCGATCTTCAGCGCCATGTGCGCGGCCATGGTATCGACCAGGCGGCTGGGGTCTTCGATGCTGTTGAGGGAAGACAGCACCTCGGCGGGGACCTTCTTGCCGAGTTGCACGTATTGCTCGAACTGGCTCATCAGGCTGCGCGAGAACACCTCGGATTCGCGATCCGGGGCTTCGCTGTCCTCGATCAGGGTGACCAGGGCACGGGCATAGGCCTGGTTCTCGACGAAGGACTCGATACGGCCACGCTGCTCGCCCTCGACCAGGACCTTGACGGTGCCGTCGGGCAACTTGAGCAGCTGGAGAACGGTGGCGACCGTACCCATGTGATACATGTCATCCGCGGCGGGATCGTCGTCGCCGGGATTCTTCTGCGCGACCAGCAGGATCTGCTTGTCGCCAGCCATGGCGGCCTCGAGGGCCTCGACGGACTTTTCCCTTCCGACGAACAATGGGATGACCATGTGGGGATAGACCACTACGTCACGTAGGGGCAGCAGGGGAAGTTCTATCGTCGTAGTCATGGGATACGGGTCTCGGCAAATAATCGGCCGCAGATGCGGTTAAGGCCTCGGTTTTCTCTAACATGAGGTTGGGCGCCGCAAAATACAACCGTCGCTGAAATGAAAAAGGGGCCGAAGCCCCTTTTGTCACGCGTCTGGCGCCGCCTTGGCGGGCTCGCTGTTCTCGTAGATGAGCAGCGGCTGGGAACTCCCGTCGATGACGCTCTCGTCGATGACCACCTTGCTGACTTCCTTCTGCGAAGGAATCTCGTACATGGTCTCGAGCAGGATGCCTTCGAGGATGGATCTCAGGCCCCGGGCACCGGTCTTGCGCTCCAGCGCCTTGCGGGCAACCGCCTTGAGCGCGTCGGGACGGAATTCCAGATCCACGTCTTCCATCTCGAACAGCTTGGCGTACTGCTTGGTCAGGGCGTTCTTCGGCTCGGTCAGGATCTGCATGAGTGCAGGTTCATCCAGCTCGTCCAGGGTCGCGATGACCGGCAGACGACCGACGAACTCGGGGATCAGACCGAACTTGACCAGATCCTCGGGCTCGGCGTCACGCAGGGATTCGCCGATCTTCTTGCCCAGTTCCTGGCTGCGCACCTCGGCATTGAAGCCGATGCCGCCGCCCTTGGTGGAACGGTTCTGGATGACCTTTTCCAGGCCGGCGAAGGCGCCGCCACAGATGAACAGGATGTTGCGCGTATCGACCTGCAGGAATTCCTGCTGGGGATGCTTGCGGCCACCCTGGGGCGGAACCGACGCCACGGTACCTTCGATCAGCTTCAGCAGCGCCTGCTGCACGCCCTCGCCCGAGACGTCACGGGTGATGGAGGGGTTGTCGGACTTGCGCGAGATCTTGTCGATCTCGTCGATATAGACGATGCCCATCTGGGCCTTTTCCACATCGTAATCGCACTTCTGCAAGAGCTTCTGAATGATGTTCTCGACGTCTTCACCCACGTAACCGGCTTCGGTCAGAGTGGTGGCATCGGCGATGGTGAAAGGTACGTTGAGCAGGCGCGCCAGCGTTTCCGCCAGCAGGGTCTTGCCCGAACCGGTCGGACCGATGAGCAGGATGTTGCTTTTGCCCAGTTCGACGTCGTCTTTCTTCTCGCGCTGATTCAGACGCTTGTAATGGTTGTAGACGGCAACGGCGAGGACCCGCTTGGCACGCTGCTGACCAATGACATACTGGTCGAGGATGGCGCTGATTTCCTTCGGCGCTGGCAGCTTGTGCGCATTGCTTTCGGCCTGAGCTTCCTGGACTTCCTCGCGGATGATGTCATTGCACAGGTCGACGCATTCGTCGCAGATGAAGACGGAGGGTCCAGCGATCAATTTACGTACTTCGTGCTGACTCTTGCCGCAGAAGGAGCAGTAAAGCAGCTTGCCGTTATCGTCGCTATTGCGCGTATCTGTCATTCGATCGATCCAATGGAATGTGCTTACATCAACAAGATGGAGCCTATTGCACGGTTTTTCAAGCCTACCTGCCCAAACGACCGGCGCCTGGGCAGGTGGTCGAGGCGGGGTCAGGCGGGGATGTTGCGCTTCTCGAGGACCTTGTCGATCAGGCCGTAGGCGACGGCTTCGGGGCCACTCATGAAGTTGTCACGGTCGGTATCGCGGGCGATCACGTCCATCGGCTGACCGGTGTGATGCGCCAGCACCTTATTCAGACGCTCGCGGATGGTCAGAATTTCACGGGCGTGAATTTCGATGTCCGAAGCCTGACCCTGGAAACCGCCCAGGGGCTGGTGAATCATCATCCGCGAGTGCGGCAGGCAGAAACGCTTCTCGGCGGCGCCGCCTGCCAGCAGCAGGGCGCCCATGCTGCAGGCCTGGCCAATGCAGATGGTGGAAACGTCGGGCTTGATGAACTGCATGGTGTCGTAGATCGACATGCCGGCGGTCACCGAACCACCCGGGCTGTTGATATAGAGGTGGATGTCCTTGTCAGGATTCTCCGCTTCCAGGAACAGCAGCTGGGCGACGACCAGGTTGGCCATGTAGTCCTCGACCTGGCCGACCAGGAAGATGACCCGCTCCTTGAGCAGCCGGGAGTAGATGTCGTAAGCGCGCTCGCCCCGGGCGGATTGCTCCACCACCATGGGTACCAGACCGCCAGCGGCTTGAATATCGGGCATGGATTGCATGTATGAATTGCGGGACATGTCCTGCACTAGCTCCCTATCTGGATGACCTGTCAAAAACACATAAGCCAGCACGAGGCTGGCTTAGGTGAACTAGCAACTGGAGGCAGATCAGGCTGCTTGCGGAGCCTCGGCCGGTTTGACCGCGTCCTCGTAGGAGACCTGCTTGTCGGTGACTTTTGCCTGCTTGAGGACAGTATCCACGACTTGTTCTTCCAGTACAACCGAACGCACTTCGTTCAGCTGCTGCTCGTTCTGGTAGTACCACTTCACTACCTGCTCGGGCTCCTGGTAGGCCGCCGCCATCTCTTCGATCAGCTCGCGAACGCGGGCGTCATCG
Organism: Pseudomonas sp. MOIL14HWK12:I2; assembly: GCF_000510745.1. Classification (NCBI taxonomy): domain Bacteria; kingdom Pseudomonadati; phylum Pseudomonadota; class Gammaproteobacteria; order Pseudomonadales; family Pseudomonadaceae; genus Pseudomonas; species Pseudomonas sp. MOIL14HWK12:I2. The sequence goes on along the minus strand of NZ_AZOA01000008.1, from coordinate 232,024 downwards.
GGCTTGAGCTCGAACTGCTTGACCATCTCGGCGATGATCAGACCCAGCAGCACGCGGCGCTTGGCCTGCTCGCTGAACAGCTCGGCCGGCAGCTGCTCGGGCTGGATGTTGCCGCCGAACTGCTGGACGGCCTGGACGCGCAGACGATCCACTTCGTTGCTGATCAGGGCAGCCGGGACGTCGATCTGGTTGGCAGCCAGCAGACCGTCCATGACCTGGTTCTTGACCTTGGTCTTGAGGGCCTGGCGCAGCTCGCGCTCCATGTTTTTGCGTACTTCGGCGCGGAAACCTTCGACGGTGGTCTCTTCCACACCGAACTGCTTGAAGAAGGCTTCGTTCAGCTCGGGCAGCTCGGGCGCGGCCACTTCCTTGACGGTGACCTTGAACTGGGCGGCCTTGCCGGCCAGATCCAGGTTCTGGTAGTCCTCGGGGAAGGTCAGGTCGAGCACGCGCTCGTCACCGGCCTTGGCGCCGACCAGACCGTCTTCGAAACCGGGGATCATGCGGCCCGAACCCAGCACCAGCTTGGTGCCTTCGGCGGAACCGCCAGCGAAGGCTTCGCCGTCCTGGGTGCCGACGAAGTCGATGGTGACCTGGTCGTCGTTGGCGGCAGCGCGGTCAACGGCTTCGTAGCGGGTGCCCTGCTTGCGCAGCACGTCGAGCATCTTGTCGATGTCGGCGTCTTCGACGCTTGCGTCCTGACGCTCGATCTCGATGCCGTCCAGGCCCTTCACTTCGAACTCGGGGAAGACTTCGAAGGTGGCGACGTATTCCAGGTCCTTGCCCTTTTCGAACACCTTGGGTTCGACGGCGGGTGCGCCGGCCGGGTTGAGCTTCTGCTCGACAACGGCTTCGTAGAAGGTTTCCTGAATGAGATCACCCAAGGCTTCCTGACGAGCCGAGGCTTCGTAGCGCTGGCGGATGACGCTCATGGGTACCTTGCCCGGGCGGAAACCGGGAACCTTGGCACGCCGTGCAGTCTGCTGCAGACGCTTGTTCACTTCGGTTTCAATACGCTCGGCCGGCACGCCAATGGTCATGCGACGCTCGAGAGCAGAGGTGTTTTCAACGGAAACTTGCATGGATATTCCTCGTGGCACAAGAACAGGCCGGCACTCCGACCCCCCAGAATCAAGGGCGACCATTCTAGAGACAGTCTCAGGCGAAGTCACCTGGCTTGATCCAGCGGTGCGTACGGGTGCCACCGAAGCGAGCCCGGCCGAGCCCGAGGAAGGCAACATTTTGTCGTCCGCTTAACGTTGTACGACGTCGTATGTAGTGCTAAACCCAGAGGGCAAGCTAACGAAAAGGCCGCCTGCGGCCCATTCACAACAACAACAATCGTTAGGAGAGCCGCCCCCATGGAGCGATCCGGTTCCGTCGAAAAATCCGTAACCCTGAACAAGGCGCAAGGCTCCGGCCTGCGCCGCCTGGCGAAGCTGCTGGGCCCCGGCATCATCGCGGTGCTGTCCTGGCTGGGCGCCGGGGACCTCATCACCTCCTCGGTGGCGGGCGCCAACTACGGCTACGCCATGATGTGGGTGCTGGCGGTGTCCCTGCTGCTGCGCTTTCTCATCGTCAACATCATTGCCCGCTTCCAGCTGTGCAATAACCGCGGCATGTCGATCCTGGAAGGCTATGCCCAGCTGCACCCGGCGTTCGCCTGGTTCATGCTCGGCTATGCGCTGATCATGGGGCACCTGACCAATGCCTATATGCTCAAGGGCGCGGGCGAAGCCCTGGCCACCCTGCTCCACCTCGACCAGCCGCTGCTCTGCTCGGCGGCGGTGGTGATCGCGGTCTGGCTGCTGGTGGGCCGCAATTTCTACGCGCTGATCGAGGGCGTGATGAAACTGCTGCTGGCGGTCATGACGCTGGCCTTCATCACCCTGGCGGTGATGTCGGGTCCGGATTTGGGCGGCATCCTGCGCGGCACCATCGGCTTCAGCATCCCGCCGGACGAAGGCGTGCACGGCGCCCTGCTGGTGGCCGTGTCGGTGATCGGCGCCGTGGCCGGCTCCATCGCCAACTTCGTGCATCCCTATGTGATGAAGGAAAAGGGCTGGACCGGCCCGGAACACAAGCGCATCCAGCGCAACGACCTGCTCTTCGCGGTGGTGGTCGGCATCGTCATCAACCTGGCGATCTGGGTGGTCGGGGTGGAGATCCTCAGACCCAATGGGTTGCAGGTGAACACCCTGAGTGACCTGGGCGCGGCCCTGGAGCTGTTCTTTGGCGCCGGCGGCTGGCTGATCTTCTTCACCGGGGTCTTCGCCACCCTGTTCGCCAGCGTGGTGGGCAAGACCACCGCCTTTCCCATGCTGATCACCGACGCCCTGCAGCACATCCGTCCGGAACGCCGCGAACGCTATGGCAAGACCTTTCACAAGGACCCGGCGCACAAGTGGTTCCTGCTCTTCATCCTGGTGACGCCGCTGGTGTGGTCGCTGCCGGGCATGCCCGACTTCGTGACCCTGACCATCGGCGTGAATGCCCTCAACATCGTCGGCCTGCCAGTGATCTCCCTGGGGCTGCTGATCATGTCCAACCAGAAGTCGCTGCTGGGCGACAAGTACCGCAACAACTGGTTCGAGAACCTGGCGCTGGGCTTCGCCACCCTGCTGGCGATCTGGGTCGCGATCCAGCTCGGCCTGCAGCTGCTGGGCTAGGTCCTCCCCTTCGGGGGTGGATTCGCCGCCCCTGCCTCTTCAAGGAGTCTAGAGATGCCTGAACAGAACGAACGTCCGCTGCTGCTGCAGGTAGGTCCGCTGTTGCCTGCCCTGCAGGACGCCCTGAATTCACGCCATGAGGTGCTGCGGCTCTGGGAAGCACCCGATCAGGCCGCCCTGCTCGCCGCGCGTGGGCGGGACGTGGTGGCCCTGGTCACCTCCGGCGTGCACGGTGCGACACGCGAGTTGATGAGCGCCCTGCCCGGCCTGCAGGCGGTGTTCAGCTTCGGGGTGGGCTACGACAGCATCGACATCGCCGCGGCACGGGATCTAGGCGTGGTGGTGAGCAACACGCCTGGCGTGCTGGACGACTGCGTCGCCGATACCGCCTTCGCCCTGCTGATCGACGTGGCACGGGGCATCAGCGCCGCGGATCGTTTCGTGCGCCGCGGCGATTGGCGGCAGGGCAAGTTTCCGTTGACCTCGCGCCTGGCCGGCAAGACCTGCGGCATCGTCGGCCTGGGCAACATCGGCAAGAGCATCGCCCGGCGGGCAGAAGCTTTCGGCATGGAGGTGGCCTATCACGGACGCCAACCGCAGCCGGACGTCCCCTATCGTTATCACGCCGAGCTGGAAGACTTGGCGGAGGCGGCGGATTTCCTCGTCCTGTCGCTGCCCGGCGGACCGGCCACCGACAAGCTGGTCGACGCCCGGATCCTCGCCGCCCTGGGACCGCACGGCTATCTCATCAATATCGCCCGCGGCAGCGTGGTCGACGAGCTCGCCCTGGTGGCCGCCTTGCAGGCCGGCAGCCTGGGTGGCGCCGGCCTGGATGTCTTCGCCGAGGAGCCCGAGGTGCCCGCGGCACTGCTGGCGCTGGACAACGTGGTGCTCACCCCGCACCTCGGCAGCGGCACCCACGAGACCCGCCAGGCCATGGCCGACCTGGTGCTGGCCAACGTGGAGCGCTATTTCGCCGAGGGACGCCTGGTCACGCCGGTCTAACGGCAGGCGCCTACGGGCTACTCGATGGCCGGCAGGGTCTTGCCGCGGATGCGGCGCGCCAGGGAGTCGTAGATCTCGCGGCAGCCTTCGGCCCAGAAGCGGTCGGGATCGTCCTGGGGTTCGAGGGCGACGGAGAATTCGCCCTCGCGCTCCTTGAGCACGAAGTGGTCGTTGGTATAGAAGAAGGACAGGCCGATGGCGAAGGTCTGGGGCGTGCCGGCGAGGTCATCGACGATCACCGTGAGGTCATAGCGGGCATAGACCTCCAGTTCGCGCACGATATTGCCATCCACGCGCTTTTCCAGGCCCAGCCCGGCATCCACCTGATCGGCCGGGGTGAGGCCCAGGTAGCGGGTGAAGCAGTCCGGCAATTCATGCAGGCGGCGCTCCAGTCCCTGCCAATAGGCTTCTTCCCGCTCGGCCGCCTTGCTCAGCGCCTGACTCAATGCCTGATATCGTTCCATTGCCGTTCCCATCTGTTCACTGGAGGCCGTCGACGGACGACCGACAGCTCTGAGACCCCAGCCGGGTCCCGGGGTGCCGCACCGATCGGCGACGGGCCTCAGGGCGTCGGCCAGCCCAGCACTGGCGTGCGGGTTTCACCCAGCAGGAAGTCGCGATTGGCGTCGGTGCAGGCGCGCAGGTAGTCGGTCACCAGGGTGATGCGCCGCAGGCGACGCAGGTCTTCGCGGTAATAGAGCCAGAATTGCCGGGTGATCTGGATCTGCTCCGGCAGCAGCGCCACCAGCCGCGGATCGGGCTCGGCGACAAAGCACGGCAGGATGGCCAGGGCGTGCCCGCACAGGGCCGCCCGGTACTGGGCGATCACGCTGGTGCTGCGCAGGCCGCTGCTGGCCTCGGGCAGGATCCGCTCCAGATAGAGCAGCTCGGGGCTGAAGGCGAGATCGTCGACATAGGTGATGAATCTGTGGCGCTGCAGATCGGCCAGTTGCACGATGGGTGGATGGCTGGCCAGGTAGTCGGCGGCGGCATAGAGCCGCAGGCGGTAATCGCAGAGCTTGCGGCAGACATAGGGCCCCCGCTCGGGCCGCTCCAGGGTGATGGCGATGTCGGCTTCGCGGCGCGACAGGTTGACGAAGTGCGGCACCGGCAGCACCTCCAGGGTGATGCCCGGGTAGCGATCCTGGAAGAAGCTCAACTGGGGCGCGACGAAGTAGCTGCCGAAGCCTTCGGTGGCGCCGATGCGCACCTGGCCGGAAGGCGCCAGCCGAGTATCGGAGATCTGCTCGCAGGCGGTCTGCAGGGTGCTCTCCAGGGTTTCCGCGTGCACCAGCAGGCGCTGGCCTTCCATGGTGAGGCTGAAGCCGGTGCTGCGCGACTTCTCGAACAGCAGCGCGCCCAGCGCTTTTTCCAGGGCGGCGATCCGCCGCGACACGGTGGTGTAGTCGACCCCCAGCCGCCGGGCGGCCGCACTGGCCTTCTGGGTGCGCGCCACTTCGAGAAAGAATCTGAGGTCGTCCCAGTCGAGACGCGCAGCCGGGTTATTGGATTTTTGCATATCGGTCGGGCGTTTTTGTCGGAAGCCAGGAGACTTTTGCCGGAACTATACTGCTTACCAGGTCGCGTCACGAGCGGTGATGGCGCGAACCTCTGCTAGCCAACAACAATAACGAGCAGGCCACCATGACCCACCCTTACGCCCCATCCCGGCGCCAGGCCGGACGCTGCCCTTCCCTCCCGCCCCTGCAGGCCGCGGGGTATCGCCCATGACGGCCGGCGACGCCTTTCGCGAAGCGCGGGACTTCCTACTGCGCCATCGCACCGACTACGCCACCGCCGTCCGCGATTTCCGCTGGCCGCAACTGGAACAGTTCAACTGGGCGCTGGACCATTTCGATCGCCTGGCCGAGGAGCATGCCGGTCCGGCGCTGTGGCGCCTCGACGCCGAGGGCCGGGAAGAGCGCTACAGCTTCGCCGAGTTGCGCCAGGCGTCGAATCGCACCGCCAATTTCCTGCGCGCCCAGGGTGTGCGCCGCGGCGAACGCATCCTGGTGATGCTGGGCAACGAGGTGGCGCTGTGGGAGACGCTGCTTGGCGCCTTCAAGCTGGGCGCCGTGGTGGTGCCCGCCACCACTCTGCTCAGCGACGCCGATCTGCAGGATCGGGTGCAGCGCGGGCGCATCGCCCACCTGGTGGTGGGCAGTGCGCACACGGAGCGTTGCGCCAGTCTGGATGCCGGCCTCACCCGCATCTGCGTCGGGGCGCCGGTGCCCGGCTGGCAGTCCTATGCGCCGGCCGCCTGTGCCAGCGACTTCCTGCCGGATGGCCCGACCCTCGCCACGGATCCGCTGCTGCTCTACTTCACCTCGGGGACCACCTCGCGGCCCAAGCTGGTGCTGCACAGTCACAGCAGCTATCCGGTCGGGCACCTGTCCACCCTGTATTGGATCGGTCTGCAACCGGGCGATGTGCACCTCAACATCTCGTCCCCCGGTTGGGCCAAGCATGCCTGGAGTTGCGTCTTCGCGCCCTGGAACGCCGGCGCCTGCGTGTTCATCCATGACGTGCCGCGCTTCAAGCCCCAGGCGCTGCTGGAGGTGCTGGCGCGCTATCCGGTCACCAGCCTCTGCGCGCCGCCCACGGTGTGGCGGATGCTGATCCAGGAGGATCTCGCCGCCTATCGCGAGCGCCTGCAGCTCCGCGAGCTGGTCGGCGCGGGCGAACCGCTCAATCCCGAGATCATCGACAGTCTGCAGGCGGCCTGGGGGCTGACCCTGAGAGATGGGTTCGGCCAGTCGGAAACCACCGCCTTGGTGGGCAACACCCCCGGACAGCCGCTCAAGCCGGGCTCCATGGGGCGCCCGCTGCCCGGGTGTCACATCGCGCTACTAGATGCCGATGGCCGGCCGGGCGACGACGGCGAGGTGGCCCTGGCCCTGCAGCCACGGCCGGCCGGGCTGATGCTGGGCTACGAAGACAGCCCGGAAAAGACCGCCGAGGTGATGCGCGACGGCCATTACCGCACCGGCGATACCGCGGTGCGTGACGTCGAGGGCTACATCACCTTCGTCGGCCGCGCCGATGACGTCTTCAAGTCGGCGGACTACCGCATCAGCCCCTTCGAACTGGAGAGCGCCCTGATCGAGCACCCGGCGGTGATGGAGGTGGCGGTGGTGCCCAGCCCCGACCCCCTGCGCCTGAATGTGCCCAAGGCCTTCGTCATCCTGGCCGCCGGCCACGCGCCTTCGCCTGAACTCGCGCAGGAGCTGCTCGGCTTCGCCCGCGGCTGCCTGTCGCCCTACAAGCGGGTACGCCGCCTGCAATTCGTCAGCGAATTGCCCAAGACGCTGTCCGGCAAGATCCGCCGCATCGAATTGCGCCTCGGCGAGGCCCAGCGCCGCGCCGGCGGCAGCGCCGACCTCCACGACTACGCCGAAGAAGACTTCGCCGCCCAACCTGCCCCGGCCACCCCGGCCACCGCTCAGGAATCCCTGTCATGACCCAGACCGCCATCAAAGACGTGCCGCTGCTGATCGACGGCCAGTTCGTCTCCTCCACCAGCCGCGAAAGCCGCGAGGTGATCAATCCTGCGACCCAGGAGGTGCTGGCGCGGGTGCCCTTCGCCACCGCCGAGGAGGTGCAGCGCGCCGTCGCCAGTGCCAAGGCGGCCTTCGCCACCTGGCGCAAGACGCCCATCGGCGCCCGGGCGCGCATCTTCCTGCGCTATCAGCAGCTGATCCGCGAGCACATGAGCGAACTGGCCGCGCTGCTCACCGCCGAACAGGGCAAGACCCTGGCCGACGCCGAGGGCGATGTCTTCCGCGGCCTGGAGGTGGTGGAGCACGCCGCGGCCATCGGCAACCTGCAGCTGGGCGAGCTGGCCAACAATGTCGCCAGCGGGGTGGACACCTACACCCTGCTGCAACCCCTGGGCGTGTGCGCCGGCATCACCCCCTTCAACTTCCCGGCGATGATTCCGCTGTGGATGTTTCCCATGGCCATTGCCTGCGGCAACACCTTTGTCCTCAAGCCGTCGGAGCAGGATCCGCTGGTGACCATGCGCCTGGCCGAATTGGCGCTGGAAGCCGGGGTGCCGCCCGGGGTGCTCAACGTGGTCCATGGCGGACCGGCGGTGGTGGACGCCCTCTGCGATCATCCGGACATCAAGGCGCTGTCCTTTGTCGGCTCCACGCGCGTGGGCACCCACGTCTATCGCCGCGCCAGCGAAGCCGGCAAGCGCGTCCAGTGCATGATGGGAGCCAAGAATCACGCGGTGGTGATGCCCGACGCGCCCCGCGAGCAGACGCTGGCCAACCTGGTGGGCGCCGCCTTCGGCGCGGCCGGTCAGCGCTGCATGGCGGTCTCGGTGGTGGTGCTGGTAGGCGAAGCCAACAGCTGGGTGCCGGACCTGGTGGCCAAGGCGCGCAGCCTCAAGGTGGGTGCGGGTCACGAGCACGGCACCGACGTCGGCCCGCTGATCTCCTGCCAGGCGCTGGACCGGGTCAGCGGCCTGATCGAGCGCGGCGTGAGCGAAGGCGCGACCCTGGAGCTGGACGGTCGCAACATCCAGGTCGAGCGCTACGAGAAGGGCAACTTCGTCGGCCCGACGCTGTTCTCCGGGGTGACCACCGACATGACCCTGTATCGCGAAGAGCTGTTCGGACCGGTGCTATGCGTGATGCACGCGGCCACCCTCGACGAGGCCATCGCCCTGATCAACGCCAACCCCAATGGCAACGGCGTCGCCCTTTTCACCCGCTCCGGCGCCGCGGCGCGGCGCTTCCAGGAAGACATCGACGTCGGCCAGGTCGGCATCAACGTGCCCATCCCGGTGCCGGTGCCGCTGTTCTCCTTCAGCGGTTCGCGCGCCTCCAAGCTGGGCGACCTGGGGCCCTATGGCAAGCAGGCGGTGCTCTTCTATACCCAGACCAAGACCATCACCACGCGCTGGCCCGACGAGCAGGACGTCGGCAGCGCCGGGGTCGTCAACACCACCATCACCCTCAAGTAAGGGAGACGCCAGCATGCATCTGGGATTTCTGGGACTGGGCAACATGGGCGCGCCCATGGCCCGCAACCTGCTCAAGGCCGGCCATCAGCTGACCGTCTATGACCTTTCCACCGCCGCCCTCGAAGCGCTGCGCGCCGAAGGCGCCGAGGTCGCCGCCTCGCCCACCGCCGTTGCCGAGAGCGGCGCGGAAGTGATCATCACCATGCTGCCCGCGGCTGCCCATGTGAAGACGGTTTATCTGGGCGACGACGGGCTGATCGCTCGGGCCCGGCCGGGCACCCTGCTGATCGATTCCTCCACCATCGATCCGCTCAGCGCCCGGGCGGTGGCCAGCGCCGCCGCCGAGCGCGGTCTGGAATTGCTGGACGCACCGGTCTCCGGCGGCACCGGCGGCGCCGCGGCGGGCACCCTCACCTTCATGGTCGGCGGCAGCGAAGCCGGCTTCCAGCGCGCCCAGCCACTATTGGCCGCCATGGGCCGCAACCTGGTGCACTGCGGCGCCAGCGGCAACGGCCAGGTGGCCAAGGTGGCCAACAACCTGCTGCTGGGCATCTCCATGATCGGGGTGGCCGAGGCCATGGCCCTGGGCACCCGCCTGGGCATGGACGCCAAGACCCTGGCCGGAGTGATCAATACCAGCAGCGGGCGCTGCTGGAGTTCGGAGGTCAACAACCCCTATCCGGACGTACTGCCCCAGGCGCCGGCCTCGCGCGGCTACCAGGGCGGCTTCGCCGCCGACCTCATGCTCAAGGACCTGGGCCTCGCCACCGAGGCGGCGCGCGCCGTGCAGCAGCCGGTGGTCCTCGGCGCAGTGGCGCAACAGCTCTACCAGAGATTCAGCCGCGCGGGTGGCGGCGGGCTGGATTTCTCGGCCATCATCCAGGACTACCTGGACGAGGACGGTGCATGAGCGACGCCAAGGTACTGCTGGAAAGACGCGGCGGGGTCGGCTACCTGACCCTCGATCGCCCGGCCGGGCTCAATGCCCTGGATCTGGACATGGTGCGCGCCCTGCACGGGGCGCTGCGCGACTGGGAGCAGGACCCGGGCGTGCGGGTGATCGTGCTCCGCGGCAACGGGCCGAAGGCCTTCTGCGCCGGCGGCGATGTCCGGGCGCTGTACGACAGCTACCAGCGCGGCGACGACCTGCACCTGACCTTCTTCACCGAGGAATACGCCCTCGACCTGGCGCTGCACCGCTATCCCAAGCCGGTGCTGGCCCTGGCCCAGGGGCTGGTGCTGGGCGGCGGCATGGGCCTGGTCCAGGCGGCGCGGCTGCGGATCGTCAGCGAGCGCACCCGCATGGCCATGCCGGAAACCGCCATTGGCTATTTCCCCGACGTCGGCGCCAGCCATTTCCTGCCGCGCTTGCCCGACCACCTGGGTCTCTATCTGGGGCTGACCGGCGTGCAGATCGGTCCGGCCGATGCCCTGGCCGCCGGCCTGGCCGATGTCTTCATTCCCGAAGCGGCCAACGCCGACCTGCTGCAGCGCCTGGAGGCAGCCACTGCCCAGGGCCCCACCGACCTGGCCGCCCTGCTGCAGGAATTTGCCGCGGCGCCGGCCGAAGCCGCGCGCCTGACCGATCTGCGCCCGGCCATCGCCGAGCACTTCGCGGCGGCCACCGTCGAGGAGCTGCGCGCCAGCCTGGAGGCGGAGCAGCGCCCCGCCTATCGCGACTGGGCGCAGGAGACTCTCGCCACCCTGGACGCCCGTTCGCCGCTGGCGGTCGCCACCGCCCTGGAGTTGCTGCGCCAGGGCGGCGGGCTGTCGCTGGAACAGTGCTTCGCCCTGGAGCTGCACCTGGATCGCCGCTGGTTCGAAAAGGGCGAGATCGTAGAGGGGGTGCGCGCCATGCTGGTGGACAAGGACCGCACGCCGCACTGGAATCCGGCCCGCTGGCAGGACCTGGATCCACGCCGCGTCGCTGCCTTTTTCGCCGATTTTCGCCATTCCTGAGGGAGGCCCCCATGCACGACATCGAACTCACCGAAGAACAACGCATGATCCGCGACCTGGCACGTGACTTCGCCCGCCGCGAGGTCGCGCCCCACGCCCGCGCCTGGGAAAAGGCCGAGTGGATCGACGACGCCGTGGTCGCCCAGCTGGGTGAACTGGGCCTGCTGGGCATGGTGGTGCCCGAGCAATGGGGCGGCACGTACCTGGATTACGTCGCCTATGCCCTGGCGGTGGAAGAGATCTCCGCCGGCGACGGCAGCCTCGGCGCCCTGATGAGCATCCACAGTTCGGTGGGCTGTGGCCCGCTGCTGCGCTACGGCAGTGCCGCACAGCAGGATCGCTGGCTGCCCGACCTGGCCGCCGGCAAGGTCATCGGCTGCTTCTGCCTGACCGAACCCCAGGCCGGCTCCGAGGCGCACAACCTGCGCACCCGGGCGGTACTCGACGGCGACAGCTGGGTGCTCAATGGCAGCAAGCAATTCGTCAGCAACGGTCGCCGCGCGGGCCTGGCCATCGTCTTCGCGGTGACCGATCCGGAGCTGGGCAAGAAGGGCCTGTCGGCCTTTCTGGTGCCTACCGACACCCCCGGCTTTCGCGTCGAGCGCACCGAGCACAAGATGGGCCTGCGCGCCTCCGACACCTGCGCGGTCACCCTGGACAACTGCCGCATCCCGGCGGCCAACCTGCTGGGCGAGCGCGGCAAGGGGCTGGCCATCGCCCTGTCCAACCTGGAAGGCGGCCGCATCGGCATCGCCGCCCAGGCGCTGGGGATCGCCCGCGCGGCCTTCGAAGCGGCGCTCGGCTATGCCCGCGAGCGCATCCAGTTCGACAAGGCGATCATCCAGCACCAGAGCATCGCCAACATGCTGGCGGACATGCATACGCGCCTCAATGCCGCGCGGCTGCTGATCCTGCATGCGGCGCGGCTGCGCACGGCGGGCCAGCCCTGCCTGAGCGAAGCCTCCCAGGCCAAGCTGTTCGCCACCGAGACGGGCGAATGGGTGTGCTCCAAGGCCATCCAGATCCATGGCGGCTACGGCTACCTGGAGGACTACCCGGTGGAGCAGTACTACCGCGACATCCGCATCACCCAGATCTACGAAGGCTCCAGTGAAATCCAGCGCCTGCTGATCACCCGGGAACTCGATCGCTACGAAATGTGAGGGCGTCCGGGATGACGGCCGTGACCTGCCCAGCAAAAGCCGAAGATGACACCCAGGCGTCATCTGGACAGCACTGGGCGGGTGCTACGCTCCTGACAGGGATCGTGTCTGGTCCCGGTCTTGCCAAGGAATACCGTTATGGCCTCCCTGCTCGCCTGCATCGATGGATCTCCCCACGCCGAAAGCGTCTGCGACCACACCGCCTGGTTGTCGCGACGACTGGACGCGCCCGTCACCCTGCTGCACGTGCAGGAGTCGGCCAGCAGCGGCAAGAAGGTCGCCAACGGCGCCCCGGTCTATCTGGACGATGACGTCGGCGCCGGCATGGCCAAGGCGCTGCTGCTCAATGCCCGCCAACGCCTGCTGCAGCAGGGCCTAACCTCGGCGCCGCAGATCCTGCGCCGCCCCGAGGGGCTGGTGGATACCCTCAAGACCCTGGAAGCCGACACCCGCCTGCTGGTGATCGGCAAGCGCGGCGAGCGCTCCGGGGACAGCGGCATCGGCAGCCAGCTGGAGGCCGTGGTCCGCGCCGTGCACCGGCCGATCCTGATCTGCTCCGGGCCGTTCAAGCCGCCGCGGCAATTCACCATCGCCTACGACGGCCGGGAAGCCACCCACCAGGGCATCCTGGCGCTGGCGCGCAGTCCGCTGCTGGCCGGCATGAGCGGCACCCTGCTGCGCGTCGGCGAAGACGATCCGATCCTGCGCAAGCGCCTGGATGACCTTGCCCTGCTGCTGCGCAGCGCCGGTTGCCGGGTCGATACCACCGTGGCCCATGGCGACGTGGAGCGCATCGTCCCCCGCCACCTCGACGAACGCCGGGCCGACCTGCTGATCATGGGCGCCTACAGTCACTCCTCGGTCTGGCGCTTCCTGCGCGGCAGTCGCACCACCCAGCTGCTGCACAAGACCGAAGTACCGATGCTGCTGCTGCGCTGAGACCGCGCCTCTACCCGGGCACAGCCCATCCGCTCGGGACGCGCTTCGTCGGCCAGCCGACGCCAGGGCTCAAGCCCACCCGAAAATCGCCGAAGCAGAAGACATAGAGCCCTGCCCTCTGTCGGGCTCCCCGGCGCGTCGGTAGGCCCCATGAGCACCCATGTCATCCATTTCACCGGTCCCATCAATTCCACCAGCTGCGGCCAGCTGATCGCCCAGTGCTCCCAGGCCGTGCAGCAGGACGCCTCGCGCATCCTGCTCAAGATCGCCACCATGGGCGGCGATTGCAGCTACGGCTTCACGATGTACAACTTCCTGCTGTCCCTGCCGCTGCCGGTGCATACCCACAACCTGGGCACCGTCGAGTCCATGGGCAACATCCTCTTCCTGGCCGGCGAACACCGCACCGCCAGTCGTCACAGCAAATTCCTCTACCACTCCTTCTACTGGAATCTGAACAACTCGGTGGACCATGCGCGCATGGCCGAATACGCCATGTGCCTGGACTACGACCTGGATCTCTATGCCCGCATCGTCGCCGAGCGCACCGCCGGTGCCGCCGAGGCCCTGGACATCCACAGCTGCCTCAAGGCCAACGCCCGGCTGCTGAGTCCGGAAGCGGCCCTGACCACCGGGGTGATCCATGCCGTCGACGAATGCCGCGTGCAGCCGGGTGAGGTCACCACCTTCATCCATCTCTGAGCAGGCAATAAAAAACCCGGTGACCTTTGGCCACCGGGTTTTTTCTTGCCCGACCCCGGGGATCAGCGGCTGAAGGACACCAGGGTGTTGGGGTAGCCGACGCTGGCATCCAGGCGGCTGGCGTCGAAGAACACCCCCAGGTTGTTGGCGCCATCCTGCACATAGCTGATCTTGAGGATCTGGCCATTGACCAGGCGCACCGAGCCACCCAGCTTGAAGGCCGAGCGATTGGCCGCGGTGGCCGGGATGGAGATGGCCGCGGCGCGACGGTAGACGCCGCGATTCCAGTCGGCATTGGTGAAGTCGTTGATGGCGCTGCTGACGCTGGCGGCGCTGGTCACCCCGGTGGGCGACACGGTCACGGTCTTGGGATAGCCCACGGCGTTGCCGTTGAAGGGCGTGCCTTCGGTGAAGACCCCCAGGCTGTTGCCGGCCTGCACCGAGGAGATCCGCCGCACCTGGCCATCCGCGGTGGTCAGGTAGGCACCGGCCTTGAAGGCGGCGCGATTCACCGCGGTCCCGGGTACCGAGACGGCGGCCTTCTTGAGGAACACCCCCTTGTGCCAGTCCGAGTTGGTGAAGTCGTTGATCACCGAGGTAACCGTGCCTGCGGTCGCGCCATTGCTCGGCGGCACCTGAACGCCTGCATTACTGCCTGCGTTTCCGGTGTTGCCGGCGCTGCTGCCGCTGCCGGAATTGCCCACGGCGCCGGCGCTACCGCCAGCCGAACCGCTGTTGCCGGCCGTGCCACCACCGTTGGCCGGGGTGGTGCTGCCGCTGGCGACCGGGCCAATGGCGGTGCAGCTGCTGTCGTCCAAGTACTTGCGCAGGGTCGGCCACTGCGGCCGCTCCTGGCCATTGATCGGCTCCACCGACATGAAGTAGCTGCCCCAGCCCGGACCCGCGGCCCAGTAGGAGGCCGGGATGCAGTTCTGCTTGAGGTAGGCCAGCATGTTGTCCATCAGCAGGTTCCAGCGCGGATTGTTGTCCGGTACGCCGAATTCACCGATATAGCCGCGCTTGCCGTTCTTCTTCAGCCAGTCGACGAAGGGCTTCACCCGGGTCACGCCATAGTTGGCGTCGAGCTTGTTGACGTCGGTCTTGTCGTAGCTGCCGCCAGCGTTCTCGTCGAAGTAGGAATGCGCCGAGAAGATGATGTTGTTGGCCGGATCCTTCAGCCCCAGCAGGGCATCGTTGAACTCGGCCCAGCGGGTGGCGCTCGACCAGCCGTTGCCTTCGACGATGACCGGACGGGTGCTGTCCACCGCGCGCACGCCATTGATGCCGTACTGGGCCGCGGTCGGCCAGTAGGCCATGGCATCGTGGGGCTCGTTCATGATGTCGTAGGCGTACAGCGAGGACTGGCCGCTCCACTGCCGCGCAATGTGGGTCATGATCTCCTGATAGCGGGCGTAGGGGACGCCGCTGGTGCCGATCACCTGACCGCGATAGCGGGCATAGTTGTGCAGGTCGAGGATGATCTTGATGCCGTGCTTTTGCGCATAGCCGAAGGTCTGGTTCACCAGGGCGACGTAGGCACTGTCCAGTGGGCCGCCCAGCTTGGGTTGCAGGCGCTCCCAGATGATGGGGAAACGGATCAGTTTGACGCCCCGCGCGCTCCACTGCTGGAAGTAGGCCTCCACCGGGAAGATGTAGTTGGTGCCATTGATGCCGGGCAGCACCTGGGGCGCGAAGCCCGCACCCGACAGATTCAGACCGACCAGGCTGACAGGCTCGGCCTGGGCAACGCCAGCGGACAGCGCGAGAACGGTAGCGGCCGCGGCGAGCGGACGACGAAGGGCGGTAGCGAGGGAGCGGATAGGCGTCATGGACAGATACTGCTTTGGGAGGCGTGGCGTCGATGTCCTTTGTGTACGAGCAAAGCCTGGGTTTAGGTAAGGCCACTGGGACGTGACAAGAAAAGCACTCTGCGTCCTGCAGTTGCCTTACCCAATACAAGTCATATGCCAGGTCGCTGAAACCTTTCACCGCGGCGGTGGTCATGCACGACCGCAGGGTGTCGCAAAGCACCGCTCTAGAGCCTTTGCAGGAAACGTAACCAAATATGCGTGGCATGGCGTCGCAGCGTGCGAAAGCTGCACGCGACAAAATAATCACGGCAGGAAGACAGAAATCTGACGCCAAATTCAGTGGCACATGGCCTGGGGAATTTTCCCGGATCGCCGCTATCCAAGGCTCAGCAACGTCTTGTATATAAGGTCCAGTCATGCGCGCAGAACAGCCGGGAACCCCTGTCTTCCGACCCACCATCCTGGTGGTGGACGACGAGCCACTGGTCGCGGATTTCGTTACCGAGATCCTCGAACCCGAAGGCTTCAATATCATCGCCGCTGACTCCGCCGATGCTGCCTTGTCACTGTTGGAGAAAGAGGACGCCAATATCGACATCCTGTTGACGGACATCCGCATGCCCGGCTCCATGGATGGCGCTCAACTGGCCAATCTGGTGTGCCAACGCTGGGCAGATATGCCCATTATTGTCATGTCCGGCTACGAAACGCCGTCTACCGCCAGCATCAAGTGCAAGGTGCGCTTCCTGCCCAAGCCCTGGTCGATCGGTCAATTGATCGATGCCGTGAATGGCGTCGCCTATTCTGTTACGCCCAGTGCCTGAAGATCGAGGAACCCTGGCGATGTGAATGGTGTCACATCGCCACCTCGGTACTTCGGACAACAACAATGCTTGCCCTCACCCACCAGTTCGTCGCCCAGCTGCCCAACATCGACTGCCTGTTCGGCCCCCTGACCCCGGATGGCGGTCTGCCGGTGCAAGTCTGTCGTCCCGCCAGCGAACGTCGCCTGACCCTGATGCTGGATACCGCCCGCCTGCGCGACCGCGCCTATTGCGCAACCCAGGCGCAGCAGGTCCGCACTTCCCTCGGTATCCGCTAGTCGTTGCACGCGCCTCATAGCGGCGGCGCCGGTCGCAACAGCACGGCCTTGAGCGAAAAGGCAGAGGTCACGCTGGCCACCCCGGGAATGCAGGTCAGGGTCTCGGCGAGAAAGTGCTGGTAGGCTGCGAGATCCTGCACCACCACCCGCAATACGTAGTCCGCATCCCCGGTCATCTGGAAACAGCTCATCACCTGGGGCGCCTTGACGATCTCCCGCTCGAAGGCGCGCAGGTAGTCGGTGGACTGCTTTTCCAGGCGCACCGACACGAAGACGCTGACACTGCCGGCCAGCCGGGTTTCATCGAGCTGGGCGTGATAGCCCTGGATGTAACGCTCCTCCTCCAGTCGCTTGACCCGCCGTAGCGTCGGGGTCAGCGACAGCCCGATCTTCTGCGCCAGATCGCGCCAGCTCAGGCGGCCATCGGCGGACAGGGCGTTGAGGATGCGCAAGTCGATACGGTCCAGACCAGCCATGGTGCAAAACCTCTACTGTTGTTCTTGTACGAAGTTCAATAGCACCAAAAGGCCGGACTGCCCACCCCGAAATTGCGGCAAAACGGCTAGCCATGCCGGCCTATACTCAGGCGACCAATAACAAGAATGCCGAGGCCTCCACCATGTGGCACCCTGCATCGCATCCGGACGGCCAACCCGTCCTGCGACCCACCCGCACCCTCTTCCACCAGGAGGGGCGGCCATGAGCGACTACCCACCCCTGCGCTTGCACGTTCCCGAACCTAGCGGCCGACCGGGACGTCCCACCGACTTCAGCTACCTGCAACTCTGCCCCGCCGGCCGTGCGGAAAAGCCGCCCATCGACGTGGCACCGGTTGATACCCGCGAGCTGGCGACCCAGCTGATCCGCATCCTCGACGAAGAGGGTCGCGCCGTCGGGCCCTGGGCCACCGAAGAAGCGCCCGAATTGCTGCTGCAGGGCCTCAGGGCCATGCTCAAGACGCGGCTGTTCGATGCGCGGATGCTCAAGGCCCAGCGGCAGAAGAAGCTGTCCTTCTATATGCAGTGCCTGGGCGAGGAAGCCATCGCCGTCGGCCAGACCCTGGCCTTGCGCCCGGACGACATGCATTTCCCCACCTATCGCCAGCAGGGCATCCTCATCGCCCGCGAGGCGCCGCTGGACGAGATGATCTGCCAGCTGCTGTCCAACGCCCGGGATCCGCTCAAGGGGCGGCAATTGCCGGTGATGTACTCCTACCGCGACCTCGGCTTCTTTTCCATCTCCGGCAACCTGGGCACCCAGTACATCCAGGCGGTGGGCTGGGCCATGGCCTCGGCGATCAAGGGTGACACCCGCATCGCCGCCGGCTGGATCGGCGACGGCGCCACCGCCGAAGGCGACTTCCACGCCGCCCTCACCTTCGCCCACGTCTACCGGGCGCCGGTGATCCTCAACATAGTCAACAACCAGTGGGCCATTTCCACCTTCCAGGCCATCGCCGGCGGCGAGGGCATCACCCTGGCTACCCGTGGCCTGGGCTACGGCATCGCCGCCCTGCGGGTGGATGGCAATGACTTCCTCGCCGTGCTGGCCGCCTCGCGCTGGGCCGCCGAACGCGCCCGGCGCAACCTGGGGCCGACCCTGATCGAGTGGGTGACCTATCGCGCCGGCCCCCACTCCACCTCGGACGATCCGTCCAAATACCGTCCCGCCGATGACTGGACGCACTTCCCCCTGGGCGATCCCATCGACCGGCTCAAGGCGCACCTGATCGGTCGTGGCCTCTGGTCGGAGGAACGGCACCAGGCGCTGAGCGCCGAGCTGGAAGCCGAGGTGGCCGCTGCCCAGAAGGCCGCCGAAGCCCACGGCACCTTTGCCAGCGATCTCGCCCCTAGCGCCGCCGACATGTTCGAGGAGGTCTACCAGGACCTGCCGCCGCACCTGCGCCGCCAACGCCAACAGCTCGGGAAGTGACGCCATGACCGTACAACAGGAAACCGACCTGCCGACCCAGGCCGGCAGCCGCAGCACCCTGACCATGATCCAGGCCATCCGCTCGGCCATGGACGTGATGCTCGAACGCGACAGCAATGTGGTGGTGTTCGGCGAGGACGTCGGCTATTTCGGCGGCGTCTTTCGCTGCACCGAGGGCCTGCAGGCCAAATATGGCGCCTCGCGGGTATTCGACGCGCCCATCTCGGAGAACGGTATCGCCGGCGCCGCGGTGGGCATGGGCGCCTACGGCCTGCGGCCGGTGGCGGAAATCCAGTTCGCCGACTACGTGTACCCGGCCATCGACCAGATCGTCTCCGAGGCGGCGCGCCTGCGCTATCGCTCGGTGGGCCAGTTCACCTCGCCGCTGGTGTTCCGCATGCCCTGCGGTGGCGGCATCTATGGCGGCCAGACTCACAGCCAGAGTCCCGAGGCCATGTTCACCCAGGTCTGCGGGCTGCGCACCGTGATGCCCTCCAATCCCTATGACGCCAAGGGCCTGCTGATCGCCTCCATCGAGAGCGACGATCCGGTGATCTTTCTCGAACCCAAGCGCCTCTACAACGGCCCCTTCGACGGCCATCACGACCGCCCGGTGACGCCCTGGTCCGGCCATCCGGCCAGCGCCGTGCCGGACGGCTACTACCGGGTCGAGCTGGAACGCGCCGCGGTGGTCCGTCCCGGCAAGCAGGTCACGGTGCTGACCTATGGCACCACCGTCTGGGTCGCCCTGGCGGCGGCCGCCGAGACCGGCATCGACGCCGAGGTGATCGACATTCGCAGCCTTTGGCCGCTGGACCTGCAGACCCTCACCGATTCGGTGAACAAGACCGGCCGCTGCGTGGTGGTCCACGAAGCCACCCGCACCTGCGGCTATGGCGCCGAGCTGGTGTCCCTCATGCAGGAGCACTGCTTCCATCGCCTGGAGGCGCCCATCGAGCGGGTGACCGGCTGGGATACCCCCTATCCCCACGCCCAGGAATGGGACTACTTCCCGGGTCCGTCCCGGGTCGGCGCCGCGCTCAAGCGCGTGATGGAGGTCTGAGATGGGTACCCATGTCATCAAGATGCCCGACATCGGCGAAGGCATCGCCGAGGTGGAACTGGTCAAGTGGTACGTGGCGGTGGGCGACGAGGTCGGCGAAGACCAGACCCTGGCCGACGTCATGACCGACAAGGCCATGGTGGAGATCCCCTCGCCGGTGGTGGGCCGGGTGGTCGCCTTGGGCGGCGAGCCCGGTCAGGTGCTGGCGGTGGGCGCCGAGCTGATCCGCCTGGAGGTGGCCGGCGACGGCAATCTGCGCGAGACCAGTCGCCCCGCGCCGGTGGCAGCCGCGCCGGCGTCAGCACCGAAGGCGGAAGCGCCCACGCCCGCGGCGGCCCCAGCCCCGCGTCGCGCGGAGGCGGAGGTCCCGCGCGACGACGACCGACCAGCTTCCCGCCCGGCCCCCGGCAGTCCGCCGCTGGCATCTCCCGCGGTGCGCCAGCACGCCTGGGACCTGGGCATCGAACTCCGCTTCGTCACCGGCAGCGGTCACGGCGGGCGCATCCTGCATGGCGATCTGGAGGCCTATGTGCAGCAACGCGACGCCGGCTTGCCGCCCGCCACCGGCGGCGGTGGCCTGGCGAAACGCAGTGGCGAGGAGCGCATCCCGCTGATCGGCCTGAGACGCAAGATCGCTGAGAAGATGCAGGCCGCCAAACGGCATATCCCCCACTTCACCTATGTGGAAGAGGTGGATGTCACCGAGCTGGAAGCCCTGCGCGCCACCCTCAATCAGCGCTGGCAGGGTCGTCGTGCCCACCTCACCCTGCTGCCCTTCCTGGCGCGCGCCCTGGTGGTGGCGGTGCGGGACTTTCCGCAGATGAATGCGCGCTTCGACGAAGAGAGCAGCACAGTGACGCGCTATGGCGCGGTGCACCTGGGCATCGCCACCCAGGGCGAACAGGGGCTCGCGGTGCCGGTGGTCCGCCACGCCGAGGCGCTGGATCTCTGGGGCTGCGCCCAGGAGGTGGCGCGGCTGGCCACCGCGGTGCGCGGCGGCAAGGCCGGTCGCGACGAACTCTCCGGCTCGACCCTGACCATCAGCAGCCTGGGTCCGCTGGGGGGCATCGCCTCCACGCCCATCATCAACCATCCCGAGGTGGCCATCATCGGCGTCAATCGCATCGTCGAGCGCCCGGCCTTCCGCCATGGGCTGGTGGTACCGCGCAAGCTGATGAATCTCTCCGCTTCCTTCGACCACCGGCTGATCGATGGCCAGGACGCCGCCAGCTTCATCCAGGCCGTGCGCCAGCTGCTCGAACAACCCGCCACCCTCTTCCTGGAGTAGCCATGGACACCCGACTCCTCATCATCGGCGGCGGCCCCGGCGGTTATGTCGCCGCCCTGCGCGCCGCTCAGCTGGGCATCGCCACCACCCTGGTGGAGGGCGCCGCCCTTGGCGGTACCTGCCTCAACGTCGGCTGCATCCCCTCCAAGGCGATGATCCATGTCGCCGAGGAATTCCATCGCGCCTGCGGTCGCGCCGACCAGGGCGCCCTTGGTATCCGCCATGGCCGCCCGGAACTGGACCTCGGCCAGGCCGTGGCCTGGAAGAACGGCATCGTCGATCGCCTCACCACCGGCGTCGCCGCCCTGCTCAAGAAGCAGGGGGTGACGGTGGTCGAGGGCTGGGCCGAGATCCTCGACGGCAAGACCGTGGAGGTGCAGCGCGCCGGTGGCGAACGGCTGCGCATCCGTACCGAACACCTGGTGCTGGCCATGGGCTCCACCTCGGTGGAATTGCCCAGCCTGCCCTTCGGTGGCCCGGTGATCTCGGCCACCGAGGCCTTGTCGCCTACAGAGATTCCCGAGGATCTGGTGGTGGTGGGCGCCGGCTATATCGGCCTGGAGCTGGGCATCGCCTATCGCAAGCTGGGCGCCCGGGTCGCGGTGGTGGAGGCTCAGTCGCGGCTGCTGCCCGGCTACGACACCGAACTTACCGCCCCGCTGCGCCACCGCCTGGAACGGCTGGGCATCGAGCTGCACCTGGGCTGCACCGTCGCCGGTCTGGCCGCGGACGGCGCTGGCCTGCGGATGACCCGCGGTGACGGCGAGGAGCAGGTCCTGCCGGCCCAGCGCATCCTGGTGGCGGCCGGTCGCCGGCCCCGCACCGAAGGCCTGGAGCGCCTGCCGCTGGACTACGACGGCCGCTATATCCGCGTCGACGACGGCTGCCGTACCAGCATGACCGACGTCTGGGCTATCGGTGATCTCACCGGCGAACCCCTGCTGGCCCATCGCGCCATGGCCCAGGGCGAGGTGGTGGCCGAGCTGATCGCCGGCAAGCGGCGGCGCTTCGCGCCGGTCGCCATCCCGGCGGTCTGCTACACCGATCCGGAGATCGTGGTGGTCGGCCTGACCCCCGAGCAGGCCAAGGCCCAGGGGCTGGAGACCAAGGTCGCCAGCTTCCCCTTCGCCGCCAATGGCCGTGCCCTCACCCTGGAGGCGCCGGAAGGCTTCGTGCGGGTGGTGGCTCGTGCGGACGACCATCGCATCCTTGGCTGGCAGGCCACCGGGCAGCAGGTGGCGGAACTGGCCACGGCCTTTTCCCACAGCCTGGAAATGGGCATGCAACTGGAAGACGTCGCCGCCACCCTGCACCCCCATCCCACCCTGGGCGAAGCGGTGCAGGAAGCGGCGCTGCGGGCGCTGGGCCGGGCCCTGCATCTGTGACCGGCCTGCCGCGCGACAGCCTGGCGCCGGGCATCCTCGACGAGGCCCTGGCCGGGCTGTGCCGGCGCAGTGGTCAGGCACCGGAGGCCCTGCTCGCTACCGAAGGCGTGCAGCCAGCCGACCTGCTGCTCGACCGCGAGCGCCTCTCGGCGCCGCTGTTCGGCCAGCTGTGGTATCGCCTGGCGCGGCGTTTCGATGACGAGTTCTTCGCCCTTGGCCCACGCCCGCTCCCGGCCGGCAGCTTTGCCTTTCTCTGCCAGAGCACCCGCCTGCAACCGACCCTGGGCGACGCCCTGCGGCAGAGCGCCGACTTCCTGCGCCTGACCTTGGGCGTCGATCTGCGCCTGCAGCGCAATGGCGAGCAGGCGACCCTGCGGCTGGCCCCCGGCAGCCTGCCGGGTAGCTTTGCCGTCTTTACCCTCTGGCTGATCCTGCACGGCCTGGCCTGCTGGCTGGTAGGCCGCCGCTTGCCACTGGCGGAGATTCGCCTGACCGCCCAGGAGCCGCCGGCGGAACTGCTGGCCGACTATCGCCAGCGCTTCGGCACCCACCTCAGCTTCGCCCACGGCGAAGACTGCCTGCTGCTGGACGCCGCCGTATTGGGCCTGCCGATCCGCCGCAGTGCCGCGGATGCGCGTCGCTTCATCGCCGCCGCACCGGGCAATCTGCTGGTGCACTATCGCGACGACGCCAGTCTGATCGCCCGCATCCGCGCCCTGCTGCGCAGTCGTGCCCCGGAAGACTGGCCGGACGCCGTCAGCCTGGCCGCGACCCTGGGTCTTTCGGCTGCGACCCTGAGACGCCAGTTGGCGGCGAGCGGCCAGACCTACCAGCGCCTCAAGGACGAACGTCGCTGCCGCCTGGCCTGCCGCCAGCTGGATCAAGGCGCTCTGCCCCTGGAGGAGCTGGCCCTGCGTCTGGGTTTCGCCGATCCCCGCTCCTTCCAGCGCGCCTTTCGCAAGTGGACGGGCTTGAGCCCCCTGGGCTATCGCCAGCGCCAGACCCGAGCGGGTTAGCCCTCGGCCAGCTGGGCAGCGATGGCGGCGGTGTCGATCACCGAGCGCACCTCCCGGATTCGCCCGTTCTCGAAGCGATAGAAGACGTGCTCGCTGAAACGCACCCGCCGTCCGTTCACTGCCAGCCCGAACAGCTCGCCCCGTGGCGTGCAGTCGAAGTCCAGTTGCGCGGCCAGCCAGGGCGCTTCCACGACCAGCAAGCGCGCCGCGAAGTGCAGATCGGGAATGGCGGCATGATCGCCTTCCAGCATGGCCTGGTAGCCCGCCAATCCCAGGGGCCGGCCGTTGTGCTCGACGGCTTCGTCGACATAACGGCCCAGCTCCGTCCAGGCCTGGCGGTTGAGGCAGTCGAGGTAGGCCTGGTAGTGACTGCCGAGTTCGGTTGCGGCGAGGGGCATCACGAATTCTCCATGGTCATTGACTGCTACAGGGGACCACGCCAGGCCGGCAAGTCTCCCTTCACCCGAGGCGATTCTTTACCAGACGGCCGCCCTGCAGGATGACGTCCAACCGCTCGCCCTGCCCCACCAGGCAGGAAATATCGGTCAAGGGATCGCCATCCACGACCAGCAGATCCGCCAGGGCGCCAGCCGCGATGCAACCCAGCTCGCCCTCCCGTTCGAGGATGCGCGCCGCGACGCTGGTGGCGCTGCGCAAGGCTTCCAGATTGCCCAGCACCTCGGCGCGGATGCGCAGTTCCTGGGTCTGGTATTCGTGCATCTCGCCCAGCAGGTCGGAGCCGTAGCCCATGGGTACGCCCGCCTCGGCGAAAAATTCCAGGGCGCGACGGCCGGCCAGGCGGACGTCTTCGATCTTGGCCACGGAATCCGCTGGCAGCCCATAGCGGGCGCCGTGCTCGGCGAGCATCTCGTAGGTCACCTGGGTGGGCACGGCGAAGGCGCCCCGCTCGCGCATCAGCTGCGCCGTCTCCCGGTCGACCAGATTGCCGTGCTCTATGGTGCGCACCCCGCACGCCACGGCGCGGCGAATGGCGCGGGCGGTATAGGCATGGGCCATCACATAGGTATTGGCCGCTTCGGCTTCCTCGACGATGGCGCGGATCTCGGCTTCGCTGTACTGGGTATTGGCGATGGGATCGGTGGGCGAGGACACCCCGCCGGAGGCCATGATCTTGATCTGGCTGGCGCCCTGCTGCAGTTCCTCGCGCACCGCCTTGCGCACGTTGTCCACCCCGTCCACCACCCGGGCGATGGCACCGGCGCGGAAGCAGCAACTGCACGGCTCGTTCAGCAGCAGCTCCCCACGCGCCCGCATGTCGCCATGGCCGCCGGTCTGCGACAGCGCCTTGCCGGAGGCGAAGATCCGCGGGCCCGGCACCAGTCCCAGGGCGATGGAGCGCGCCAGCGCCCAGTCCGCGCCGCCGGCATCGCGGACGGTGGTGAAGCCGCGCTCGAGCATGGCGCCCAGGATCGGCAGGGCGCGGTACATGATGATGGCGTTCGGCTGCAGGGCGTTGAAACCCAGGTTGGCGCTGGAGGCCAGAACATGCACATGGCAATCGATGAGGCCGGGCATCAGGGTGCGGCCGCCCAGATCGATGACGGTGACGCCTGCCGGCGGCGCAGCGCTCTGGTCGCGCACGGCGGTAATGCGCTCACCCTCCACCAGGACTTCCTTGCCGGTGATCAGAATGCCGCTCGCCAGATCCAGCAGCTTGCCGTTGCGCAGCAGTAGAGAGGTGCTTTGAGTCATGCGGATTCTCCCGAAGGTTGCTCGCTGGCGGCGTCGCGAAACAGCGCCGCGCCCACGGCACTGATGGCCGCGGCGAACATGATGTAGAAGGCCGGCGCCAGCGGGCTGCCGGTGGCGGCGATCAGCCAGGTCACGGTAAAGGTGGCGAAGCCGCCGAACAGGGTCACGGCGAAGTTGTAGGCCACCGACAGTCCGGTGGAGAGCACCCGGGTCGGCAACAACTCGCCGAAGGCCGCCAGCAGACCGCCCAGATAGCCGGAGATCAGCAGTCCCAGCACGGCCTGGAACACCAGCAGGGAAGCCAGGCCCGGCCAGCGATTGAGCATCCAGAACAACGGCCAGGCGAGGCAGAAGATGGCGATGGCCGACCCCAGCAGCCAGGGTCGCTTGCCCTGGCGATCGGCCAGGCGCCCTACCAGCGGCGTCGCCACCAGCAATACCAGGCCACCGAGTACGCCGGCGGTGAAGCCCAGCCCACTGGGCAGACCGAGCACCCGGGTGGAGTAGGACGGCAGGTAGAACAGCACGGAGTAGGTGCAGACCGTCCAGAGCACGACCATGGAAAAGGTGATCGCGGTCTGGCGGGGATAGATGCGCACTACCTCCCGCAGCGGCGACTGGGCACGCTCGACGGTGGCATAGGCCGGGGTTTCGTCGATGCGGCTACGGATGTAGAAACCGACGGGGCCGATCAGGGAGCCGAACAGGAACGGCAGGCGCCAACCCCAGCTCTCGAGTTGCTCCGGGGTCAGCAACGCCGACAGCAGCGCGCCGGCGCCTGCACCCAGGGCGACCGCCACCCCGATGCTGGCCTGGATCCAGCTGGAGTAGTAGGCCTTTTGCCCAGCGGGCGCGTGCTCGGTGAGAAAGGCGGTCGCGCTGCCCATCTCGCCACCCGCGGAAAAGCCCTGCAGCAATCGCGCGAAGACGATGAGCGCCGGGGCGAACAGCCCCCACTGGGCATAGCCCGGGGTCACGGCGATGATCAGGGTACCGGCGGCCATCAAGAGGATGGTCAGCGACAGCGCCGCCTTGCGGCCGCGGCGATCGGAGTAGATGCCGAGCAGGATGCCCCCTACTGGCCGCATGAAGAAACCGACGCCAAAGGTGGCCAGGGCCAGGAGGTAGGAGGTGAGTTCGCTGGCGGTCGGAAAGAACACCTTGGCGATGATCACGGAGAAGAAGCTGTAGACGGTGAAGTCGAACCACTCCAGACCGTTGCCGATCACGGTGGCGACGACCGCCTTGTTGGCCTGGCGGCGGTGGGCGGTGGACCGCTGCGGGAAGGTCGTAGCGCTCTGCATTGTTGGCTCCCTGAATGCGAGTCGCGCAGGAAACTCGGGAGTCCCTGCACCGGCGACGGCAGTTTCGATAAAGGAAACAGGACGAGGATCTCCGCCCTCTGCCGCCGAGCTTAAGGGGCTACCCGGGACGCAGGAAAACGCTGATTGCAGGGGTTTGCATGCGCCAGGCGCATGCAAGAGGGGTCAAGGTGACGCGCTCAGGGCGTCGTTAAGCCAGGCTTCGAAACGGCGCGTCGCCAGGCCCGGCTGGCGATCGCCCGGCCACAGCAGGTAGTAACCCCCCTGCCCCTGCACGCATTCGCTACAGGCTTCGACCAGCGCACCCGAGCGCAGGTGGGCATCGATCATGGGGCGCCAGCCCAGGACGATACCGTGACCGGCAATCGCCAGATCGACCAGGATGGGGTACTGACTCACGGTGAGCCGCTGGCGGATCCGCGGGGCTGGGTAGCCTAGCCGCGCGAACCACTCCGTCCAGGACAGCCAGCGTCGCTGCCCGTCCTCGATCATCAGCAGGCGCCGGTCGAGCAGCTCCGGGGGAGACAGCTGCTGGCCGCCCAGGTAGTCCGGGGCGCAATAGGCGCCTACCCATTCGGGAAACAACTGGCGACCGGCCAATCCCGGCGGCGGCGGTTCCCGCAGGAAATAGAGCGCCAGATCGAATTCGGGCTTGAGCAGGGTATCGAGGTTGTCCAGCACCCGCAGGCGCACGTCGATGCCGGGAAAGGCACTGGCAAAATGGCCGATCAGCGGACCCAGCCACAGGGCGGCGACGCCCGAGGAGCAGGCCAGGACCAGTTGCTGCTCGCCACTGAGGTCCATGACCTCGGCGGTGGTTTCCGCTAGGCCCGCCAAGAGTTGCTGGACCCGCTCGGCATAGCGCTGCCCGGAGACGGTCAGGTGCAGCCGCTTGTGCTCCCGCCGGAACAGCGCGCGACCGAGAAATGCCTCCAGCTGCGCCACCTGACGGCTGATGGCGCTTTGCGTGAGATTGAGTTCGAGCGCGGCACGGGTAAAGCTGCCAAGCCTGACCGTTGCCTCGAAGGCAATCAGATTGGTCAGGGGTGGCAAGGGGTCGATACGCATCCGAAGGCTCTGCGACGCTGGGCGGAAACGGCCAGTCTAGCGCCTCCGAGAGGCGCCGGGAGCGCTCAACGATGCTCGAACTTCGCCGGCCGCTTCTCGACGAAGGCGGCCATGCCTTCCTTCTGGTCGGCGCTGGCGAACAG
The DNA here is from genome assembly GCF_000510745.1 of Pseudomonas sp. MOIL14HWK12:I2. NCBI lineage: Bacteria > Pseudomonadati > Pseudomonadota > Gammaproteobacteria > Pseudomonadales > Pseudomonadaceae > Pseudomonas > Pseudomonas sp. MOIL14HWK12:I2. The sequence goes on along the minus strand of NZ_AZOA01000008.1, from coordinate 204,772 downwards.
CGAATGGAAGACCCGGCGCTCGAAGCGGATACCCTCGGCCAGGCTGGTCTCGAAGGCGCGATTGACGCTCTCCTTGAGCAGCAGGGTCGCCGGCAGCGAGCGACTGGCGATGCCGCGGGCGGCTTCCAGGGTGCGCTCCAGCAATTCGTCGGCGGGAAACACCTGGGCGACCAGGCCGGCGCGCTCGGCTTCGGCGGCGGGCAGCTGGCGTCCGGTCAGGCACAGCTCCATGGCCTTGGCCTTGCCCAGGGCGCGGGTCAGGCGCTGGGTACCGCCGATGCCGGGAATGACACCCAGGGTGATCTCCGGCAGGCCGAAGCGCGCGGTGTCGGCGGCATAGATGAAGTCGCACAGCAGCGCCAGTTCGCAGCCACCACCCAGGGCGTAGCCGGCCACAGCGGCAATCAGCGGCTTGCGCCGCTCGGCGATGCGGTCGGCGACGCGGAAATAGTCGTCCAGGTAGATCTGCGGATAGCCCTGCCCGGCCATTTCCTTGATGTCGGCGCCGGCGGCGAAGGCCTTGGCCGAGCCGGTGAGCACCACGCAACCGACCTCGGGATCGGCGTCCAGACGCGCCAGCATGGCATCCAGCTCGTGCAGCAGCTGGGCATTGAGGGCGTTGAGCGCCTTGGGGCGGTTGAGGGTGATGAGGGCGACACGCGCCTCGATCTCCAGCAGCAGGGTCGATTCGGCAGAGGGTTCGCTCATGGTCTTGTCCTTGTCTAGTCGTTGAGTTCCAGCGCCATGGCCGTGGCCTCGCCACCGCCGATGCAGATGGCGGCCACGCCCCGGCGCAGACCGCGCTGGCGCAGCGCCTGGATCAGGGTCACCAGCATCCGCGCGCCGGAGGCGCCGATGGGATGGCCCAGGGCACAGGCGCCACCGTGCACGTTCAGGCGCTCCGGGTCCAGCCCCAGGGCATCCTGGGCGGCCAGTGCCACCACGGCGAAGGCTTCGTTGATCTCGAACAGGTCGACGTCGTTCAGCTGCCAGTCGATGCGCGCGAGCAGGGTGCGGATGGCGCCGATGGGCGCGGTGGGAAAGTCGCCCGGGGCGCCGGCATGGGCGGCATGGCCACGGATCGTCGCCAGCGGCGTCAGGCCTTCGCGCACCGCCGTGCTGGCGCGCATCAGCAGCAATGCCGCGGCGCCATCCGAGATGGAGCTGGCGTTGGCCGCCGTGACGGTACCGCCTTCGCGAAAAGCCGGCTTGAGGGTGGGAATGCGTGCCGGATCGGCGCGGCGCGGTTGTTCATCGGTGTCGATGCTCAGGGTTTCCTTGCGCCCCGCCACCTCCACCGCGACGATCTCGGCGACGAAGGCGCCACTGGCCTGCGCCTGGCGCGCCCGGGCGAGGGACTGCTGGGCATAGGCATCCTGGCGCTCGCGGCCGATACCCAGGCGCGCCGCGCAGTCCTCGGCGAAGGTGCCCATCAGGCGCCCGGGCTCGTAGGCGTCTTCCAGGCCGTCGAGAAACATGCTGTCGATCAGGGCGCCGTGGCCGAGGCGGTAGCCGCTGCGGGCCTTTTCCAGCAGATAGGGCGCGCGACTCATGCTTTCCATGCCGCCCGCCACCACCACCTCGGCACTGCCGGCGCGCAGCAGGTCATGGCCGAGGATGGCGGCCTGCATGCCCGAACCGCACATCTTGTTCAGGGTGGTGCAGCGCGTGCTCTGGTCCAGGCCGGCGCCAAGGGCCGCCTGGCGGGCCGGTGCCTGGCCGAGGCCGGCGGGCAGCACGCAGCCCATGAGCACCTCGTCGACCCGCTCCGGCGACCAACCGCCCCGCTCCAGCACGGCGCGAATCACGGCGCTGCCCAGCTGTGGCGCCGAGAGCGCCGCCAGTTCGCCGCCCAGGGCGCCCATGGGGGTGCGAGCGGCGGCGACGATAACAATGGGATCGTTCATGACAACTCTCCTAGGCCCTTACGAAAAGTGCCTACACTCGGTGATGCTTCGTTGAAAAGCGCCTGGATGGCCAGCCCCGTCGCAATGCTCATTTACCACTCGTAAACTCGCTCGCGAGCCCGGTCCGCTTCCTCAGCGCTTTTCGCCTCGCCTGACCATCGCTCGGCGACTTTTCGTACAGGGCCTAGCGCGGGGCCATGCGCAGCGCACCGTCGAGACGGATCACCTCGCCGTTGAGCATGGGATTCTCGATGATGTGGCGGACCAGGGCGGCGAATTCCTCGCCGCGACCGAGGCGCGGCGGAAAGGGCACGTTGGCGGCCAGGGCCTCGCGCACCTCGGGGGTCATGCCGGCCATCATGGGCGTCTCGAAGACGCCCGGCGCTATGGTCATGACCCGGATGCCCTGCCCGGCCAATTCGCGCGCCGCCGGCAGGGTGAGCGCGGCGACGCCCCCCTTGGAGGCGGCATAGGCGGCTTGGCCGATCTGGCCGTCGAAGGCGGCAATGGAGGCGGTGTTGATGATCACGCCGCGTTCGCCGCCGGCATCGGCCTCGCCCTGGGCCATGGCCGCGGCGGCCAGGCGCAGCACATTGAAGCTGCCCACCAAGTTGACGTTGATGATGCGCGCGAAGGCGGCGAGATCGTGGGGGCCGTTGCGCCCGAGGATGCGCGCGCCGCCGACGATGCCGGCGCAATTGATCGCCCCCTGCAGACCGCCCCAGCGGGCCAGGAGGGTATCCATGGCAGCGCTCAGGGCCTCGGCATCGGTCACGTCCACGGCGAGCGCCAGGGCCCGGTCGCCGAGTCGTTCGGCCTGGGCCTGCACGGCCTCGGCCTGCAGATCCAGCAGCGCCACCCGGGCGCCTGCCGCGATCAGCGCCGCGGCGGTGGCGGCGCCAAGGCCGGATCCGGCGCCGGTTACCAGAAAGGTGTGCTCGTCGATGCGCATGGGCGGGCTCTCCAGGATGATGGACTTATCTTCGATCCTCGACAGAGGTCGGACAAGGGCCGGATCGCTCAGCCGCACTGAGCGATCCGGCCCCCTGCTCACCAGGGCAGGGCCTGGCCCTGGTAGTCGAGAAAGGCACAGCCGCGCTGGCCGGCCCGCGCCTCGATCGTCGCTACCAGACCGGCAACGCTAGCGGCCACCTCGACCGGCGCGCCGGCCCCGCCCAAGGCGGTACGCACCCAACCCGGGTGCAGCGCCAGCACGGCGAAGGCGGGTTGCTGCCCGGCGACCCAGCTCTGCAACAGGCTGTTGAGCGCCGCCTTGCTGGCGCCATAGAGCGGCATGTCGGCGGCCCGTGCCAGGCTGACGCTACCCATCTGCGAACTCAGGCAGGCCGCCACTCCCGCCGCAGCCATCCGCGGCGCCAGGGCCTCCAGCAGCCGCAGCGGCGCCACGGCATTGGTCAGGAACAGCTCGCCCAGCTCTGCGGCGGTCGCCCGCTGCCCCTCCTCCTCTGTCGGCCCCATGATGCCGGCATTGACGATCAGCCGATCCAGCGGCTCATCGCGGCTTTCGCTCAGCAGTCGCGTGCCCAGCTCGGGATCGCAGAGATCGCCGGTCACCACCCGCAGCCGCCCTGCGGTGGTCGCCGCCAGGGCGTCCAGCGCCGCATTCGGTGTTCGTACCAGCGCCAGCACCTGGTCGCCACGACCCAGGTAGCGCTCGACCAGCCCCAGTCCTATGCCCCGCGAGGCGCCTATCACCCAGACCTTCATCGCCTTCTCCTCAGTCCACCGCTGTGATGCGCAGATGCCGCTTCTTGCCCAGACTTACCCGTCGACCGACATCGCTCGCCGTGAGCCGCACATCGGGATCGGATACGGGCAGTTCGTCCAGGCGCAGGCCACCGCCTTCCGCCAGCCGGCGGACCGCACTGCGCGACGGCTGCACACCGGTCTGCACCAGCAGCTCGACCAGGCTGACACCCGCCTCGAGCTGCTGGCGGCTCAGGGCGAGCGTCGGCAAGCGACCACCGCCGTCCCGGTCGGCGAAGACCTCGGCGGCCGCCGCCTCGGCCGCGCGCTGGGCGGCCTCGCCGTGGGCCAGGCGGGTCGCCTCGTTGGCCAGCACGGTCTTGGCCAGATTGATCTCCGCGCCGCCCAGGGCCGCCAGCCGCCGTACCTCGTCCAGCGGCAGCTCGGTAAACAGCGCCAGGAAACGCTCGACGTCGGCATCGTCGCAATTGCGCCAGAATTGCCAGAAGTCGAAGGCCGACAGCCGCTCCTCGTTGAGCCAGACCGCGCCCTGAGCCGACTTGCCCATCTTGCGGCCGTCACGGGTGGCCAGCAGTGGCATGGTCAGGCCATGGAGCTGAGGGCCACCCTGCCGGCGTGACAGCTCCACGCCATTGATGATGTTGGCCCACTGGTCCGCGCCGCCCAGTTGCAGGGTGCAGCCGTAACGGCGCGACAACTCGACGAAGTCGTAGGCCTGCAGGAGGGTGTAGCCGAATTCCTCGAAGGACAGCGAGTGCTCGCGATCAAGGCGATTCCTGATGGCATCGAAGGTCAGCAGTCGATTGATGGAAAAGTGCCGACCCACGGCGCCGAGGAAATTCAGGTAGCCGAGGCCGTCGAGCCATTCGGCGTTGTCCACCACCTGGGCGCGACCGTGGCCATCGCCGACCTCCAGGTAGCGGTGGAAGGCCTTGGCGATGCCCGCCATGTTCAGGGCGATCTGGCCGTCGGTGAGCACCGGGCGGCTGCTGTCGCGAAAGCTGGGATCGCCGATGCGGGTGGTGGCGCCGCCGATCAGTAGCAGGATGGGATGGCCGGCGCGCTGTAGCCAGCGCATCAGCATCAGGCCCTGCAGATGGCCGACGTGGAGGCTGTCGGCGGTGGCGTCGAAGCCGAGATAGCCGGTCACCGGGCCGCTGGCAAAGGCGCGGGCGAGGCCGTCACGGTCAGTGGTCTGATGGACGAAGCCGCGGGCTTCGAGGGTGGCGAGCAGGTCTTGCGTGGTGCTGTCCATGGGGTCTCCTGTGGCTGGACGGTGCCTGGGAGACCGGGAGAAGTTGCCTTGACCGAGCCGCCCTGGGCGATTCGGTCATGCAGCGCAGTACCTACCACCCGATATTGGTCAGGTAGGAGTAATAGGCGCTGATGGGGCAAAGGAAGGTTCGCATGGGGCGCCACGCTACCCACTCGCCCGCCGCTTGGCAACTGCGAACCGCTCGCACTGCCGCTTCGACCAGATGTCGCACCTCCTCTGCCGGCGGCTGAACGAACGGCGACAGTGGCGTTCCGAGTCCTGTCCTTTGCCAGCAGTATCGAGACGCAGAGATGAACCTACCCGCTCCACCCCCCGAGATCCCCAGCACCGGCATGGCAGTCCCAGGCGTACCTGGACAAGGAACAGCCCTTGCGTGAGAGGATCTCCCCAATGAAAAGCATTACCCCGGCCAACCTGCTGTTGCTGCTGCTCTGCCTCACGGTGCTGGCCTACGCCACCGATCTGATCGGCTAGACGGCATCGGCCTGGCGGCTGGCTCTGCGGCCTGACGGTTGCTCTCCGCCGTCTCTTGGCCTAGCGTTCAGGCCCTGTCCGTAAGAGAACTACCGCGCCATGCCCAGCCAACCCTCCAGCACCGTCGAAAGCGTCGAGCTGCTGACGTCCCTGGATTCCGTCGCGGCGCTCCTGCGCGTGGTCTGCGACATCAGCGGCCTCGGGGTCGCCACCGTGGCCGAGGTCACCGAGCAGCGCTGGATCGCCTGCGCGGTGGAGGATCGCATCGCCTTCGGCCTGCAAGCCGGCGCCGAACTGGATCTCGAATCCACCCTGTGCAATCACGTGCGCTCCTCCCACGACGCCGTGATCATCAGCGATGTGACCCAGAACCCTACTTACTGCGACCATCCGGCGCCCGGCCTCTATGGCTGGAAGAGCTATCTGTCGGTCCCGGTGTTCCGGCCCAATGGCACCTTCTTCGGCACGCTGTGCGCCTTCGATCCCCAGCCCGCACCGCGGCTGGAGCAGCGCCCGGTGATCGACACCCTGGACGGCTTCGCCCGTCTGCTGGGGGAATTGCTCGCCCGGGAAGAACAGCGTCGCGAGGCGAGCCCCGGCGCGCGTGGCGACCTCGATCTCACACCGCTGCGCGAGCAACTGCTGGTGCTGCTGGAAGAAGACCTGCGGCGTCCGCTCCAGGCGCTGGCCGCGCAGGACCTGCCCACGAGCGCCGCACAAGCCGAGCCCTGGCAGGCCGAGGCCCGGCGCCTGGCTGAACGCAGCGCTGCGGCCGCCGATTTCGTCCGTGTGCGTCTCGGCCACGGCCTGCCGCTGAAACTGAACTTGGTGGAGGGCGTCAACGAGCGTCTGCTCAACCTGCTCGCCACGCTGCAGGCCCGTTTTCCCGACCAGACCCTGGGCAGCGAGCTGCCGGAGCTACCCGCCGCGCTGCGCCTCGATCTGCCGCGCCTGCTACAGGCCGTGGGCGCGCTGCTGGAGTGGGTCGCTTGCCGCAATCCCCCCGGCGGTACCCTGCTATTACGCGGCCTGATCCAGGAACGCTGCTACAGCCTGGCCGTGGAAAGCCGCACCGCCGTGGTGGATCCTGGCAGCCTGAGCCAGGTGTTCCAGCCGGCGCTGAGCCAGGCCACGCCTGAACAGCCCGCCCGCCTGGAGCTGAGCCTCTACCTCGCCCAGGAGGTCGCCCGCGGCCATGGCGGCAGCCTGATCGCGCGGCTGGATGACGGCCGCCTGCGTTTCCTTCTCACCCTACCCACGGCCCTGGACTGATGCCCTTGCCCTTCCCCGCTCCCTTGCTGGTGATCCGTCACGGCGAAACCGACTGGAATGCCAGCGGCCGCCTCCAGGGTCGCCAGGACATACCGCTCAACGCCCGTGGCCGGGCCCAGGCCGAGGCCGTGGGCCTGGCCCTGCGCGAACGCCTCGACGTCTCTCGCTTCACCTGCCTGAGCAGTCCGCTGCAGCGCGTCAGCGAAACCCTCGATCTGATCCTGGCGCAGCTGCCCGGTGCGCCGCTCAGCCTGGGCCGCGATGCGCGCCTGGCGGAAAAGGCCTTTGGCGACTGGGAAGGCCTGGACATGCCGACCATCGCCCAGCGCTATCCCGAGCAGCACGCCCGGCGCATGGCCGAGCCCTATACCTTTAGGGTGCCCGGTGGCGAAAGCTATGCCGATGCCGCCGAACGGGTGCGCCCCCTGCTGGAAGAACTCCAGGGTCCCACCCTGCTGGTGGCCCACGGCGCCCTGATCCGCAGCCTGCTGGTGGCCATCGGCCTGGCCAGCCCGGAGGTGGCGACCCGGATGGTCATCCACCAGGGCCGCTGGCTGGAGCTGGATGCGGCCGGTTATGCGTGGTACAGCGCCCCCGGCTGGGACGCTCAGCCTTAACTCAGCCGGCGGGCGAACTGGCTGACCGCGCCCACCACCTGGCGGGCGCCCTCCTGGATCTCGGTGATGCGCACCCCGGCGTTGCTGGCCAGGTGCAGCCCCTGCTCCGCCTGCTGGCGACTGGCGGCCATGTTGCTGACCGCCGTCTGCGCCAGTTGCTGGTTCTGCTGCACCACGCCGACGATCTCCTCGGTGGCCTTGCTGGTGCGCCCGGCCAGTTGCCGGACCTCGTCCGCCACCACCGCGAAGCCGCGCCCCTGCTCGCCGGCCCGGGCGGCTTCGATGGCGGCGTTGAGCGCCAGCAGATTGGTCTGCTCGGCGATGCCGCTGATGGTCTTGACGATGGCGCTGATCACCAGCGACTGCTTGCCGAGGTCCTCGATGCCATTGGCGGCGACCTGGATCTCGTCGGCGATGCGGGTCATCACCGCGACCGTGTCCTGCACCACCGCCGCGCCCTGGCGGGCGCTTTCGTCGGTGGTCTGGGAGATGTCGAAGGCGACCCGCGCGGCCTCGGCCACCGCCAGTTCCTGTTCCACCTGATCGGTGATGACGGTGGCGAACTTGATGACCTTGTACAGCTCGCCACGGGTGTTGAGTACCGGGTTGTATGAGGCTTCCAGCCAGACGGTACGGCCATGGCTGTCGATGCGCTTGAAGCGGCTGGCCACGTAGTCGCCGCGATTGAGCCGTTCCCAGAAGGCGCGATAGTCGGCCGACTCAGCCTCTTCACGGGTGCAGAACATCCGGTGGTGCTTGCCGACGATCTGCGCCAGCGAATAGCCCATGCCCTGCAGGAAGCGCTCGTTGGCGGTCAGCACCTCGCCGGACAGGTTGAATTCGATCACCGCGGTGGATCTCAGCAGCGCATTGATGATGCCCGAGTGTTCCGTGGAGGTCTCCACCTGCTCGGTACGGTCATAGGCATAGCAGCGGATCTGCTTGACCTGGCCCTGGCTATCGCGCACTGGCGTCCAGATCGCATAGAGCCAGGCGACGCCGCCCGTTCCGCGCAGCAGCCGATAGATGCCACTGGCCTGGCGGCCTTCGCTGAAGCTGCGTTTCAGGTCGCCGTAGCAGACCAGCTTCTTCACGTAGTCCGGAATGATGTCGTCCAGATTGCGCCCGGTCAGACTGCCGGGGGCGTAGCCTAGGCAGAGCGCGAAGTTCTCGTTGAAATCCTCGATCCGGCCCTGGGCGTCCAGCAGCAGATGCAGCGAATCCTGATGGAAGGCCGCGCTCACCTGGCGGTGCTCGGACAGTTCGGCTTCGAGTTCGGCGATGCGACGTTTGAGTGCGGCGTTGAACATGGGATCACCCAGGAAAGTTGTGTCTTTCTCTGGTTCGACGCGCCGCGGGATTTCTTGACCGGGTGCTGATGAACGCCTGGCTCCCGAGCCGGCAACAACAGCGCCGATCGCGCACCCAGCCTGGCATCGGAGGGAAAACCCGAGCGGCTCTAGCCTGCCGCTGCCGCTTCGATGATGGCGCCCGGCAGCGCCGGACCAGCGGGCCGGAGATCCGTTACCCGACCGCTCAGCGAAGCGACGGGCGGTAGGTCAGATCGCCGCGGCCAAGGGCTCCGGCAGGGTCTGGCGTGGCTGGCCTTCCAGGCGCCGTGCCAGGGCGCCGAGGTCGATCAGGGTCGCCTGGCGACTGTTGCCCGGAGCCCCTACCCCTACCCAGCTCTGCGCCCGCTGCGCCGGCACCGCTCCGCCCTCACCCGGCAACTGCCAGCTGCGCGCCAGGGCATCGGCGCGCAATTCGGTAAAGGCCTCGATAGCCTCCACCCGCTGCACCACGAAGCCCAGGCGCTGGCGCTGCCCTTCCACCACGATCACCTGATCGCCGGGGCCGGGAGCGATCGCCACCGCGCCGGCGAGGGTGCGCAGGCACACCAGGGTGATCTGCTGGCCGCGGACCTCCATCACCCCCAGCAGCCGCGGATCCCGCTGACCGAGGCGCAGGAAGTGCGCCGGCAGCGGCAGGACCTCGGCCACCTGCTCCAGCGGTACGGCGAACAGCAGTTCGGCGAGAAAGGTCAGGCACGGCTGACGTCGCACCTGGCGGCGCTTTTCGCGCAACAGGTCGCGATCGGTGCGATAGATCCGCGCATAGGCGACCGCCGCCTCCTGGCACCCCAGGGCCAGATGATCGATCACGATTGCCGCCTCGCCGTCCGCGGCGCTGAATACCCCACGCAACAGCGCCGGCTGCTCCAGGCCAAAGCCCAGCAGTGGCGCACACTGCGCCGGATCCCGGCGCCACATGCCAAGCAGCCGCTGGAAACCGAAGGCGACCCGATACTGGCCCTGGTCACCCGCCGCCAGCACCAGCAGCTGCTCATGGTGACCGTTCGCCGGCGTGGCCAGGCCGAGCAGCTCGGACAGCTCCAGCACCGGCAGGGCCTGGCCCCGCAGCTGCACCTGGTGGCGACAGCTGTCGCTGGCGAATTCGCTGGGGGTCAGTTGCGGTCGATCCACCAGCTCCTGCACCACCGCCGCGTCCAGGCACAGGCGGCGCCCGTCGCACTCGAACAGCAGATAGAGGCGCTCCCCTTCCTTGCCGCGGGCAACCTGCTGCCGCGTCGACGGCACGTCGGCACTGACCTCGAAGCCCGGCAAGGCGGCCAGGGCGTCCAGGTCCAGCAGGTGCACCAGCCGACCGCTGTCCGGGCGCAGGTACACCCGCCCCAGCAGGCGTCCAGGCGCCCCATGCAACCGTACGATGACGTCATCCGCCAGACCGAGGAGATCCACCACGCCATCGATGGCCAGGCCGAAGCGTCCACCGCCCTGGCGGATCACGGCGATCCGCCGCTCGCCCTCGCCCGCCGGCAGCCCCAGCAGGCGATGACCGTCCACCAGCGGCAGCGGCTGGCCGCCCAGCTCGAAGAGGCCGAGCAGCCAGGGCACCGGACTCGGATGAGGGGCCAGGCGCTCCGGCCAGGGCACCACGCGTTCCAGGGCCTGGGCGGACAGGGCGACTTCCAGTTCGCCGATCCGCACGACGCCCTGGATCGCGGTCACGATCGCGCTCCCCCGGTCACCGGCGTGAGCGTGGTGGCCGCGTCCAGCTCCTGGATCAGTTGATTGACCCGCGCCGCATCCTCGAGCTGGGCCGCGGTGGAGCCGTTGATGGCCTCGATGGACTGCTGGGTCTTGCCCACCCCTTCGGCGATCAGGCCAAAGGCCTCGCCCACGCTGCGCGAGATCTCGCTGCCCTGGGCGATGCTCTTGACCGACTCCAGGATCAGCTTGTTGATCTCCTTGGTCGCCTGGGACGACTTCTCGGCCAGCTTGCGCACCTCGTCGGCCACCACCGAGAAGCCCAGTCCGTGTTCGCCGGCGCGGGCCGCCTCGATGGCGGCGTTGAAGGCCAGCATGTTGGTCTGGTTGGCGATGTCGCTGATCACCTGAACGATGTCCTGGATGCCCCCGGCGGTGGTGCCTATGGCCTCCATGGCGTCCAGCGAGCGGCCCAGGGTCAGGGAGCCGCGCTCGGCTTCCTCCAGGGTGCGTCGAGCCATGCGGTTGGCGTCGTCGGTGGTCTCGGCGATCTGGTTGATGGAGCGGGTCAGGGCATGCAGCGAGAGATTCATCTGCTCGATCTTCTGCCGCAGGTGCTGCTCCAGCTCCACCTGGCGCGTGATATCGGTGGCGAACTTCACCACCTTGTGCACCTGACCGTCGGCGTCGAAGATGGGGTTGTAGGTGGCCTGGATCCAGATGCGCTGGCCGAACTTGCTCAGCCGCATGAAGCGTCCGCCAAACACCTCGCCCTGGGCCAGCCGCGCCCAGAACTCGCGGTATTCGCCGGAGGCGACGTGCTCCGCCTCGCAGAAGATGCGGTGATGCTGGCCGCGGATCTCTTCCAGGCGATAACCCAGGGTCGCCAGGAAGTTGCGGTTGGCTTCGAGGATCTTGCCGGTCAGGTCGAATTCGATCACCGCCTGGCCGCGGTCGACGGCCGCCACCTTGCCCGCATAGTCGCTGTTGCGAATCTGGCTCTCGGTGATGTCCACGGCGAACTTCACCACCTTGCACGGCTTGCCGTCGGCGTCGAAGATCGGGTTGTAGGTGGCCTGGATCCAGATCTCCTCGCCCCGGCTGTTGCGTCTCTTGTACACCCCGGCGTCGAATTCGCCCCGCGCCAATTTATCCCAGAACAGCCGGTACTCCGCGGAACGGGCATAGTCGTCGGGACAGAAGATGCGGTGGTGCTTGCCCACCACTTCATCGGCCTGGTAACCCAGGGCAAGCAGGAAGTTGCGGTTGGCGGTGATTACCGTGCCGTCGAGGGAGAACTCGGCGATGGCCTGGGAGCGGTCGATGGCCGCCACCTTGCCTTCGTAGTCGCTGTTGCGCAGCTGACTCTCGGTGACGTCGCTGGCGAACTTGACCACCTTGTACGGCTTGCCCTCGGCATCGAGGATAGGGTTGTAGGTGGCCTGGATCCACACCTGGCGGCCGTCGCTGGCGCGTCTCTTGTACAGCCCGGTATCGAAGTCGCCGCGGCCGAGCTTCTCCCAGAACAGCCGATAGCCCGGTGAGCGGGCAAGCTCGGGTTCACAGAAGATCCGGTGATGCTTGCCGCGCACCTCGTCCAGGCTGTAACCCATGGCCGACAGGAAATTCTCGTTGGCGGTCAGGATATTGCCGTGCAGATCGAATTCGATCACCGCCTGGGCACGATCGATGGCGGCCATCTTGCCTTCGAACTCCGCGGCCTGCAGTTGCGCATCGGTGACATCGGTGGCGAACTTCACCACCTTGTAGGGCCTACCGTCGCTGTCGAGGATGGGGTTGTAGGTGGCCTGGATCCAGATCGGCCGGCCATCGCGGCGGATGCGCTTGTAGACGCCGGTATCGAAGACGCCCTGCCCCAGGCGATTCCACAGCAGGGCGTATTCCGCCGAGCGCGCATAGTCGGCCGGGCACATCAGGCTGTGATGACGCCCGCGCAGCTCGTCCAGCGCATAGCCGGTCATGCCAAGGAAATTGTCGTTGGCCCAGAGCACGTTGCCCTGCAGATCGAATTCGATCACCGCCTGGGAACGATGGATGGCCTCGATCTTGCCCTCGTACTCGACCGCCTGCAGGCGCGCCTCGGTAATGTCGGTGGCGAACTTGATGATGCGCTGCGGGCGCCCTTGCGCATCCAGCAACGGATTGTAGGTGGCGCGGATCCACTTCAGGCTGCCGTCCTTGTGCCTGCGGCGATAGACGCCGCTATGGAATTCGCCGCGCCCCAGCGTTGCCCAGAAGTCCTGATAGTCGTCGCTTTCCGCTACCCCGGGCGGGCAGAACAGCCGGTGATGCCGCCCACTGATCTCCTCGAGACGATAGCCGAAGGTCTCCAGGAAGTTGTCGTTGGCGTGCAGCACATTGCCCTGCAGATCGAATTCGATCACCGCCAGGGAGCGGTCCAGCGCCTGGCGCAGCACGTGATAGGCAGAGGCATCGTCAACAGCGGCGAATTCGGCAGTGGCGGAGGACATGGGACAGCTCCAGGAAAGGACTCGGCGATCAGGTTATCGGCAATCGCGATAACAGTTTTAATACCGCCTATCCTAGAGATGTTTTGCACTAGCGGATCGCCAGTAGTCGTCCGATGAACGACCTTAAGTTTTCCATCTAGGTTCAGACCACCAGCTTGGTGCCTATGACCAGCAGCATGACCGCCAGGCAGGGCCGCAGGACAGCGTCCGGTACCCGTCCGGAGAGATGACTGCCCAGGAAGATGCCCGGCAGCGAACCCAGCAACAGAAAGCCCAGGACATGCCAGTCCAGATTGCCCAGGCCGGCGTGTCCCAGCCCTGCCACCAGTGTCAGGGGGACCGCATGGGCGATCTCGGTGCCGACCAGACGCCGGGTCGCCATCAGCGGATAGAGCAGAAAGAGCGCCACCGTACCCAGGGCACCCGCGCCGATGGAGGTCAGGGTCACCATGAAGCCCAGTACCGCGCCGGTCAGGACCGTCAGGGCATTGAGCCGCCCGGCGCTCAGGTGGAATCTGTCGCCGGCATGGCGGCTGGCAAAGACGAAGATCTGCTTTTTGAACAGGATGGCCAGGGCCGTCAGCAGCAACACGATGCCGAGGGCATGCTTGATCAGTGTATTGGTCGCCTGCTGATCACCGGGTAGCAGGGCCAGGGCGAGCAGCGTCAGGGCCGCCGCGGGCACGCTGCCGGCGGCCAGCCAACCGGTCACCTTCCAGTCGATGTTGCTATTGCGCTGGTGGACGAAGACGCCGCCCGCCTTGGTGATGGCGGCATAGAGCAGATCGGTCCCCACCGCTGCGGCCGGATTGATCCCGAACCAGAGCAGGATGGGCGTCATCAGCGAGCCACCGCCCACCCCTGTCATGCCGACGATGAAGCCAACCACCAGCCCCGCGACCACGAAGCCCATCGACCCTACTTCCATTACAGCCCCAATTGCCGTTGTCGGCTCATCTTGCGGCCGCACAGAATAACCACTCAGGTTATGCCGACCTATATGAAAAGAGTCTTTGCTTATAACCGAAAACGCTAAACCAGGGGATCATCGGCCCTGGTGGGCATTCAGATAGGCCGCCACCTCGTCGTCGCCATAGCCGGCGCGCCGCGCATGGGTTTCGATGGCGGCGCGACAGGCAGGGTCGGTGATGGTCGCTGGTAGGGTGGACCCGCACGGCGTCAGGGCTGCCTGGGCCAGGAAGCTCGCGAGATCCTGCTTGTGTTCGTCGGCGACGGGATGGGTACCCGTGGTGGGTGCATGGGCCGCTACCGGCGGCGTGGTGGTGGCCACCACGGCCGGCTCGCTGCCGGTCGAGTCGCTGCGATGGGTAGTGGCCACCGCGGCGATCACCAGCAGGCCGAAACCTGCGGTCAGCACCAGCAACTTGCGCGTCGAATTCCCGCTCATGATCTGTTCTTCCCTCTATAAAGCTGACATCTCGGACCTGAAAACGACATGAGCTGCCGAAAGTCCGACTTTTGACCAATCAAGTCAGACAATATTTTTCCCACCTGTGTTCAGTCGAAGCTCCCCCATGCCACACTCCGAAGCGTCAGGAGATAGGAGCGGCTCATGCAGCAGAAGGATTTCATCGGGCCCCGCCTGCGCCAGCTCAGTGCGGATCTCTCGCTCGCCGATCGGCTGGCGGAGAGCGCCCAGGTCGATCTCAACGCCGATCTCAAGCGCCGGGTTCGCGAAGACCTGGAACAGGCGCTGCGCGAAGTGGGTCAGCTCAGCGAAGAACAGACGCTCTGGCTGAACTGGGCGAACAGCTAGCCTTGATGCGACCGGTGTCGTCGCGCTGTAACGCGCGGTTGCTATCTGTAGCGGCATCTACCTTCTGGAGCCCAGCATGAAAGCGGAATACGAAATCAGTGATGACATCGCCCAGTTCGTGGGCGGCGCCTTGATCAGCCTGGTCCTGATCAGTGGCGGAGCCCTCGGCGGCGCCTTCTTCCTGCTGACCTCAACACTCAACTGACCGTTGGTCGCCACCTCCTGCCAGACCCGCCCTGGGGCGCGGCCGTCCCTGACCGGCTGCGCGGCCAGCGGCGCCGCCGCCACTCGTCCGGGCTCTCCAGGCAGCTTGCATTACCCGCCCAGCGCATTATCTTGAAGGTGCCAATAACAATTAGTGCATACGGCAAGAGGTCGGATCATGCGAACCCAATTGACCCGCTCGATCACCCTGTTCGACAGCGCCATCGATCAGTCCGCCACGGCAGGCTCGCCGCCGCCCGTGTGCCACAGGCGCACCGCGCAACGCTGGACCCGGGCCCTGCTGTTCGGCACTTCGTTGGCCTTCGCCCTCTGCGCGCCGCTGCTGCGGCATCTGCACTGAGGTCCGGCGCCGGCGCTAGCGATCCTCTGGCCGCCCGCTAAATCGCGGGCACAAAAAAACCGGCACTGGGCCGGTCTCTTGCTGTGCATCTTGATTGGTGCGGACGGAGAGACTCGAACTCTCACACCTTGCGGCGCCAGAACCTAAATCTGGTGTGTCTACCAATTCCACCACGTCCGCGAGACGCTTGAAACACGAACGCCAGACACAAGGTCTGGCGTTCGCTAAATATGGGGTGGACGATGGGAATCGAACCCACGACACCAGGAGCCACAATCCTGTGCTCTACCAACTGAGCTACGCCCACCATATCTTACCTGCTTGCCGTCGCCGAACCGCCAATGGCGCGCCCGGCAGGACTCGAACCTGCGACCATCCGCTTAGAAGGCGGATGCTCTATCCAGCTGAGCTACGGGCGCCTGTTACGGCAGCTGCCCTAGCAGAGACTTCCTTGGTGAGAAGCCTCTTGCCTGGCCCTTGTCAGTGACTTGGGCTGTGCTCGGCAAGCGGGGCGAATGTTATAAAGCTCGCGCAGGTCCGTCAACTAATTTTTTAAAAATTTTTAAGCAGAAGAATGAGTTAGCCGCCGCAGAGGCTTCTCTGTTGCGAGCGGGCCCGTCCATGCGAAAATAGCCGACCCTTTTCCGTCACCACCAGAAATCGCCCATGACCGCCCAACTGATCGACGGCAAGTCCATTGCCGCCCGCCTGCGCCAGGATATTGCCCAGCGAGTCTCTCAACGTCGTAGCGCCGGACTGCGCGCCCCTGGCCTCGCCGTCATCCTGGTCGGCGACGATCCCGCCTCGCGCGTCTATGTGGCGCACAAGCGCAAGGACTGCGAAGAGGTCGGTTTCGACTCCTATGCCCATGACCTGCCGGCCACTACCAGCCAGGCCGAGCTGGAAGCCCTGATCGATCGTCTGAATGACGACACCGGCGTCGACGGCATCCTGCTGCAACTGCCCCTCCCCGCCCACCTGGACGCCACCGGGTTGCTGGAGCGCATCCGCACCGACAAGGACGTGGACGGCTTCCACCCCTACAATTTGGGCCGGCTGGCGCAGCGCAATCCCCAGCTGCGCCCCTGCACGCCCAAGGGCATCATGACCCTGCTGCACAGCACCGGCGTCGACCTCTATGGTCTGGATGCGGTGGTCGTCGGCGCCTCCAATATCGTCGGCCGCCCCATGGCGCTGGAATTGCTGCTGGCCGGCTGCACCACCACCGTGACCCACAGGTTCACCCGCTCCCTCGAGCACCATGTCAGCCAGGCCGACCTGGTGGTGGTTGCCGTGGGCAAGCCCGGACTGGTCAAGGGTGAATGGATCAAGCCCGGCGCCATCGTCATCGACGTCGGCATCAATCGTCAGGCCGATGGCCGCCTGGTCGGCGACGTCGAATACGAAAGCGCCTGCGAACGCGCCAGCTGGATCACCCCGGTCCCGGGTGGCGTCGGCCCCATGACGCGGGCCTGCCTGCTGGAAAACACGCTGTACGCGGCCGAGCAGCTGCACAGCTAGCAAAACGGGCCCCGCGGGGCCCGTTCTTCATTCGGCCAACCCTCAGGGCAGCCAGGACTTCACGCGATCCGGATGGGCAGCGATCCAGGCCTTGGCGGCTTCTTCCGGCTTCTTGCCTTCTTCCACGGCCAGCATCACCTCGTTCACCTCACCCGGCTGCCAGGCGAATTTCTTCAGGAAATCCCAGACCGGCTTGGCCTTGGCTTCGAGGGCCGGGTTGGCCACAGTGTCCACATGCTCGGAGCCACCGAACACGCCCTTGGGATCTTCGAGGAACTTGAGCTTCCACTTGGCGAACATCCAGTGCGGCACCCAGCCCGTCACCACGACCGGCTTCTGATCCTTTTCCGCCCGGGTCAGCTCGGCGATCATGCCGCTGCCCGAACTGGCCACCAGCTTGTAGTCCAGACCGTAGTCCTTGATCGCCTGGTCGGCCTTGAGCATGACCCCGGCACCGGCGTCGATACCGACGATCCGGCCGCCGAAGTCGGCCTTCTGCGCCTGCAGATCGGCGATGCTGTTGGCCTTGACGTACTCCGGCACGATCAGACCGATCTTGGCGTCGGGGGTGTTGACGTTCAGATCGACCACCTGGTCCTTCATCTTCTCGTAGTAGGCGCCGTGGGTGACCGGCAACCAGGCGGAGAGCATGGCGTCGAGCTTGCCGCGCGCGACCCCCTGCCACATGATGCCGGCGGCAACCGGCATGAGCTTGACCTCATAGCCCAGATTCTGGCGGATCACTTCAGCTGCGGTATGGGTCGTGGCCACGCTATCGGCCCAGCCATCGACATAGCCGATGGTGATTTCCGGCTTGGCCGCCTGGGCCAGGCTCATGGCCGAGGTCAGCGCAACACCGAGTCCTATTCCCAACAGTTTCTTCACCATGCTCATGCAGCAGTCCTCTCGCTATGGAAGTCGGGCGGTTGCCCCACCCCCATCATTCGGGCAATGCAAGATGGCCACTACCGCCTGGACGACGCATAACGACCGGTTAGCGACAAGAGCTGCACTTTTCGCGACATCCGATGTCGCTTGACGCAGCCCGTCGACCGCTCTGTAATCGACGCCTCGCATAAACCTTCGCTTGCCGATGCAACCTATCGGCGAGTCGTTGTCTTACCTACGCTCTCAAGCCCTCTGAAAGGACTCTGTCCATGCGTCTTCCGTTGCGCGTCGCCGCCCTGCTGGGCGCGCTGTTTTCCGGCCTCTGGGGTACCGCGCACGCGGCCGCCGAAGTGGATGCCGCCACCTATGGCTATCCACTGGTCAATCCTTTCGAAGCCACCATCGTCACCACGCCGGAAAAATTCCGCCCCGAGCTGCCGCCCGAAAGCACCATCGACCAGGATGACTACAGTCTCAACCTGCGTCCGGAGCGGGAATACCAGCTGCCTGGCAACTTCTGGCCGGTCAAGAAGTTTCACTACCGCCTCGCCCGCCAGGACCATCCTGCGCCGCTGATCTTCCTGATCGCCGGCACCGGGGCCAACTATTCCTCCAGCACCCAGGAATACCTCAAGCGGCTGTATTACGCGGCCGGCTACCACGTGGTGCAGCTGTCTTCGCCCACCAGCTGGGACTTCATGGTGTCGGTGTCGCGTACGGCCACCCCGGGCTACACCCCGCACGATGCCGAGGACCTCTATCGGGCCATGCAGGCGGTGCGCGCCCAGCATCCCAAGCTGCCGGTCACCGACTACTACCTGACCGGCTACAGCCTGGGTGGCCTGGACGCCGCCTTCGTGTCCTACCTGGACGAGAGCCAGCGCAGCTTCAACTTCAAGAAGGTGCTGATGGTCAATCCGCCGGTCAATCTGCTGACCTCGGTACGCAACCTGGATCGCCTGGTGCAGACCGAGGTGAAGGGCGTCACCAACAACCGCACCTTCTACGAGCTGATCCTGTCCAAGCTGACCCGCTACTTCCAGGAAAAGGGCTACGTCGACTTCAACGACGCCGTGGTGCGCGACTTCCAGCGCTCGCCGGAGCGGCTGAGCAACGAAGAACTGGCCATGCTGATCGGCTCGTCCTTCCGCTTCTCGGCAGCCGACATCGCCTTTACCTCCGACCTGATCAACCGTCGCGGCCTGATCACCCCGCCGACCTACCCGATCAGCGAGGGCACCAGCCTGACGCGCTTCTTCGCCCGTTCGCTGCAGTGCGACTTCGACTGCTACATGACCGAGCAGGTGATGCCGTTCTGGCAAAAGAACTTCAAGGGGCAGAACCTCGACGATCTGGCGCGCAAGTCCAGCCTCACCGCGCTGGAAGACTATCTGAAGAGCAGCCCGAAGATCGGCGTCATGCACAATGCCGACGACATCATCCTCGGCCCGGGCGACCTCGGTTTCCTGCGCAAGACCTTTGGCGATCGCTTGACCGTCTATCCCCACGGCGGCCATTGCGGCAATCTCAACTACCGCGTCAACGCGAACGCCATGCTGGAGTTCTTCGCCCGTGGTTAAGTCCCTGCTCGCTCTTCTCCTGATGGCCAGTGCCTCGGTATTCGCTGCCGAATCGAGCCCGCCGCCCTCCTCCTCCCTGACCATCGGCTCGGACACCATGCCGGCCGCGCCCGTGGGCGCCGACGGCTTCAGCAATCCGCTGTCGACCCTCAAGTACAACCCGGGGCTGGACCAGCGCGAATTCGAACGGGCGTCACTGGTGGCACTGGACGTCTACGACCCCTTCGAATCCTGGAACCGCCACGTCTACCACTTCAACTATCGGCTGGACGAGTGGGTCCTGCTGCCGGTGGTCAATGGCTATCGCTATATCACCCCGCGCTTCGTCCGCTCGGGCGTGAGCAATTTCTTCAGCAACCTGGGCGACGTCAACAACCTGCTCAACAGCCTGCTGCAGTTCAAGGGCCGCCGCGCCCTGGACACCACCGGCCGGCTGCTGCTCAACACCACCGTGGGGGTGTTCGGCCTGTGGGATCCGGCGACCCGCGTCGGGCTGATCAAGCAGCCGGAAGACTTCGGCCAGACCCTGGGCTTCTATGGCGTGGGTGACGGCCCCTTCCTGATGCTGCCGATCCTCGGCCCGTCCAACCTGCGCGACACCGGTGGCCTGGCGGTGGACTTCGCCGCCGAGGCGCAGATCAACTTCCTCAACGTCAGCGACGAGAGCAGTCGTCATCCGGAGATCATGGTGCTGCGCGGCATCAACCTCAGGTACGTGACCGACATGAGATACGGCCAGCTCAACTCGCCCTTCGAGTACGAGAAGATCCGCTACTTCTACACCAAGGCGCGGGAACTGCAGATCGCCGAATAAGGCCTAGGCGCCGGCGAGAAAGGCCCGCAGCTCCGGTAGGCGGGCCTGGGCATCGGCCCGTCCCAGCGCCATGAGTTCCTGGCAGTAGGCCGCCTCGAACAGCAGATAGCTGAGCAGTGCACTGCCCGAAGGCCGGTTCACCCCGACGCCGCGCAGCAACTGCCGCAAGGCCGGCGGCAGGCGCTTGCGATGGTGGGTGGCGATATCCGCCAGCGGCTGGCTGGGCGCGATCACCAGCATCTCCACGGGACGGCAGAACCGACCGCTGACCGGATCCCCCGCCGGCAGCGCACTGCTCAGCAGATTGAGACGCCGCAGGGTTTCGGTGTCGCTGTCCAGGGCATCGACGAAGGTGCTGTTGAGCAGGTGGCCGCCGATCTGCGCCACCGTCGGCGGCCGACCCTGCAGGCCGTGCTCGTGCCCCCCGGGCGCGCCGAGCCCTATGACCAGGATGCGATCCGCCCCCAGATGCAGCGCCGGACTGATGGGCGCCGTCTGCCGCACCGAGCCATCGCCCAGGTATTCACGCCCCACCTTCACCGGCGGAAAGAACAGCGGAATGGCCGTGCTGGCGAGCAGGTGGTCGACCGCCAGCCGCGCCGGAACCCCGACGCGCCGGTGGCGAAACCAGGGATCCAGGGCGCCATGACTCTGGTAGAAGGTCATCGCCTGGCCCGAGGCGTAACCGAACGCCGTGACTGCCACGGCGCGCAGGGCGCGCTGGCGCAAGGCGGCGGTGATGCCGGAGAAATCCAGCTCGCGGCTGAGCAGGGCTCGCAGCGGGGCGTTGTCGAGCAGGGCCAGGGGTTCCTGGCGCCAGGCGCCGAACAGCGTCTGCAGCCCGAAGCGCGCAGCCTGGCGGGTCGCCCCGGCCCAGTCGCTGCGATAGATCATCGCCGTGTCCAGCCCTGCCCAGACCGCCGCCAGGCGATCCACCGCGCGGCCGAAATCCAGGGCGCCACAGCCCAGCACGGCGGCGTTCAGCGCCCCCGCCGAGGTACCGACGAGAATCGGAAAGGGATTGTCGGAACGGACCGCCAGGGTGTCCGCCACCACCTGCAGCACCCCGACCTGATAGGCGGCCCGCGCGCCACCGCCGGCCAGTATCAGCCCCGTGCGCCCTTCGCCGCCCAGACTCATCTAGCGTTTCTTCTTCGGATAGAGCTTGGGCTCACCGGCCGGGCGGGTCTTGAAGCGCCGGTGGGCCCAGAGGTACTGCTCGGGCAACTGGCTGACGCAGCGCTCCACCCACTGGTTGATGCGCAGGCAGTCGGCTTCCTCGCTGTCGCCAGGGAAGTCGGCCAGCGGCGGATGGACCACCAGGCGATAACCCGAACCATCCGCCAGGCGTTCCTGGGTGAAGGGCAGCACCCTGGCCCGCCCCAAACGGGCGAACTTGGTGGTGGCCGTCACCGTCGCCGCCTGGATGCCGAACAGCGGCACGAAGAGGCTCTGCTTGGCGCCGTAGTCCTGATCCGGCGCGTACCAGATGGCACGACCGGCGCGCAGCACCTTGAGCATGGCGCGCACGTCCTCGCGCTCGATGGCGGTGGCGTCCAGGTTGTGGCGCTCGCGACCACGGCGCTGGATGAAGTCGAACACCGGATTCTTGTGCTGGCGGTACATGCCATCGATGGTGTGCCGCTGACCGAGCAGCGCCGCACCGATTTCCAGGGTGGTGAAATGCAGCGCCATGAGGATCACGCCCTGCCCGTCGCGCTGGGCGGCCTGCAGGTGCTCGAGGCCTTCGATATGCGCCAGCCGGGCCAGGCGCTGCCGCGGCCACCACCAGCTCATGGCCATCTCCAGCAGGGCCATGGCGCTGCTGGCGAAGTTGCGCCGGAGCAAGCGGTCGCGGGCCTGCTCGTCGAGCTGGGGAAAGCAGAGTTCCAGATTGCGGCGGGCGATGGCCCGCCGCTGCCCGGCGACGTGATAGAAGATCCAGCCGAGTCCCCGGGCCAGACGCAGCAGCACGGCGTAGGGCAGTTGCACCAGCAGCCAGAGCAGACCGAGCCCTAGCCAGAGCGGCCAATAACGTGGATTGAGAAAGGCGAGGCGGAAAGACGGCCGCTCCATCGGAACTCCTGCATGAAAAAGTCGCGCCATTCTACAGGCCTCGCGCAGATTTCCCGTAGCCTTCACAGTCACGGCCCCCCGCACCCGGTGAGGGTTGCGACACGCGGGGCATCCCGCTATAAGTCCCGCCATCCAAGCACAAGTACCCACCATGACCGCAGCCGATCCTTCCGAAAGCGACTCCGTCTTCCAGCTCAAGGGCAACATGCTCGCCGTGACCGTGCTGGAGCTTCTCCGCAACGACCTGGGGCGCCTGGACCGGCAACTGGCCCAGAAGGTCGCCCAGGCCCCCAACTTCTTCCAGGAAACGCCGCTGGTGCTGGGCCTGGACAAGCTTGCCGAGGATGCCGGCCCGCTCGACCTGGGCGCCCTCCTCGATCTCTGCCGCCGCCACGGTCTGCGCACCCTGGCCCTGCGTGCCAGCCGCAGCGGGGACCTGGCCGCCGCCAACGACTACGACCTGCCGATCCTGCCGCCCAGCTCCGGCGGCCGCGAGCGCCAGGTCGAACCACGCGATCGCGAACCGGTGAAGCCGGCGGAACCGCCCAAACCGGTCGTACCGCCCGCCCCGCCGATCAATCCGACCAAGATCATCACCGCACCGGTGCGCGGCGGCGTGCAGCTCTATGCTCCGGCCGGTGATCTGGTGGTGCTGGCACCGGTCAGCCCGGGCGCCGAACTGCTCGCCGACGGCAATATTCATGTCTACGGCCCCATGCGCGGCCGGGCACTGGCCGGCGTCAAAGGTGATACTAAAGCGCGGATTTTCTGCCAGCAGCTGACCGCGGAACTGCTCTCCATCGCCGGCCAGTACAAGGTCGCCGAAGACCTGCGACGCCATCCACAATGGGGCAATCCGGTACAGGTCAGCCTGGTGGGAGATGTGTTGAACATCACCCGTCTTTAACGGATACTTCCGCGAATTTTTCGCAGTTGGCGCCTAAGCCGCCAACGGCAACACGAAGCGCGACACTGCCTGCAATCTCGTCACCGAGGGCACCGAGTCGCTTCAGTTATTACTTTCGATCAAGGTGAATCAGTTTGGCCAAAGTACTCGTAGTCACCTCCGGCAAGGGCGGCGTCGGCAAGACCACCAGCAGCGCCGCCATCGGTACCGGTCTCGCCCTGCGCGGCCACAAGACCGTCATCGTCGACTTCGACGTCGGCCTGCGTAACCTCGACCTGATCATGGGCTGCGAGCGCCGTGTGGTGTACGACTTCGTCAACGTGATCAACAACGAAGCCACCCTGACCCAGGCCCTGATCAAGGACAAGCGTCTCGAGAACCTGTTCGTGCTGGCCGCCAGCCAGACCCGTGACAAGGACGCCCTGACCCAGGATGGCGTCGAGCGCGTGATCAACGAACTCAAGCAGACCTTCGATTTCATCGTCTGCGATTCCCCCGCCGGCATCGAGAAGGGTGCCCACCTGGCGATGTACTTCGCCGACGAGGCCATCGTGGTGACCAACCCCGAAGTCTCCTCGGTCCGCGACTCCGACCGCATGCTCGGCCTGCTGGCCAGCAAGTCGCGGCGCGCGGAAAAGGGCGAGGAAGCCATCAAGGAACACCTGCTGCTGACCCGCTACAACCCCGAGCGCGTGACCAAGGGCGAAATGCTCGGCGTCGAGGACGTGGAAGAGATCCTGTCCATTCGCCTGTTGGGCGTGATCCCCGAATCCCAGGCGGTGCTCAAGGCGTCGAACCAGGGTATTCCGGTGATTCTCGACGAACAGAGCGACGCCGGTCAGGCCTACAGTGATACCGTGGAGCGACTGCTCGGCAAGGAAGTGGCCTATCGCTTCCTCGACGTGAAGAAGAAAGGCTTCCTGCAACGTCTGTTCGGGGGTGGTGGCGAATGAGCATCTTCGACTTCTTTCGCGATCGGAAGAAGCAGAACAGCGCTTCGATAGCCAAGGAGCGGCTGCAGATCATCGTGGCCCACGAACGTGGGCGCCACGAGCAGCCGGACTATCTGCCGCAACTGCAGAAGGACCTGCTGGAAGTGATCCGCAAGTACGTGCCCATCGAGCAGGACCAGATCCAGGTCGAACTGGAAAACCAGGGCAGCTGCTCGATCCTCGAACTCAACATCACCCTGCCCGACCGCTAAGGCGCGTCTTGCAGGACAGCGGCGGCCCCAGGGCCGCCGTTGGCGTTTAAGCCATGTCGAATCCGCTGCGCCCGTCAGGCGCGGGCCGGCTTCGCAAGCAGGCCCCCAGGAAGCCCATGCCCCTCTCCAACATCCGTATCATTCACCAGGACGACGCCCTGCTGGTGGTCGACAAGCCCACCCTGCTGCTGTCGGTCCCCGGTCGCGCCGAAGACAACCGTGACTGCCTGGTGACCCGCCTACAGGAAAACGGCTATCCGGAGGCCCGTATCGTCCACCGCCTGGACTGGGAGACCTCCGGGGTCATCGTGCTGGCGCGGGATGCCGACAGCCACCGCGAGCTGTCCCGGCAATTCCATGACCGGGAAACGGAAAAGGCCTATAGCGCCCTCTGCTGGGGCGAGCCGGAGGCCAACAGCGGTCGCATCGAATTGCCGCTGCGCTACGACCCGCCGACCAAGCCGCGCCACGTGGTGGATCACCAACTGGGGCGCCATGCCCTGACCTTCTGGCAGGTGCTGGAGCGTCACGGTCACTACAGCCGGGTGGAACTCACCCCCATCACCGGCCGCTCCCACCAGTTGCGCGTCCATATGCTCAGCATCGGTCATCCGCTGCTGGGCGATCAGCTCTATGCCCAGGGCGAGGCGCTGGCGCTCCGGCCCCGCCTCTGCCTCCACGCCAGCCTGCTGACGCTGACCCATCCCGTCTCGGGCGAGCGGATGAGCTTTACCAGTCCCGCGCCTTTCTGATCCTTCGCTGGCCTACTGAGGCACTCGACCGGAGGAACGCCGCTTGTCGCAATGGACGTCCTACTACACCGCCACCGCCGCAGGCGGTCCGCGTGAGACCTTGCTGCAGGCGCTCTCGTCCTGGTCGAGTCCGCCAGGCTTGGCGCTGGACCTGGGCTGTGGCACCGGTCGCGACACCCTGGTGCTGCTGGAGCAGGGCTGGCAGGTGCTGGCCCTGGATGCCGAGCCCGAGGCCCTGAGCGCGCTGCGCGAGCGCACGCCGGCACTGCTACAGGGGCGCCTGGAAACCCGCCAGGCCCGCTTCGAGACGGTCACCCTCCCCCGCTGCGACCTCCTCAATTCCAGCTTCGCCCTGCCCTTCTGCGAACCGGTGCATTTCCCCGCGCTGTGGAACGGGATCACGGCGGCGGTCCGTCCGGGTGGTCTGTTCTGCGGCCAGCTCTTCGGCGAGCGGGACAGCTGGGCCAGCAAGGGCGTGACGGTAGTCGACGCCGCGGCCCTGCGGCGGTTGCTCCAGGACTGGGACGTCCTCCTGCACCGGGAAGAGGAAGAGGACGGCCATACCGCGGTCGGGCGGCCCAAGCACTGGCACATCCATCACCTGGTGCTGCAGCGCCGCTGAGCAAGGCGGTGCCGCTGGGCCCGGCGCTACGCTCGACTCCCCCGGGTCCAGAACCTAGACTGGACGCCTTGTCGTCCGGAGTCGTCCATGCGTACCGATCAGATCCAAGGCCTCATCGATTTCCTCGCCAGTTCCCCCACCCCCTTCCATGCCACCGCCACTCTCGCCCGCCGTCTCGAAGCCGCCGGCTACCAGCGCCTGGACGAGCGCGAGAGCTGGTCCGTGCAGCCGGGTGGCCGCTACTACGTCACCCGCAACGATTCCTCGCTGATCGCCGTACGCCTGGGCGCCCGACCCCTGGAGCGCGGTCTGCGCCTGGTCGGCGCCCATACCGACAGCCCCTGCCTCAAGGTCAAGCCGCAGCCGGAGTTGCAACGGCAGGGCTTCTGGCAACTGGGCGTCGAGGTCTACGGCGGCATGCTGATGGCGCCCTGGTTCGACCGCGACCTGTCCCTAGCGGGCCGGGTGACGTTTCGCGCCGGCGGCCGGGTGCAGAGTCGACTGATCGACTTCCGCAAGCCGCTGGCGATCATTCCCAACCTGGCCATCCACCTCAATCGCGAAGCCAACCAGGGCTGGGCCATCAATGCCCAGAACGAATTGCCGCCGATCCTGGCCCAGGTGCCGGCCGGCGAGCGACGCGACTTCCGCGCCCTGCTGGCCACCCGCCTGCAACAGGAGCACGGCCTCAACGACGCCGAGGTGCTGGATTTCGAACTGAGCTTCTATGACGTCCAGCCCGCTGCCCTGGTCGGCTTGGAAGACGATTTCATCGCCGCCGCGCGCCTGGACAATCTGCTGTCCTGCTATGCCGGTCTGGAGGCCCTGCTGGCCGACGAGGGCGACGAAAACGCCGTACTGGTCTGTACCGATCACGAGGAAGTGGGCTCCACCTCCTGCTGCGGCGCCGACGGCCCCTTCCTCGAACAGGTGCTGCAGCGCCTGCTGCCCGCCGGGGATGCCTTTACCCGCACCCTGCAGCGCTCGCTGCTGATCTCGGCCGACAACGCCCATGGCGTGCATCCCAACTACGCCGACAAGCACGATGGCAACCACGGCCCGAAACTGAACGCCGGGCCGGTCATCAAGGTGAATGCCAACCAGCGCTATGCCACCAGCAGCGAGACCGCGGCCTTCTTCCGCGACCTCTGCGAGCGCGAAGGGGTGCCGGTGCAGAGCTTCGTGGTGCGCAGCGACATGGGTTGCGGCTCCACCATCGGGCCCATCACCGCCGGACAGCTGGGCGTGCGCACCGTGGACATCGGCCTGCCCACCTTCGCCATGCACTCCATCCGCGAATTGGCCGGCAGCCACGACCTGGGCCATCTGATCAAGGTGCTGACGGCCTTCTATTCGAGCAGCGAATTGCCGCTCTGACGCCGGTCTAGTCCGGCACCTCGACCCTGACCTGGATGGCGTCGTGCCGCCAGAATTCCAGGTCGCAGTCGATCAGGCGTCCCTGCTGGTCGTGGTTGATGCGGGTGATGTGCAGCGCCGGACTGCCCTGGGCCACCCGCAGCGCCTGGGCCGCTTCCGGCAGCAGCGCCGTGGGCAGGATCTCGAAGCGCACCTCGCCGTAGCGGATATCGTAGCGGTCGCGATACAGCTCGGTGAGGGAGCGCTGCAGGTCGTGCTCCAGCAGGCCCGGGAAATAGGCGGCATTGAGGTAGTGCTCGACATAGAGCACCAGTCGGCCATCCACGCGGCGGACCCGGCGGATCTGATAGACGCTGGACAGCGCCGGCAACTCCAGCAGGCGGCAGATTTCCGCCGACGCCAGCATCTGCCGCGCCGCCAATACCTCGGTCGCCGGCACCCGCCCCTGGGCTTCCACCATCGCATGGAAATGGGTCCGCGCCAGGGGGTTGTACGACAGGCGCGGCGGGGCGACGAACCAGCCGCGGCGTTCCTCGCGATAGATCAGGCCCAGGGCTTCCAGTTGCAGCAGGGCTTCGCGCAGGGTGATGCGGGTGGTGGCGAAGAGTTCGCTCAGCTGGCGCTCGGACGGCAGGCGCTCCATGGGCGGCAACAGCCCATGGGCGATCTGCTCCTGCAGGGCCTGGCGGATGGCGCTGGCGCCTGGCGCACTTCTTTGGACTAGACCAGTTTCAGATTGGTGCACCCGTAACGCCTCGACTAGGGTTTGGTTGGAGACTAAGACGGCCAGATGACCGCTTGGTGACGACTGCAGCGCCCGTGCCAGCGGAGAACCTGGGCGGATTGCCATCAAATCGTCATACCCCGGTCCTAGATTGGCCTGTGTCTTGCTGACCTAGACCAAGCCCTAATCCCTGGAGCGCCCGTATGACCCGTCTGCTTGCTTCCCTGTTGGCCACAGCCGTTGCGGTACAGGCCGGTACCGCCTTCGCCGATACCGTCGATCTCAAAGCCCTCGAAGCCGCCGCCCGCAAGGAAGGCGAGGTGAACAGCGTCGGCATGCCCGATACCTGGGCGAACTGGAAAGGCACCTGGCAGGACCTTGAGCAGAAGTACGGACTCAAGCACCAGGATACCGACATGAGCTCCGCCCAGGAGATCGCCAAGTTCGCTGCCGAAGGCGAGAACGCCTCCGCCGACATCGGTGACGTCGGTGCTTCCTTCGGCCCCATCGCCGTGCAGAAGGGCGTTACCCAGCCCTACAAACCCAGCACCTGGGACCAGGTCCCGAGCTGGGCCAAGGACAGCGACGGTCACTGGGCGCTGGCCTACACCGGCACCATCGCCTTCATCGTCAACAAGCAGACCGTCAAGGACGTTCCCCATTCCTGGGCCGACCTGCTCAAGGGCAATTACAAGGTCACCATCGGCGACGTCAGCGCGGCCTCCCAGGCGGTGAGCGGCGTACTGGCGGCGGCCTATGCCAACGGCGGCGACGAAAAGAACATCAAGCCGGCGCTGGATTTCTTCGCCAAGCTGGCCAAGCAGGGCCGCCTGGCCTTCACCAACCCGGTGGTGGCCAACCTCGAGAAGGGTGAAGTGGAAGTCGGCGTGGTCTGGGACTTCAATGCCCTCAACTATCGCGACCAGATCGATCGTTCGCGCTTCGAGGTGCTGATCCCCTCCGATGGCTCGGTGACCTCCGGCTACACCACCATCATCAACAAGTACGCCAAGCACCCCAGCGCCGCCAAGCTGGCCCGCGAGTACATCTTCTCCGACGCCGGCCAGATCAACCTGGCCCAGGGCTATGCCCGACCGATCCGCGCCGAGCACCTGACCCTGCCGGCCGACGTCCAGGCCAAGCTGCTGCCCCAGGCGCAATACGCCAAGGCCCGCCCTATCGCCGATGCCAAGGCCTGGGAAGAGACCTCCAAGCGCCTGCCGCGGCTCTGGCAGGAACACGTTCTGATCAATATGCAGCAGTGACATCATGAAGGTTATCCTGGTCGTGCTGGACGGACTCGCCCTGAGGGTCGCCGAACACGGACTCGGCTTCCTCCAGGCGCTCTGCCTGGCCGGCCGGGGTCGCCTCTACCGGCTGGAATGCGAGTTGCCCTCGCTCTCTCGTCCGCTCTACGAATGCCTGCTCACCGGGGTGCCCCCGGTGCGCAGCGGCATCGTCCACAACGGCGTGGACCGGCTGTCCAACCAGACCAGCCTCTTCCACCTGGCCCGGGCCGCCGGCCTCACCACGGCGGCGGCGGCCTATCACTGGGTCAGCGAACTCTACAATCGCAGCCCCTTCGACCGGGCACGGGACAGGCACGTCAGCGACACCGCCCTGCCGATCCAGCACGGCCACTTCTATTACGCCGACCACTATCCGGATTCCCATCTGTTCGACGATGCCGAGCACCTGCGCCTGGCCCATGACCCGGACATCCTGCTGGTGCATCCGATGAACATCGACGATGCCGGTCACCGGCACGGGCTCTCCAGCCCCGAGTACCGCAACGCCGCGCGCCGCGCCGACGGTTTGCTGTCCCACTACCTGCCCGCCTGGCTGGACGCCGGCTACCAGGTGCTGGTGACCGCCGATCACGGCATGAACGACGACCGCAGTCACGGCGGGACGCTGCCGGAAGAACGCGAGGTGCCCCTGTTCGTCTTTGGCGCAGGCTTCTCCCTGGGCGAGGCGACGCCGCTGCAGGTGGAGCTCTGCGGCACCGTCTGCACGCTGCTGGGCCTCGCCCATGACAAGCCCCTGTGTCGGGAGCTGCTGGCATGAAGCGGCCCCGACTCGCCCTGCTGCTGATCCTGCCTTTCCTGCTGGTGTTCGGCGCCTTCCAGCTGGCGCCCCTGGCCTGGATCGCCTTCAACAGCTTCAACTCCAGCGAAAGCGGCTGGGGCCTGGGCAACTACGCCGAAATCCTCGGCTCGCCCTTCTACCTGCAGGCCATCCGCTTCTCCCTGGAGATTTCGCTCTGGTCCAGCGTCTGCGGCCTGCTGATCGCGCTGCTCGGCGCCTATTCGCTGACCCGGGTCGACTCGCGGCTGCGCGGCTTCGTAGTGGCCTTCACCAACATGACCAGCAACTTCGCCGGGGTGCCGCTGGCCTTCGCCTTCATCATCCTGCTGGGGATCAACGGCTGCCTGACCCTGGCGCTCAAGCAATTCGGGCTGATCGAAGGCTTCAACCTCTACACCAAGGGCGGCCTGATCCTCATCTACACCTACTTCCAGATTCCCCTGGGCGTGCTGCTGCTGTTCCCGGCCTTCGAAGCCCTGAAGCAGGACTGGCGCGACGCGGCGGCGCTGCTGGGTGCCGGCACCTGGCAATACTGGCGGCACATCGGCCTGCCGGTGCTCAGTCCGGCGCTGGTCGGCACCTTCATCATCCTGCTCGCCAACGCCCTGGGTGCCTACGCCACGGTCTATGCCCTTACCGTCGGCAACTTCAACGTGGTGCCGGTGCGCATCGCCGCCCTGGTCTCCGGCGACATCTATCTGGAGCCCAACCTGGCCGCGGCGCTGGCCATGCTGCTGGTGGCCTTCATGACCCTGATCACCCTCGTCCATCAATGGCTGCTGCGGCGGAGTCGTCATGTCCAGAGCTGAGCGCCTCTACCATCGGCTGGTGGTCTGGATCCTGTTCCTGATCCTGTTCACGCCCCTCGCCGCGACCCTTATATATTCCCTGGCCACCCAGTGGTCGGCGACCCTGCTGCCGGCGGGCTTCACCTTCAAGTGGTACCTGCAGCTGTGGAGCGATCCGCGCTTTCTCGCCGCCTTCGGTCGCTCCCTGGCGATCTGCTTTGGCGCCCTGGCGCTGTCCTGCGTGCTGATCCTGCCGACCATGTTCGCCGTCGCCTATCACTTCCCCCGGCTGGATGCGCTGATGAACGTGCTGATCCTCCTGCCCTTCGCCGTGCCGCCGGTGGTCTCGGCGGTGGGCCTGCTGCAGCTCTATGCGAGCGGGCCGCTGCCGCTGACCGGCACGCCCTGGATCCTGGTGTTCTGCTACTTCACCATCGCCCTGCCCTTCATGTACCGCGCCATCAGCAACAACCTCCAGGCGCTGAATCTGCGCGACCTGATGGACGCCGCCCACCTGCTCGGCGCCAGCTCCTGGCGCGCCGCCCTGCTGGTGGTGCTGCCCAATCTGCGCACCGGCCTGATGGTGGCGCTGTTCCTGTCCTTCTCCTTTCTCATCGGCGAATTCGTCTTCGCCAACCTGCTGGTGGGGACGCGCTACGAGACCCTGCAGATCTATCTCTACAACCTGCGCAACGGCAGCGGCCACCTGACCAGCGCCCTGGTGATCTCCTACTTCCTCGCGGTCCTGCTGCTGACTTGGATCGCTAATCGCCTGAATCGGGAGCGGACATGAGCTATCTCGCGGTCAAGGGACTGCACAAGCGCTACGGCGCCAATACCCTGTTCACCGACATCGAATTCCATGCGGAACAGGGCGAACTGGTGACCCTGCTCGGCCCCTCGGGTTGCGGCAAGTCCACCCTGCTGCGCTGCCTGGCCGGGCTCACCGAGGTCGATCGCGGCGCCATCGTGCTGGCGGGACAGGACATCACCCACCTGCCGCCGCAGCGCCGTGGCATCGCCATGGTGTTCCAGAGCTATGCGCTGTTTCCCAACATGACCGTGGCGCAGAACGTCGCCTTCGGCCTGCGCATGCAGCGCCTGGCGCGGGACGAAATCGAACAGCGGGTGCGCGAGGCCCTGACCCTGGTAGAACTGCAGGGCTTCGCCGAGCGCTATCCGCACCAGCTCTCCGGCGGCCAGTGCCAGCGCGTGGCCCTGGCGCGCTCGCTGATCGTGCGGCCGCGGCTGCTGCTGCTGGACGAACCCCTCTCGGCGCTGGATGCCCGCATCCGTCGCCACCTGCGCGAACAGATCCGCGCCATCCAGCAGGAGCTGGGCCTGACCACGGTGTTCGTCACCCACGATCAGGAAGAAGCCCTCACCCTGTCCGATCGCATCGTGCTGATGCGCGAGGGGCGCATCGTCCAGAGCGGCGATGCCGAGACCCTCTACACCGCACCGGTGGATGCCTTCGCCGCCGGCTTCATCGGCAACTACAACCTGCTCAGCGCCGACCAGGCCAGCCGCCTGTTCGGCCAGACCTTCCAGGGGCAGGTGGCGATTCGCCCCGAGGCCATCCGACTCGGCGTCGCCGGCGGTTTCAGCGGCCGCATCGTCGGTCACAGCCTGTTGGGCAACGTGATCCGCTACCGGATCGCCACCGAAGCCTGCGAACTCAATGTCGACGTTCTCAACCATGGGCCGACGGCCTTGCAGCCGAACGGCACAGCCGTCACCCTGGCCGTCGATTCCGACAGCCTGAGAGAAGTGGCATGACCCTGGCGATTTTCGATCTCGACGAAACCCTTATCGACGGTGACTGTTCCAGCCTGTGGAGCCAGCAGATGGGCGTGCTCGGCTGGGTCGACCGCGAGTCCTTCGTGCGGCGCGACAGCGAGCTGATGGCGGCGTACGCCCAGGGCGAGTTGGCCATGGAAGACTACATGGCCTTCCACCTCGAACCCCTGGTGGGCCGCACGCCCGAGGAAGTGGATTTCGAGGTCGGGCCCTGGGTCGAGGACGTCATCGAACCCCTGATCTTCAGCGACGCCATGAAGTGCATCGCCGCCCACCGCGCGGCCGGCGACCGGGTGATCATCGTCTCGGCTTCCGGGGTGCATCTGGTGGAGCCCATCGCCGAACGCCTCGGCGTGGAAGAAGTGCTGGCCATCGACCTGCAGGTCAATCACGGCGTCTACAGCGGCCAGGTGGAGGGCGTCATGACCTTTCGCGAAGGCAAGCTGACCCGCCTGCTGGAACTGCTCGGCGGCGACCGCAGCCTGCTGTCTGGCGCCAGCTTCTACTCCGACTCGCGCAACGACCTGCCGCTGCTCGAAGCGGTGGGCAAGCCGCACGTGGTCAACCCCGATCCGGTACTACGCGAGCGCGCGGCACAGGCTGGCTGGCCGATCCTCAGCTGGCGGTAGAGTCAGTCAGACACGTATGTTATCGCGGCCATGGGCCGCTCCTACAGAAGCATCACCCCTCGTAGGAGCGGCCCATGGCCGCGATAAAGACAGTTGCGCCTACAGCGGACTCGATCTGTAGGAGCGGCCGTAGCGGCGGACCGCCATGGCCGCGATAACCCTGGCCGTGGGTGCTACTCCAGCCCTTCGTCCAGCACCAGCACCACCTTGCCGTTCACCTCGTTGCTTTCCAGGGCAGCAAAGGCGGCTTCGGCGTTCTGGGCGGCGAAGCGGCGTTCCAGGTTGACGTTCAGCTTGCCTTCGGCGAACAGCGGCCACACCTTGGCCTCCAGGGATCTCATGGTCTTGGCCTTGAATTCCACGGATCTGTTGCGCAGCGTCGAGCCGATGATGCGGATGCGCTTGCCGAGCACCTTGCCCAGATCCATCTCGGCCTGGCGACCGCCCATGAGGCCGATCAGCACCCAGCGTCCGTCCTGGCCCAGCAGATCCAGATTGAGCGACGCATAGTTCGCGCCGACCGGATCGAGGATGACGTGGAAGGGGGCGAAATCGCGCAGCCCTTCCAGATCGGTCTTGCGCAGCACCCCGCCCTCGGCACCGAGGCGCTCGCAATGCGCCAGGCGATCCTGGGAGCCGACGCTGACCCAGCAGGGATTACCGAAGGCCTTGCACAGCTGGATGGCGGCCGAGCCGACGCCGCTGGCGCCGGCATGCAGCAGTACCTTTTCGCCCGGCTGCAGTGCGGCCAGATCGAACAGGTTGCTCCAGGCAGTCGCCCAGACCTCGGGCAGCGCCGCGGCCTCGATCAGCGACAGGCCTTCCGGCACTGAGGCCGCCTGACGCCCGTCCACCACCACCTCGCTGGCCATGCCACCGCCAGCCAGCAGCGCGCAGACGCGGTCACCGACCTGCCAGCGCGAATCCGCAGTGGTCTCGCTGACCACCCCGGCACATTCGAGGCCCAGGGTCGCCGGCGCGCCGGGCGGCGGCGGATAGTTGCCCGCCAGCTGCAGCAGGTCCGCGCGGTTGAGACCGGCAGCCGCCACCTTGATGCGAATTTCCCCAGGCGCCAGCGCGCGCGCGCTCAGTGACTGCCATTCCAGTTGCCCTTCGATACCTTGCAATGCGTTCACGGTGCCTCCATAGTGGCTCAGGCTTTGACGAAAAGCGCCTGCGCCGGCGGGTTCTGCGGGAGTCGAGCGGACCGGAAGACGCGGGGCTGTCACAGCCTTCCCCTCCGATCGCCGCTACCCTTAAGACCGCCGTCAGACGACTTTCGTCAGCGCCCGTCATACTTCCCCTGGCCGCGGAACCGCCCGGGCCGGGAAGGGCCTATAGCCTATTCCTTTCCGTGCATTAGTCGAATACACATGAAGCAGCTCTTGTCCCGTACCGCCCTCGTTGTCCTGCTTGGCGTCAGCGCAACGCCCCTCTTCGCCAAGCCCAACGCGCCGGTAGGCGCCGAGAAACTGCAACCCGATCGCGACCAGGTCATCGCCAGCCTCAACATCGTCGAGCTGCTCAAGCGGCACCACTACAGCAAGCCGCCGCTCAACGATGCCCAGTCGATCAAGATCTACGACAGCTATCTGAAGATGCTTGATCCCGGCCGGCTGTATTTCAATGCCGCCGACATTCGCGAATTCGACGCCTCGCGGACCCGCTTCGACGACTACCTCAAGCAGGGTAACCTCGAACCGGGCTTCGCCATCTACCGTCGTTATGCCCAGCGCATGACCGAGCGGCTGAACTACGGCCTGGGCCTGCTCAACGCCGGCATCGGCAAGCTCGACTTCACCGTCGACGAATCCTTCAACACCAATCGCGAGAAGGCGGCCTGGCCGGCGGACACCGCTGCGCTGGACGATCTCTGGCACCGCAAGCTCAAGGACGAGGTCCTGCGCCTGCGCCTGTCCGGCAAGACCGATCAGCAGATCCAGCAGCAGCTGACCAAGAGATACAAGAATCAACTGGCGCGGCTCAACCAGACCCGCAGCGAAGACGTCTTCCAGACCTACATCAACGCCTTCGCCGAGTCCTACGACCCGCACACCCAGTATCTCTCCCCGGAAAGCGCGGAAAACTTCGACATCAACATGAGCCTGTCGCTGGAAGGCATCGGCGCAGTGTTGCAGAACGACAACGACTACGTGCAGATCCTGCGCCTGGTACCGGCCGGCCCGGCCGACAAGTCGAAGCAGATCGCGCCGGCGGACAAGATCGTCGGCGTCGCCCAGGGCGACGGCGAGATGGTCGACGTCATCGGCTGGCGGCTGGACGAGGTGGTCAAGCTGATCCGCGGACCCAAGGGCTCCAAGGTCCGCCTGGAGGTCATCCCGGCGAGCAATGCGCCGAACGACCAGAAGACCAAGATCGTCACCATCACCCGCGAAGCGGTCAAGCTCGAAGAGCAGGCGGCGCAGAAGCACGTGATAGACGTGCCCCACGAGGGCAAGCACTACAAGCTCGGCGTGATCGACGTACCGGCCTTCTATCTGGACTTCAAGGCCTATCGCGCCGGCGACCCGAACTACAAGAGCACCACGCGTGACGTGAAGAAGCTCATCGGCGAGCTGCAGAAGGAAAAGGTCGATGGCATCGTCCTGGACCTGCGCAACAACGGCGGCGGCTCGCTGCAGGAAGCCACCGAACTGACCGGGCTGTTCATCGACCAGGGTCCCACCGTGCTGGTGCGCAATGGCGACGGCAAGGTCGAGGTGCTGGCCGACGACGAAGGCGGCGCCTTCTACAAGGGCCCGCTGACCGTGCTGGTCAATCGCCTGTCCGCCTCGGCCTCGGAGATCTTCGCCGGCGCCATGCAGGACTATCACCGGGCGCTGATCGTCGGCGGCCAGACCTTCGGCAAGGGCACCGTCCAGACCATCCAGCCGCTCAACCATGGCGAGCTGAAGCTGACCATCGCCAAGTTCTACCGCGTCTCCGGCCAGAGCACCCAGCACCAGGGTGTACTGCCGGACATCGACTATCCGGCGGTGGTGGACACCAAGCAGATCGGCGAGAGCGCCCTGCCCGACTCCATGCCCTGGGACACCATCGCCCCGGCGGTGACCGGTCTGAGCAATCCCTTCGCCAACTACCTGCCGGAACTGGTCAAGCGCCATGACGTGCGGGTGCAGAAGGATCCCGACTTCATCTTTGCCCGCGAGCGCCTGAAGCTGGCCCAGGAACTGGCGGCGGATACCACCGTCAGCCTCGACGAGAAGAAGCGCCGCGCCGAGCAGACCGCGCTGGACGAGCGCCAGCTGGCCATGGAAAACCAGCGTCGCAAGGGCAAGGGCGAAGCCCCGCTCAAGGAGCTGAAGAAGATCGACGAGGACAACCCGGCGATCGACGACGACAAGACCAAGCCGCAGGACGACGCCTATCTCATGGAGTCCGGCCATGTGCTGCTGGACTACCTGGACCTGAGCCAGACGCCGCCCAAGCGCTGACATCAAAACGTCACATCTCTGTCGTGAAATGCCCGGGGGTCGCCACCTGCGACCCCCGGGCATTTTCGTTTCCGGGTTCCTGCAGGCTTATCATGACGCTTAACGACCAGGCTGGGGTGTTGGATCGCATTCTCGCCAATCGCGAGTTGCATTCGCTCTTTCAACCCATAGTGTCCTTGAGCGAGCGACGCATCCTCGGCTACGAGGCCCTCATTCGCGGCGCCTCGAATACTCCGCTGCAATCCCCCCTGCCACTCTATGCCACCGCTCGCCAGGCCGGTCGCCTGTCCGAACTGGAAATCGCCGCACGCCAGCAGTCCTGCCAGACCTTTCGCGAACTGGCGCTGGATGGCCTGCTGTTTCTCAACGTCTGTCCGGAAACCCTGCTGGAGCCGGCGCACCAGTCGGGCCAGACCCTCAAGCTACTGCAGCGCCTGGGTCTCTCCCCGGCGCAGGTGGTGATCGAGCTCACCGAGCAGGCGCCCATCGATGACTTCGCGCTGCTGGCCACCGCCCTGCACCACTACCGCGCCATGGGCTTTTCCATCGCCCTCGACGACCTGGGCGCCGGCTATTCCAGTCTCAGGCGCTGGTCGGAATTGCGCCCGGACTTCGTCAAGATCGATCGCCACTTCATCGAGTCCATCCACCGCGATGCGGTGAAGCGCGAATTCGTCGGCTCCATCCTGAAGATGGCCGAAGCCTCGCGCGCCCAGGTGATCGCCGAAGGCATCGAGACCCACGAAGAGCTCTCGACCCTGGCGAGCATGGGCGTGGATCTGGTCCAGGGCTATCTGCTGGGTCGACCGACCGCCGCCCCACCGCGCGAGATCCAGACCCTGCTGCCGGTGATGGAAGTCCGCAGTTCCGAGCTTGCCGAAGAATCGACCACCGTTGCCAGTCTCAGGGTCGAGCAGGTCGCGGTCGGCCAGGACATGCTCATTCCCGAAGTGCTGGAGCGTTTCCGCCTGCAGCCGAGCCTCAACACCCTGGCGGTGGTGGACGAAGACGATCGCCCGGTGGGCATCGTCCACCATCACGAACTGAGTTCGGCGCTGCTCAAGCCCTTCGCCCACGAGGTGTTCGCGCGCAAGCCCATCGCCCGACTGATGAGCCAGGACTTCCTGGCGACCGAATCCGGCCAGTCGCTGCAGCAGGTCAGCCGCCTGCTCACCGCCCGAGCACGCCAGCGCATCGAAGAGGATTTCATCATTACCGAAGGCGGTCGCTATGTCGGCGTCGGACGGGTGATGGACGTGCTGCGCCTGATCACCGAACAGCGCATCCAGCAGGCCAAGCATGCCAACCCCCTCACCCAGCTGCCCGGTAACGTGCCCATCCAGCAGTGCCTGACCCGGCTGCTGGATCAGCAGCGCGAAGCCGTGGTGTGCTACGTCGACATCGACGGCTTCAAGCCCTTCAACGACCTCTATGGCTACGCCAAGGGCGACGAGGTCTTGCTCTGCCTGGCGCAGACCCTGTCCGAGCGCCTGGATCCACAGCAGGACTTCGTCGGCCACATCGGCGGTGACGACTTCCTGGTGGTGCTGGGGTCGGCGGACTGGCGGCGGCGCCTCAATGGCCTGATGGCGGCCTTCCAGGAGCGCTGCCGACATTTCTATCGCAGCGAGCACCTGGAGGCCGGCTGTTTCCTGGCCTACGACAGAGACGGCCGCCGGCGCGAGTATCCGCTGCTGTCGCTGTCCCTGGGGGTGGTGGAACTGGACCGAGAGGCCGGCCAGCGGGTGGATGCCAGCGGAGTGGCGGCGCTGGCCTCGGAGGCCAAGCGCAATGCCAAAAGGGTGCCCGGCTACAGCCTGCACCTGATGCGGGCCTGACGCCTATTCCTGGCGATGGTCGGGATAGCGGTGATCGAACACCCGGGTCACTTCGGCCGCATGCCAGCTGATGGCGTCGGTGACGGGCGGCGAACCTTCCAGGGCGCCCAGGCGCAGGGCACAGTCGAAGAAACCTT
Source organism: Pseudomonas sp. MOIL14HWK12:I2 (assembly GCF_000510745.1). NCBI lineage: Bacteria > Pseudomonadati > Pseudomonadota > Gammaproteobacteria > Pseudomonadales > Pseudomonadaceae > Pseudomonas > Pseudomonas sp. MOIL14HWK12:I2. Next base: position 166,456 of record NZ_AZOA01000008.1, on the reverse strand, counting down.
CACGGGGGATGCGCGTACCGCTCTGGCTGACCACCAGCGCACTGCGCAGCGGCCGACCCTCGCGCCGATCGAGGGCGGCCAGATACTCTAGCGCCGTGGTCAGGGTGACCATCGCCGGCTGGGGCAGCCCCAGCCGTTCGATCACCGAGCGGTAGGTCAGGAGACTGCGGCTGCGCCGCGCGCTCTCCAGTTCATCCAGCAAGGCCAGCCAGTGCTGGCGACTGATGCGTACGCTCAAATCCCTCAATCCCGCAACTGATCGAGGGCGACGCCGGGCGCCGGCCGCTCGTGCTTGTCGGGCAGGGCCGCCAGGGCCGCCTGCTGGCTCGCGGTGCGGTTGGCGCGCCAGGCCCGAAAGCCGTCCAGCTCATCGCTGCAGGCCTTGCCGACCCAGGCCAGCACGGCGAGGTCGTCGAACAGACCGAACATGGGCACCCAGTCGGGAATGAGATCGATGGGCAGCAGGAAGTAGACCAGACCCCCGGCGACGGTCAGCAGAGTCTTGCGACTCACGCCGCGGTATTCGCCTCGCCACCAGGCCAGCAACAGCTGATGGAACAGACTCAGGGTGTCGCGGGCCTCGCCCAGCTTGAGTCCGCGCTTGCTGGTCTTGCGCGCTACGCCGAGCAACAGTGCGGGCAGGCGGCCACGGATCAGCAGGCGCTGGGCGATACCAAGGTAGCGATCAAAATTCTTCGGCGGCTTCATGGACACCTCGAGCAGGAGAGAGCATTGGCCAGAGACCCGTAAACCACAGGTCTTTGCGCCCTTGCTTGGATCGCACCGCTGCGGCAGGGTTTCCCGCCGTCCAATGTAAAACGCCCTGCTAGGCAGGGCGTTCGGCACAAAGAGTGCGGCTTACTTCTTGGCCGGAGCCTTTTCGGCAGCGGCCGGCGCCTCGGCAGCCGGAGCGGCCGGAGCGTCTTCGGCGTCCGCGGCAGCGGCGTCCTTGATGCCGAGCAGTTCCAGGTCGAACACCAGCACGGAATTGGCCGGGATCGCTGGGCTCGGGCTCTGGGCGCCGTAGGCCAGCTCGGAGGGGATGTACAGCTTGATCTTCTCGCCGACGTGCATCAGTTGCAGCGCCTCGACCCAGCCCGGAATCACGCCGTTGACCGGCAGGTCGATCGGGGTGCCACGCTTGATGGAGCTGTCGAACACGGTGCCGTCGACCAGCTTGCCCTCGTAGTGCACGGTGACCACGTCGGTGGGCTTGGGCTGCGGGCCATCGGCCTTCTTGACCACTTCATACTGCAGGCCGGAAGCGGTGGTGATCACGCCAGGCTTCTTGCCGTTCTCTTCGAGAAACTTCTTGCCGGCCTTGGCGTTGTCTTCGCTGACCTTGGTCATCTTCTCTTCGGCGCGCTTCTGCAGGGCGGCGAAGGCTTCGGTCAGCTGCTGATCGGTCAGCTTCTGGTCCTTCTTGCCGACGGCGTCCTCGATACCCAGGGCAACGGCCTTGGGATCCAGGTCGTCGATGCCTTCCTGGGCCAGGCTCTTGCCCATGTTCAGGCCGATGCCGTAGGACGCCTTCTGGGCCGGGCTTTCCAGCTCGACCTTGGGCTTGGAGTCGCAGCCGCTCAGAACCAGACCCACCAGGGCCACCGCTGCTGCCAACCGATACTGTTTCATGTTGATTCCTTATCCGTGCGCATTGTGCGCGTTCAAATAACTGATCGAGCTTACAAGGAGACCTGCTCGCTTGCCATCGCCAGGCCTCTAAATGGCTGCAAAGGATAAGATTTCAAGCTTATGTCTGCCTGAACATCGCGTGAACGAGCGGCGGGCTATCCCTGCGACGTCTTGTCCGGGACGCCCGGGCAATGGCGACCGACGCGAGTCCAGGCGCTAAACTAGCGCTTTCTTCAGAGCCTGCCAGAGACCTCCATGTTCGAGCCCAACGATCTGAATCGCCCGCCTCTCGACCTCGCCCGCGAATCGCGCAAGGCCGGTGGCTACGGCCTGCTGTACTCGGTGCTGCTGGCGATCGGCATCCTGCTCTATCACCACTGGGTGCCCAGCGCCTTCCCCGGCAGCCTGCTGCAGATGTCCCTGGCACTGCCCATCATCCTGTTCGCCGGCAGCGCCGTGTACTACCTCACCATGGTGCGCAAGTGCGAGCGTCTGCAGCGCGAGGAAGACGAGAAGGCCGGCAAGGGCAAGGCCAGGCGCCGCTAGCCGCGCTGAACGTCGCCGCCCCCGCCCGGTCGATTGCAGACCACGACCGGCGCTGGAGGCGCGATGCTGACCATCACCGATCTGCACAAGAGTTATCCGACGCCCCAGGGCCCGCTGCCGGTCCTGCGCGGCGTGGACCTCAGCCTGGCGCGGGGCGCGAGTCTGGCGCTCATGGGCGAATCCGGCAGTGGCAAGAGCACCCTGCTGCACCTGGTCGCCGGCCTCGACCGGCCTGACCGGGGCCACATCCAGGCGGCCGGCCAGGCGCTCGACAGTCTCAACGAACGGGCCCTGGCCGCCTGGCGCCGCGAGGGCATCGGGCTGATCTTCCAGCAATTCAATCTGATCGCCAGCCTCACGGTGGCCGACAATCTCGCCTTCCAGGCGCGCCTGGCCGGGCGCCATGATCCGCGTTGGCAAGCCGAGCTGGCCGAGCGCCTGGGGCTGACCGCCCTGCTGGAGCGCTATCCGGAACAGCTTTCCGGCGGCCAGCAGCAGCGCGTGGCCCTGGGACGCGCCCTCGCCTCCCGGCCGCCCCTGCTGCTCGCCGACGAACCCACCGGCAATCTCGACGAAGCCAGTGGCGACCAGGCCCTGGCCCTGCTGCTGGAACTGGTCGCCGAGACCGGCAGCAGCCTGCTGATGGTAACCCACAGCGCGCGCATCGCCAGCCATCTGGATCGCACCCTGCAACTGGAACGCGGGCGTCTCGGCGGCGCAGCCGTGGGCCAGCCATGAGACTGCTCTACTGGAGTCTGCACAGCCTGGCCAGCCATTGGCGGCGCCATCCGCTGCAACTGGCCGGCCTAATCGCCGGGCTGTGGCTGGCGACGGCGCTGCTGATCGGGGTGCTGGCGCTCAATGCCCAGGCCCGCCAGAGCTATGCCCAGGCCAGCGCCCTCTTCGGTGCCGACCAGTCGAGTCTGGAAGCCCGTGACGGCAAACGCTTTCCCCAGGCGCTGTTCGTCGAATTGCGTCGTCAGGGCTGGCCGGTGTCGCCCGTCCTGCAGGGCCGCCTGACCCTGGCCGAGCGCGAGGGCGCCCTGCCGCTGCTGGGCATCGAGCCGGTCACCCTGCCCAGTGACCGGGGGGTGGCGGCCAGCGCTTCGCCCGAGGCCCTGTTCGACTTTCTCGGTCCGACCGGCACCACCTGGATCGCGCCGGAAACGTTACGTGAATGGCGGCTCCAGGCCGGTGAGGTGCTGCACCGCGCCGATGGCCTGGCGCTACCACCGCTCCAGCCGCGCCCCGGCCTGGCGCCTGGCACCCTGGTCATGGACATCGGTCAGGCCCAGCGCCTGCTGGACGCACCGGACCAGCTTTCCCGGCTGATCCTGCCAAAGACCTTTCAGCGCGCCCTGCCCACCCTGGACGGGGTCGACCTGCAACGGGTGGAGAACGACCAGGGCGCCGAACTGGACCGCCTGACCGACAGCTTCCACCTCAATCTGCTGGCGCTCGGCCTGCTGGCCTTCGCCGTCGGCCTGTTCATCGTGCATGCCGCGACCGGTCTGGCGCTTGAGCAGCGCCGCGCCCTGCTGCGCACCCTGCGTGCCTGCGGCCTGTCGGCTGCGACCCTGGTGCTGGCGCTGACCCTGGAGCTGGCCCTGATCGCCCTGGTAGCGGGCGCCCTGGGAGTTGCCAGCGGCTATCTACTGGCGGCGCTGCTGCTGCCCGACGTGGCGGCCAGTCTGCGGGGACTCTATGGCGCCGAGATCGCCGGCAGCCTGACCCTAAGCCCGGCCTGGTGGCTGGCCGGCCTCGGCCTCAGCCTGGGCGGTGCCCTGCTGGCGGGTGCCGACGGCCTCTGGCGCGCCGCGCGGCTGCCGCTGCTGGCGCTGGCCCAGGGTGAGGCCTGGCGCGCCGCCCATGGCCGCTGGCTCAGGCGCCAGGCCCTGGGTGCCCTGCTGGTCGGCCTGGCGGCGCTGGGGCTGTGGCTGGGCGGCAACAGCCTGGCCAGCGGCCTGGCCCTGCTCGGTTGCCTGCTGCTGGCGGCGGCCCTGGCATTGCCGCCGCTGCTGAGCGCCCTGCTGGATCTGCTCCTCAAGCAGGCCCGGCGCCCACTTTCACGCTGGTTCCTGGCGGACGCCCGCCAGCAGCTGCCCGGGCTGTCCCAGGCGCTGATGGCGCTGCTGCTGGCGCTGGCGGCCAATGTCGGCGCGGGCAGCATGACCGAGGGTTTTCGCCGCACCTTCGATGGCTGGCTCGACCAGCGCCTGGCCGCCGAAATCTATCTGCGCCCGCAGGATGCTACCCAGGCCGCGGCCCTGCTCGCCTGGCTACCCCAGCAATCCAGCGTCCGCGCGGTGCTCCCGGTGTACGAACTAGAGACCAGGATTGAAGGCCAGCCGTCCACCCTGAGCGGGGTGCTGGACGCTGACCTCTATCGCCAGCACTGGCCGCTGCTCGATGCCGATGGCGACGCCTGGACGCCCTTCTTCGCGGGAGAGGGCGTGATGCTCAGCGAGCAACTGGCGCGCCGCCTCGGGGTGGCCAAAGGGCAGCGGGTGGAGCTGCAGGGCAGCCAGGGGCGCTGGTCCGCGCCGGTGCTCGCCACCTATGCCGACTATGGCAATCCGCGTGGCCACCTGCTGCTGGCCCAGGCGCGCCTGCGGGCGCTATGGCCGGATGCCGCCCTGGTGCGCATCGTCATCCGCATGGCGCCGGCGCAGGTAGAGGCCCTGCGCGGCGAACTGCAGCAGCGCTTCGGGCTGGACGCCAGTCATTCCATCGACCAGGGGCAGTTGCGGCGCTATGCCGACCAGGTCTTCGAGCGCACCTTCAGCGCCACCGCCGCGCTCAACGCCCTGACCCTGGCGGTGGCCGGTCTCGCCCTGTTCATCGCCCTGCTCGGCCAGGCGCAGCGGCGTCTCGGTCAGCTCGCGCCGCTCTGGGCGCTGGGCATCGAACGACCGCGGCTGATCCTGCTCAGCCTGGGGCAGCTGCTGGGGCTTGCCCTTCTCACCCTGGCCCTGGCCATGCCGCTGGGCATTCTCCTGGCCTGGTGCCTGGTAGCGGTGGTGAACGTTCAGGCCTTTGGCTGGCGACTGCCGCTGCAGGTCTTTCCAGGTCAGTTGCTGGCGCTTTCCGCCATTGCCCTGCTGGCGACCCTGTTGGCGGCCGCCTGGCCGCTGCTGCGGCTGCAGCGCAGTCAACCGCTGGATCTGCTGCGAGAACTCGGCAATGAACGTTAGGGCCCTGCTGGTCGCACTCCTGCTGCTTACCGGTTGCGACCAGCAACCGGCTTCCGAAGGCTTCGCCGGCCTCGGCCAGGGCAGCGAGAATTTCGCCCCCGTCGTGCCCGGCAAGGTCTTCAGCTTTCCCGCCGATCACGGTGCTCATCCGGATTTTCGCATCGAATGGTGGTACGTCACCGCCAACCTCAGCGATGCCGAGGGTCATCACTACGGCGTGCAGTGGACGCTGTTCCGCAATGCCCTGCGGCCCGGTGCCGACCAGCCCGGCTGGAGCAACGGCAACCTCTGGCTGGGCCACGCCGGCCTCACCACCGAAACCCGCCAGTTCTCTGCCCAGACCCAGGGTCGCGGCGGCATCGGCCAGGCCGGGGTGACGGCCGCGCCCTTCGCCGCCTGGATCGACGACTGGCGCCTCGCGGGTGACCTGGCCGGTCGGGCGCAGGTCCAGGCGCAGGGCCCGGGCTTCGCCTATCGGCTGGAGCTCGCCGCCACCGGCCCGCTGGTGCTCCAGGGCGAAGGCGGGGTCAGCCGCAAGTCCGCCAGCGGCCAGGCGTCCTACTACTACAGTCAGCCCTTCTTCCAGGCCCAGGGCGAATTGGAGATCGAAGGACGGCGCGTGCCGGTCAAGGGCCTGGCCTGGCTGGATCGCGAATGGAGCAGCCAGCACCTGGCCGCGGACCAGCTGGGCTGGGACTGGTTTTCCCTGCATCTGGACGATGGTCGCCAGTTGATGCTCTACCGCCTGCGCCAGGCCGACGGCCAGCACTATCTGTTCGGCAACCTGATCGCTGCGGATGGCCACAACCAGCCGCTGCATCCCGGCGATATCCGCCTGGCGCCGGAGTCCACCCACAGGGTCGCCGGCCGCGAGGTGCCGGTACGCTGGTCCATCACCCTACCGGGGCAGCAGCTCGATCTGCATATCGCGGCAGTCAACCCCGATGCCTGGATGGCCCTGGGCACACCCTACTGGGAAGGTCCGGTTAGGGTGGAGGGCAGCGCCAGGGGGATGGGCTACCTGGAAATGACGGGGTACTGACAAGAGCGGAGAGACACCTCCCGGACGCATCTCACTCCGGAACTCCCGGCCCCGCTCCCGCCTCGAATCCTTACCTACTCCTGCCGCTGCGCAGGGCTCGTTAGCGTGATAACCGAGGTGTGTCGATGAATGTCAAAGAGCTGAATCAGCAGGTCAAGGCCGGCGCGGTCAAGGAAGTCAATCTGGTGTCCATGGAAGGCGGCTCCTACGTCATCCATGCGCTGGTGGAAGGCACCTCGGTCCCGGTCGCCGATGACAAGGGCGCCACCCTGCACGTGGCCTCGGTGGAAGAAGCCCGGCGCATCCTCGATGACGTCAAGGAAGTGCGCCTGTTCATCGCCCAGCCGGCGGTCTATGAAGAGATGGTCGGCCAGCCGGTGAGCCAGACCGATTCGCGCGAAGAGATCCCGTTGCGCTCGACGATCGACAACCGCTGATCCACCTCGCCCCCGCCGTCGCCGGCAACCGGCGGCGACACCTCCGTGCCCCGGACGCCTCGCGCAGGCGTCACCCTCGAGCGATAGGTCGCCACGGCGCAACCATCCGGGACTGAATGTTATATTATAACACTCACCTATCAGCCCGAGGATTCCGTCATGTCGATCGCCGCTCCTGCCCGTTCCAACGAAGAGATTGCCTGTCTGGCCGGAGCCAAGGCCGCGCTGTACACCTGGGCCGCGACCGTCGCCACCCGCGATGTGGAAGCCATCCTCGCCCTCTATGCGCCGGACGCCATCCTGGTGCCGACCCTGTCTAACGAGGTGCGCGACAGCGAGCAAAGCCGCCGCGAGTACTTCCGCAACTTCCTCGCCAACGACGGGCTGGTGTGCGATGTGCAGATCTTCAAGAAGAGGGTCAGCAGTCAGCTCAGCACCGTGGTGGTCGGCGGGCTCTATGTCTTCCACTATCGGGAAGGCGAGCAGGCCATCAGCGTGCCCGCGCGCTTCCTCTTCACCTTCGAGCAGATCGACGGCCGCTGGCTGATCACCGGCCACCACTCTTCCCGAGAAGCCTGAGCTAGAGCGGTTGCATTTTGTAAAACTGCAATCCTTGCCGAATGTGCGCGAGTTCGAAATCCTGTCCTGGTGACCCGGGCCCCTCTGACGGCGTGTGCCGCCATGTCGAGTCATAGTCTTGAAACTTGACTAAGGAGGGGCTCATGAACGCCCTGCATGCATTCTTCTTCGCCGATTTCCTCGGCACCGCCACCTGGATGTGGCTCACCTTCTTCACCGTCGTCATCGCCCTGCTGGCCTTCGACCTGGGTGTGCTCCACAAGGAGAACAAACCCATCGAGGTCAAGGAGAGCCTGCTGCTGTCCGCCGGCTACATCAGTGCGGGTCTGCTGTTCGCCCTCTTCGTCTGGCAGCTCAAGGGCGCCGACGCCAGTCTCGACTACGTCACCGGCTTCCTCATCGAAAAGTCGCTGTCCATGGACAACGTCTTCCTGATGGCGGTGATCTTCGGCTTCTTCGCCATCCCCCGCGAGTACCAGCACCGGGTGCTGTTCTGGGGCATCCTCGGGGTGATCGTGCTGCGCGCCATCATGATCGGCCTGGGCGCGGCCCTCATCCACCAGTTCGACTGGATCCTCTATATCTTCGGCGCCTTCCTGGTGATCACCGGGGTCAAGATGCTGTTCGCCAAGGTGGATGAAGAGCCCAACCTCGACGACAACGTCTTCATTAAATTCCTGCGCAAGAAAATGCGGGTGACCGATGAGCTGCATGGCGATCATTTCTTCGTGCGCCAGCCCGATGCCAGTGGCAAGGCGGTGCTCTGGGCGACCCCGATGTTCCTGGCGCTGATCGTGATCGAGTGCGCCGACCTGGTGTTCGCGGTGGACAGTGTGCCGGCGATCTTCGCCATCACCCAGGACCCCTTCATCGTCTATACCTCCAACGTCTTCGCCATCCTGGGCCTGCGCGCGCTGTACTTCGCCCTGGCGGCGATGATCCATCGCTTCGCCTACCTCAAGTACGCCTTGGCGCTGGTGCTGGTGTTCATCGGCTGCAAGATCTTCCTGGTGGGCATCATCGGCAAGATTCCGCCGGCGATCTCCCTGAGCGTGACCCTGGGCCTGCTGGCCGGTGGCGTGCTGGTCTCGCTTTACAAGACCCGCGGCGAAGCCAAGCACAGCGCCGCCGGTTCTGAGCCGCGCGATTCGTTGAAGCGGCCTTCATGACAAGGAGCGGACGAACATGAGCACCAAAGCCATCCTCGGACTCGCCGGCATCCTCCTGCTGCTCGGCCTCGGCGGCTGCGACAGCGCCGAGAAGGCGGCGGACAGCTTCGCCACCAAGGTGGAAGAAGCCGCCCGCGAACAGGCCCGGGAAACCCTGGGCGGAACCCTCGACGAGCTGAACAGGAAGGTCGACGAGGCCCAGCAGCAGAGCCGCGCCTGGCTCGATCAGCACCGGCCGAAGCAGGAAAAGGAAGAGACCGCACCGCCCAGGGCCAACCGGTCGGTGGAAGGGGTGGAGACCTGAGAGAGGGATTGCCCTGGCGGCAATCCCGAAATCACGACAGACCTCATCGTCTCTTGATCGCGGCCATGGCGGTCCGCCGATGCGACCGCTCCTACGGCCAACCTGGATGGTTGGAGCTTTGTCCCAATCGCACAACATGGTCGACGCCCTGAAGCGAGGTCTGTAGGAGCGGCCCATGGCCGCGATTGTCCCCAACGCAGCTTCATAGCGTCGTAGCGTGGAAAACGGCGTAGCCTTTTCCACTGGGGCTTAGTGGAAGGACACCCTCACCCCAACCCTCTGCCGAGAGGAGAGGGAGCTATCCGAGCGGGCATTCATCTCCATCGGCACCGGCAAGCCTGCGATCCGCCGCCATTGCCCAGTCCATGGGAGCGAGCCAAGGCCACGACAGAGATAGGACGTTACCTCTGCCCTACGCTAATACACCGCCAGGATCTCCTGCCGGTGCACCTTGCCTTCTACGGTCACCGCCACCTCGTCGCCCTCCTCCCGCCCGAGCAATGCCTGACCGAGGGGCGCACGCGGGGAGATCACCAGCACCTCCTGACCGTCCAGCCTGACCTTGAGTCCCGCCGCATCCGGGCCGAGGAACAGCCAGCGGCTGGCCGTGGCGGTAGTGAGTTCGATCAGGGCGCCGACGCGGACACCGTCGCTCATGGCCACGGGTGTCAGCGCACGGTAGGCGGCCAGGGCCAGCTCGATCTCGTGCAGACGGCGGCGTTGACCATCGGCCAGGTAGGCCGCTTCCAGACCGCGGGTGTCGTACTTGTTCTCGGCCTTGCTTTCGCTGTGGGTGGCCGCTTCATGGCTGGCCGCCAGTTGCTGGCTGATGACCTCGCGGTCGGCTTCCAGCGCCTGGAGAATGAGGGTGAGCAGTCGAGCTTTGTCCATGAAACTGTCGCCGAGGCAAAGGGTGCGAGCCTAAGGCCTAACGCCGCGTCCCGCCAGCGCCCCCGGTGCGCCTGTCCGCCCGCCAGAACCCGTACGCGGGCCGCCGGTCAGTACAAGGCAGGATGTAACAGGACATAACAGATGCGCACCCGTACCGGACTCACTCTCCTGGCCCGCGGCGGCTATGCCGCCCGCGGTCTCGTCTATCTCATCATCGGTGTGCTGGCGCTGCTGGCCGCACGCGGCTCCGGCCAGCCGGCGGACAGCCATGACAGCCTCGAAGCCCTGCTCGCCCAGCCCTTCGGCCACTTCCTGGTCGGCCTGGTGGTGGTCGGCCTGGTCGCCTTCGCGGCCTGGCGCATCCTCCAGGCCATCCGCGATGTGGATGACCATGGCAGCAAGCCCAAGGGCCTGGTGATCCGCGCCGGCCTGCTGGTGGGTGGCATCACCTATGGTGCCCTGGCCTTCTTCGCCCTGGGCCTGCTGGTCAGTGGTCTGCGCCAGGGCGGTGGCTCGGGTGGGGAAACCAACGATCTACTGCAAACGCTCCTCGGTTGGCGCTATTCCAACCTGCTGGTGTACGTCGCCGCGCTGATTCCGCTGGGCGTGGGCCTCGCCCATTTCGTGAAGGGCTGGAAGGCCAGCTTCGAGCGTTATCTCGAAGCCAGTCCGGAGCAGCTGCGATTGATCCGGCCCATCGGCCGCTTCGGGCTGATCGCCCGGGGCGTGGCCTTCGTCGAGATCGCCGTCCTGCTGGTGGTCAGCGGCTCGCGCTATCAGGCGCTGCATCCGCCGGGCATGAAGGACGCCCTGAACGGCCTGCAGAATCTGCCCTTTGGCGGACTGGTGCTGTCCGTGGTCGGCCTCGGCCTGATCGCCTTCGCCTGCTACAGCTTCGCGGAAGCCTGGTGGCGGCGCATCGAGATGGACCTGCCGGACGTGGGCGGCTCGCTGCGCCAGGTATTGCCGCGTTAGACCAGCGCCAGCCGCTCGCGCATGGCGCGCCAGTGGCTGCCTTCCCAGAACAGCTTGTCGCAATGCGGACAGTGCAGGAAATGCCGGTGGCGTTCCCGCACGCGCGGAGGCAGGCGGTCGGCGACCTCCGCCAGGCTGACCGCCTGCAGACTCGAGTTGCAGGCCAGACAGCGTGAAAAGGGCAATGCCCAGGGACGCAGACCCAGGCGCTGGTAGAGCTCCTGCAGCTGCGCCTCCGGACGCAGGGCATGCACATAGCAGCCATGCAGCACCTGCCGTCGCTTGAGCAATTCACGATCCCGGGTGAGCAGGATACGTTTTTCGCGCCGGGCGAGATCGGCCAGGGCCGGATCGGCATAGGCGTTGTCGTACAGGGTATCGAAGCCCGCCATGCGCAGACGCCGCGCCAGCGCGCCGAGGTGTGCATCGGCGACAAAGCGCGGACGCCCTGCCCCTGGATGACCAGGCGCGGATTCGCCTGAGCTCTCGGCCTGCGCCGGATGAACGATGACCTCATCGCCGTCGTCCAGTCGCTGCGTCAGCGCAGCCGCCTCGCTGTTGATCAGCAGCAGACCCACCTCGGTATGGGGCACACCGAGGGCTTCGATCTGATGCTTGACGCTCGCCACCGCGGCGCATTCGACCCGGATCACCCGGCCGCGACGGGTCGGGGCCAGAAAGCGTTCGAGGGCGCCGTGGAAGCGAAAGCTGGCCTGGGTCATGGCCTCACTATGCCAGCGGCCGACCCGGGCCTGGGAGGGTTCCGATGGATGACCGCGCTAGGCCTCCACCAGACTCCACTGCTTGTTCAATCGCTTGTCCGACACCGGCATCCGCGTGCCCAGCTGCTGGGCCCAGAGGGATACGCGGTATTCCTCCAGCATCCAGCGATAGAGCTCCAGATTGGCGTCGCGCTTGCCCTCCTGGCCATGCTTGGCGGCGCGGGCGCGATACTGCTCCCAGAGCCCGGCCAGCTCCCCGCTCCAGACGCGATCGCGCTGCACCTGGCTGCCGAGCTTGTCGAAGCGCTGCTCGATGGCCTTCAGATAGCGCGGATACTCCTTGAGCCATTCCAGCGGCGTATCCCGGACGAAACCGGGATAGACCAGGCTGGACAGTTGCGCCTTGATGTCGTTCAGCGCCACCGCCTGGGCCAGGTCGATGCGACCCTTGAATTTCTTCTGCAGGCCATGCCAGAGCTTGAGGATTTCCAGGGTCAGGCGCGCGATCCGTTCGGCCTGCTCGGTCCAGCCGCCCTTGCGCCGCTCGGCCAGTGAAGCCAGGCCGGCGCCATCGCGGGGCAGCTCGGCGTCGTCGGCGAGGATGGCCGCGTCCAGACTGGCCAGCAGGATGTCTTCCACCAGCGCCTCCGGCCGACCCAGTTCGCGGTGCAGCAGGCCCAACTCGGTGAGGCCGGGCAACTTGCCGCGCAGGAACTTGGCCTGCTCCGCCAGTTGCTGCAGCAGCAGTCGCTGCAGGGCGCGGCGATGCTGGTAGCGCGCTTCGGCCTGGGTGGCGAAGCGGCCTTCGCGCACCGTGCCCTGCTCGTCCACCAGCGCCGGATAGACCGTCATGGAAAGGCCGGCCACCTGCTGCTGGGTCTTGGACGCCACCTCGGCGAAGGCCTTGGCCTCCACCGGGCGCTGCTCCTGGCGTTTCTGCGTCGGCAGGGCCAGAGCCGCCTGGCTCTCCTGGGCGAAGCGCGCCGTCACCTCGGCCAGGTCGCGGCCTTCGCCCAGCGGCTTGCCCTGGGCATCGACAACTTCCAGGTTCATACGCAGATGGGGATCGAGACCCGCCTCGGCTTCCGGCCAGGCCTCGTCGGGAACACGGGCGCCGGTCATGCGCTGCAATTCGCGCCCCAGGGCCTCGTGCAGCGAGCCCTCGCCGAAGGGGATCTTGTCCAACGCCGCGCGAACGAAATCCGGTACCGGGACGAAGTTCTTGCGCAGCGCCTTGGGCAGGTTGCGCACCAGGGCCACGCAGCGGTCGTAGAGCAATCCCGGCACCAGCCAGTCAAGCCGCTGCGGCGGCAGCTGCGGCAACAGCGGCGCAGGCACTCGCAGGGTGACGCCATCGCGCGGATGGGTCGGGTCGAATTCGTAGGACAGCGGCAGAATCAGCTCGCCCAGGCGCAGGGTGTCCGGATACTGGGCAGCGGTCACCTCGCTGGCTTCGCGGGCGAGGACGTCTTCCTCGCGCATGATCAGCAGGTCGGGTTGCCTGGCGCTCTCGCGGCGATACCAGCTGTCGAAGGTGGCGGTCTGGTAGACGTCCGCCGGCAGACGCGCAGCATAGTAGTCGAACAGCGTTTCCTCATCGGCGAGGATGTCGCGGCGGCGGGCCTTGGCTTCCAGTTCGTCCAGCCGCTCCAGCAGCGCCCGATTGGCGGCCAGGCATTTGGCGCGGCTGTTGATCTCGCCGCGCACCAGGCCTTCGCGGATGAACAGCTCGCGGGCGGCAGGCGGATCTATGGGGCCAAAGTGCACCGGGCGGCGGCCGACCACGATCAGGCCATAGAGGGTGACCTGTTCATAGGCCACCACCTGGCCGCGCTTCTTCTCCCAGTGGGGCTCCAGGTGCGTCTTCTTGACCAGGTGGCCCGCCACCGGCTCGATCCAGTCCGGCTCGATCTTGGCCACCATACGGGCGAACAGCTTGGTGGTCTCCACCAGCTCCGCGGCCATGATCCAGTTGGGTTTCTTGCGGCCGATGACGCTGCCGGGATGGATCCAGAAGCGCCGCTGGCGCGCCCCCAGGTAGTCGCCGTCTTCGCTCTTCTGGCCGATCTGGCTGAGCAGGCCGGCGAGAATGGCCTTGTGCAGCGCCGCATAGCCACGGGCGCGTACCGCCGCCTCGCTGGCTTCGGCATGTTGCTGGGCCTTGGCGTTGACGTGCTTGTCGGTGGTCGGCGCAGGTCGGTTGCCGACTTCCGCCGGTGCCGGCGCCGGACTGTCGGCCTTACGCGCCTGGAGCCCCAGTTCGCGGCACAGCAGGGTCAGTTGGCGATGGGCATCGCGCCACTCGCGCAGCCGCAGGTAGTTGAGGAAGTGTTTGCGGCACCAGCTGCGCAGGGCGTTGGAGCCCAGCGCCTGGCGCTGCTCTTCGAAACCGTGCCAGAGATTGACCAGGGCGGCGAAGTCCGAATCCGGGTCCTTCCACTGGGCATGGGCCTGATCGGCCTGTGTCTGGCGGTCGGCGGGGCGCTCGCGCGGGTCCTGCACCGACAGGGCGCTGGTGACGATCAGCACCTCGGCGAGACTGCCCTGCTCGGTCGCTTCGAGCAGCATGCGGCCCAGGCGCGGATCGACGGGCAGGCGCGCCAGTTGCCGCCCCAGGGGCAGCAGGCGCCCCTCGACGTCCACCGCCGAGAGTTCCTGCAACAGGGTGAAGCCATCCTTGATCGCCTTGCCATCCGGCGGCTCGATAAAGGGGAAGTCTTCGATGCGACCCAGGCGCAGATGCAGCATCTGCAGGATCACCGCCGCCAGGTTGGTGCGCAGGATCTCCGGATCGGTAAAGGTCGGTCGACCGAGGAAATCCTCTTCGCTGTAGAGGCGGATGCAGATGCCCGGCTCGACCCGGCCGCAGCGGCCCTTGCGCTGGTTGGCGCTGGCCTGGGAGATGGCTTCGATGGGCAGGCGCTGGACCTTGGCTCTATAGCTGTAGCGACTGATGCGCGCGGTGCCGCTGTCGATCACGTAGCGGATGCCCGGCACGGTCAGCGAGGTCTCGGCGACGTTGGTCGCCAGCACGATCTTGCGCCCCGGACGCGGCTGGAAGATCTTCTGCTGCTCGGCCGGCGTCAGGCGCGCATAGAGCGGCAGCACCTCGGTGAATTTCAGCTGGGCCTTGCGCAGGACCTCGGCGCAGTCGCGGATCTCGCGCTCGCCGGGCAGGAACACCAGGACATCGCCCGGACGCTGACCGACGCTGCGCTCATGGGCCTCGATCTCGTCCAGTGCCTGGAGGATGCCCTGATCCACCGAGAGATCGTCCACCAGGCGCTCGCCGTCTTCGTCCACCTCGGCGCTGAGGGGGCGATACCAGGTCTCCACCGGATAGGTCCGCCCGGACACCTCGACGATGGGCGCGCCGTCGAAGTGCCGGGAGAAGCGCTCCAGATCGATGGTGGCCGAGGTGATGATCAGCTTGAGATCGGGGCGACGCGGCAGCAGGGTCTTGAGAAAGCCCAGCAGGAAGTCGATGTTGAGACTGCGCTCGTGGGCCTCGTCGACGATGATGGTGTCGTAGCGTTCGAGAAAGCGGTCGTGCTGGGTCTCGGCCAGCAGGATGCCGTCGGTCATCAGCTTGATCAGGGTGGCATCGGTGCTCTGATCCTCGAACCGCACCTGATAGCCGACCAGTTCGCCCAGCGGCGAACCCAGTTCCTCCGCCACCCGGGCGCCCACGCTGCGCGCCGCCAGCCGGCGCGGCTGGGTGTGGCCGATCAGCCCCTGCACACCCCTGCCCAATTCCAGACAGATCTTGGGCAGCTGGGTGGTCTTGCCGGAACCGGTCTCACCGGCGATCACCACCACCTGGTGGCCGGCGATGGCGCGCTTGATCTCCTCGCGCTTGGCGGCGATCGGCAGGGCGTCGTCGTAACGGATGGTCGGCACGCTGGCACGCCGCGCCTCGACCTTGGCGCAGGACGCCTGGAAACGCTCCAGCCACTGGGCTTCGCGGGCCGGATCAGGCTGTTTCTGCAGGGCCTGGAGCTGGCGCCTCAGGCGATGGCGATCGGCGTTGAAGGCCTGATCCAGGTTGGCGGCGAGACGGGCAACGGAGGGGGTATCGGTCATGAAACTCTTTCGACGGCGGTCGCTTGGACCGGTAAGTGTAAAAGAGTTGGGGGGTGCGGCGGGGCTTTACAAGAACGGCGGGCGGAAAACCGCTGCGCGGCCGGACTGCGCGCAGCGGCGGAACGGACTCAGCGCTTGGCCTGGACGCTGGCTACGTTCAGCTTGGCCGGCGGCGTGCGCAGAGCCATGTCCAGCGACTGTAGGGCCTTCCAGGCGTCCTGTTGCAGATCGGCGGGATCGGCATGATCGAACTTGATCTTTTCGCCGGCGGCCGGCAGCGGCGGACGGGTGCCGTAGATCAGGGCATAGAAGACCGAGGCGGTCAGGTAGGTACCGGTAAAGGACGGGTGGCTGCCGTCGGGCAGGAACAGACCCGGTTGCGGCTGATCAGCCAGGGCCTTCTGCCAGGCCTGGCCCACCGGGGCCAGCAGCGCGCCGGTTTCCTTGGCCAGGGGGGTGTAGACGCTGTCCAGCTGCGCCTGCATGGTCGGGTTGTTCTGCCGGGCCCAGGTCAGGTAGAGGATCGGCTGGGCACCGTCCTTGCGCGCCAGGTCGGCGATCAGGCGCACGTACTGACGGGTCAGGTCCGGATTTTTCACCGGCATCATGCTGTGGTCCTGGATCACCACGTAGTCGTAGTTGGCCTTGGCCAGCTCGTCCTGCACGTCGTGGCGCTTCCAGTGTTCCTCGAGGCTGGCGCCGCTGAAGGTCACATGCTTGACGTCCAGCGGGCGCGACTGACCGGCGTCAACGGACATTTGACGGACCATCGCCGGCAGATCGTTGACGAAGGTGTAGCTGTTGCCCACGAACAGGACGCGGATGGGTTCACCGGCCTGGACCTGACCGAGCACGCTGGAGCCCAGCAGGAAGAGGCCCAGCACGGCCTGGCGTACGCTAATTCGCATGGTGTGTCCTCAAGGAAAGAGGTCGGAGAGGTGACGGCAAAATGCCGCCTGCGGTTTATACCCGAACCTCTTGCGAAAACCATGCTTGGAAACCGGTGGCACCGCTACCAGTCGACGAGAGGTAGCGGCGCGGGGGACATAGTGAAGTCCTGTTACGCCTTCTTGAGTTCGGCGTCACGCAGTTCGCGACGCAGGATCTTGCCGACGTTGGTGGTCGGCAGGCTGTCGCGGAACTCCACCAGCTTGGGTCGCTTGTAGCCGGTGACGTTGTCGTGCATGTGCTTGAGCACCTGCTCGGTGGTGAGGGACGCACCGGGCTTGGGCACCACGAACACCTTGATCTTCTCCCCCGCCACCTCGTCGGGGATACCGATGGCGGCGCACTGCAGCACCCCGGGCAACTGGGAGAGTACCTCTTCCAGCTCGTTGGGATAGACGTTGAAGCCGGACACCAGGATCATGTCCTTCTTGCGATCGACGATCCGCAGATAGCCATCCGGCTCGATCACGGCGATGTCGCCGGTGCGCAGCCAGCCTTCGGCGTCCAGCACCTCGGCGGTGGCCTCGGGACGCAGCCAGTAGCCCTTCATGACCTGGGGGCCCTTGACGCACAGTTCGCCAGGGGTATCGAAGCCCTGGGCCACGCCATCGGCATCCACCACCTTGCAGTCGGTGCCTGGCACCGGCACGCCGATGGTGCCCAGCCGGCGCCGCTCCAGCGGATTGAAGCTCACCACCGGACTGGTCTCGGTCATGCCGTAGCCTTCGCAGATGCCGCAGCCGGTCACCTCTTCCCAGCGCAGAGCCACGGATTGCTGCAGCGCCATGCCACCGGAAAAGGTCACCTTGAGCTGGGAGAAATCCAGCTGGCGGAAATCCTCGTTGTTGCACAGGGCGGCGAACAGGGTGTTGAGGCCGACGAAGCCGTTGAAGCGCCACTGCCGCAGTTCCTTGACCAGCGCCGGCAGGTCGCGCGGATTGGTGATCAGGACGTTGTGGTTGCCCTGGATCAGCATGGCCATGCAGTGAATGGTGAAGGCATAGATGTGATAGAGCGGCAGCGGCGCGATCATCACTTGGGCGCCGCCGCCCAGGTATTTGGTCATCAGCACCTGGCACTGCAGCATGTTGGCCACCAGATTGCGGTGGGTCAGCATGGCGCCCTTGGCGATGCCAGTGGTGCCGCCGGTGTACTGCAGCACGGCGACGTCCTCGGCCGCCGGGTCGGCGTCGACGAAATCGACGTGCTCGCCCTTGGTCATGGCATCGACGAAGCGGATGGAATGGGGAATGCGATAGGCCGGCACCATCTTCTTGACGTGGCGGACCACGGCGTTGACCAGCAGGCGCTTGAAGGTCGGCAGCAGGTCGCCGACCTCGGTGATGATGACGTGCCGGATGTCGGTCTGCGGCAGCACCTGTTCGGCCAGGTGCGCCATGTTGGCCAGGCAGACCAGCGCCCGGGCGCCGGAATCCTTGAACTGGTGCTGCATCTCGCGGGCGGTGTACAGCGGGTTGGTGTTGACCACCACCAGGCCGGCACGCATGGCGCCAAAGACCACCACCGGATACTGCAGCACATTGGGCATCTGCACGGCGATGCGATCGCCGGGTTGCAGGTCGGTATGCTTTTGCAGGTAGGCGGCGAACTGACCGGACAGCTCATAGAGTTCGCGGTAGCTCAGGGTGCGGCCCAGGTTGCTGAACGCCGGGCGCTCGGCGTAGGTCTGGCAGGCCTCGCGGAATACCGCCAGGACGTTGCGATAACGGTCCAGGTCTATGTCTGTCTGGATGCCCTCGGGATATTTGTCACTCCAGAAATTCGGCATCATGCAGCCCGCTCCCGCTCTATGGTTATTGTTCGTTGGAGTGCCGTGATCAGCGCTGAACCGGCCCTGCGAGCCTAGCAGCTTTGCCCTGCCCGCAACAGCATCAATATCCGCCCTGAACGTCACCTAATGACCAGATGGTCACTTATGGTCACCTTCTCCCGGGGCTTTTCCGGGCGTCGATTAGCCTCGGGCGGCGAGCCTGGGTAGAATGCCCGGCTTCGCGGCGTCCGCCGCCTTGTCACAGCTGCCGGAGCGCGTCATGAGCCTGACCGAAAACATCCCTTATGAAGCCCTCGAGATCGGCCAGAAGGTGACCGTGACCCGCACCATCGAGCAGCGCGATGTGCTGCTGTTCGCCGCCCTCTCCGGGGACTGCAACCCGCTGCACCTGGACGCCGAATTCGCCGCCAAGACGCTGTTTCGCGAGCCCATCGCCCACGGCATGCTCAGTGGCGCCCTGATCAGCGCCGCGGTGGCCTGCAACCTGCCGGGCCCGGGCACCCTCTATGTCGACCAGACCATGACCTTCGAGAAGCCGGTCAAGCTGGGCGATACCCTGACGGTGGAAATCGAGGTGCTGGAAAAGCTGCCGAAGTTTCGCGTGAACCTGGCCACCCGGGTGTTCAACCAGCACGGCGACAAGGTCGTCGACGGGGTCGCCAAGGTGGTTGCCCCGCGCAAGCCGGTGCAGGTGCAGCAGGTCGAACTGCCCCCCGTCACCGTCGGCTGAGTCGCCCTCCCCACCTCAACTCAGATCGGCCAGGCCTCGCTGCAGCGGGGCCTGCAGACTGAAGTCGCTGAACGCCACCTCCATGCCACCCCGCTCCGGGGTGCCACAGACCGGGCCGACCCGGTACTCGGCGGCGACGGGCAGGCTGGCCAGGCGCAGCAGCGGCCAGCGCTGACCGTCGAGCGAGGCCTGGACCCGCAGGGTGCCCTGGGTCAGGGTAATCCTCAGCCACAGCTCTTCGCGCTCGCCCAGCGGTGCGCCCACGGCCAGATCCGAGCGTCCCAGGGTCAGGACGCTGAGCAATTGCGGGGTATCGTCGAAATAGCCGATGCCGGCCCGCAGCCAGTGCTGCTCGTCGATCCGCACCATCAAGCCGGCATGGTCGCCCTGGTTCTTGCAGCGCGCCGCCACCCGCAGCTGGGCGGTGAAGCCGCTGGTGACCCGGGCGCCGAAGAAGTGGCCGCTGTGGCGCTCGCCGCCGTCGTGGGTGTGGTTCCAGAAGTCACTGTGGCGATCGGTGATGACCCGCAGCCGCTCGGGCTCGGCCAGCCAGGTTTCAGGCTCGTTGATCCAGTGGCAGATGTCGAACATGGGGCTCTCCTCGCGTGCTCGCGCTTGGAGTCCCGCCTGCCCCGCAAGTTCGTCTAGACCCCACCTTTGAGGATGGCGGCGGCGATCTGGTTGAGGCCGATCTCCTGCTCCACCGCGCCGAGCTTCATGGCTTCCTTTGGCATGCCGTAGACCACGCAGCTGTCTTCGTCCTGGCCGAGGGTACGGCCACCGACGTCGCGCAACTCCTTGAGGCCACGGGCGCCGTCGTCGCCCATGCCGGTCATGATGATCCCCAGGGCATTGCTGCCGGCGGCCCGCGCCACCGAGCGGAACAGCACGTCCACCGAGGGGCGATGACGACTGACCGGCGGGCCGTCGACCACGTCCACCTGGTACTGGGCGCCACTGCGCTTGAGCAGCATGTGGCGACCACCCGGCGCGATCAGCACCCGTCCCGGCAGGACCCGATCGCCATGCCGCGCTTCGCGCACCTCCAGCTCGCAGAGGCGATCCAGGCGCTCGGCGAAGGCGGCGGTGAAGCGCTCGGGCATGTGCTGGACCACCACGATGCCGGGGCAGACCCGCGGCAGCGAGGTCAGCACCGCTTCCAGGGCCTGGGTGCCGCCGGTGGAGGTACCCAGGGCGACGATGCGCTCGGTGGTGCGCGCCATGGCCGGGCTGCCGCCGGACGGCAGGATGGCGTCGGCGCTGAGCTTGGGCGTCGGCACCACCGGCACGCCACGCGGCGCCAGGCGCTTGAGATTGGCCCGAGCGGCGGCCTTGACCGCGCTGGTGAGGTCGTCCGAGGCGTCCTTGAGGAATTGCTTGAGGTTGGCCTGGGGCTTGGTGACGATGCTGACCGCCCCGGCGGCCATGGCCTGCAGGGTGGTGGCGGCGCCCTTCTCGGTCAGGGTCGAGCAGATCACCACCGGGGTCGGGCGCTCGGCCATGATCTTCTTGAGAAAGGTGATGCCGTCCATGCGCGGCATCTCCACGTCCAGCACGATGACGTCGGGCCACTGCTTGCGCATCTTGTCCTGGGCGAACACCGGGTCGGCGGCGACCCCCAGCACCTCGATGGCCGGATCCTCCGCGAGACTCTGGGCGAGCACCTGCCGCACCACGGCGGAGTCGTCGACGATAAGGACCTTGATCTTGTTCATGGAGTAAGTCTCGTAAGCGGCGGAACATAGGGTAGCTCCACCTGTTGCATGAGCACCCGGCCGTCGACGAGGTCCAGGGACAGTTTGCGATGGCCGGCGCCGCGGACGTGGGTCCGCACCGTGTGGATACCGGCCTGGGCCAATTGCGCCAGCGCCGCCTCGACATTGACGTCGCCGATGTTGCGGACGCGCCCGCGCAGGAGCTGGGGAAACATGTTGCCACCCCCGTAGAGGTGCACCTGGTAGCCGGAGAGATCGCCGCCGTGGCGGGCGATCGCCCCCAGCATCAATTGCAGGGATTCGTCGACATAGTGGCCGTCGGCGGGTGCGCCGGGAGCGGCGCGCTGGCGCGTGGGCAGCAGCGCATGGGTCATGCCGCCGAGGCGTCGCCGCGGGTGCCAGAAGACAAAGGACACGCAGGAGCCCAGGATGGTCCGGATCCGCAAATCGCCCTGGCCGAAATACCAGTCGCCAGGACGCAGAAACAGTTCCGGCGCGGCTGCCATGGCTAGAGCGGACGTTGATAGATGGAAGGACTGACCATTTTCAGGGCGTCGGTCACCCCGTTGAGGCTCTCGGAATGGCTGACGAAGAAGTAGCCACCGGGTCGCAGGTGGCGAACCAGACGGGCCACCACCTGGCGCTTGGTGGGCACGTCGAAGTAGATCATCACGTTGCGCAGAAAGATGATGTCGAAGGTGCCCAGCTCCGGCAGCGAGTTGTTCAGATTGATCTGGCGAAAGGCGATCCGCGCGGTCAGCCGCGGATCCACCAGAAAGGTGCCGTCGTTCTCGCCCACGCCCTTGAAGCAATAGCGCCGCAACAGCGCCGGCGGGATGTTCTCGGCTTCGGCGAGCGGATACTGGGCGTTGCGCGCCTTGGCCAGCACCCGGGTGCTGAGGTCGGAGGCGACGATTTCCCAGGGGCGCTCGCCCAGCCCTTCGGCCAGGGTCATGGCCAGGGTATAGGGCTCCTCCCCCGAGGAGCAGGCGCCGCTCCACAGTCGCAGCGGCTGGCGTCTGTCCCAGTTCGGCAGCACCTGCTCGCGCAGGAAGTCGAAGTGCTTGGGCTCGCGGAAGAAGTAGGTCTCGTTGGTGGTCAAGAGATCGACCGCCATCTGGCATTCTGCCTGGTCACGCTGGATCAGCTGGAAATAGGCGTCGTAGCTGGGCGTACCGCGCTGGCGCACGCGCTTGGCCAGGCGACCGCTCACCAGCGGGCGCTTGGCATCGGACATGCTGATGCCGGCGACCCGGAAGATGAAGCTGCGAAACTGACGGAATTCGCTGTCGGTCAGCGCGGGGAGTTCCATGGCCGGCGACTCAGGCAGCCGTCATGGCGGCGAGCTGGGCGAGATCGTCTGCGCCCAGGACCCGATCCATGTCGAGCAGGATGACGAAACCGGCACCCTGCTTGGCCATGCCGAGGATGAAGTCGGTGCGGATCGAGGCGCCGAAGCGCGGCGCCGGCTCGATGCCGTCGGCGGCGATCTCCAGCACCTCGCAGACCGCGTCCACCACGATGCCGAACACCTGGGGGCCGCCGTCGACCTGGATCTCCAGCACCACGATGCAGCTGCGGCGGGAGGTCTCGGTCACCTCGTTGCGAAAGCGCACGCCGAGGTCCATGACCGGCACGGCGGCGCCGCGCAGGTTGATGACGCCACGGATCGCCGGCGGCAGCATGGGCACCGTGGTGACCGCGCCGTACTCGATGATCTCCCGCACGCAACCGGTGTTCACGCCGTAGAGATCACCGGCGAGCTGAAAGGTCAGAAACTGGCGCAATAGCATCAGGCTTGCTCCTCGAAACGGGCGAAACCGGCCGGCACGCTGCCACGGGGCGCACGCCGGGGTGAATCGATCAGTGCCGAAGCGCGCTCGGCCAGGCTCGGACCCGAGCGCTTGGCGCCCGGACGGGCGACCTGCTGGGCCACCGGCGAACCGCTCAGGGTGAAGAATTCCATCATCTGCTGGAGCTGCTCGGCCTGGCCGCTCATCTCTTCCGCGGTGGCGGCCAGCTCTTCGGACGCCGAGGCGTTCTGCTGGGTGATCTGGCTGAGCTGCAGCATGGCGCCATTGATCTGCTCGACCCCGGCGCTCTGCTCTTCGGAGGCCGCGGTGATTTCCTGCACCAGGTCGGAGGTCTTGTTGATGGAAGGCACCATCTCGCTCAGCAGGGACCCGGCGCGCTCGGCCAGGGCCACGCTGCTCTTGGCCACGGTGCCGATCTCCTGGGCAGCGACCTGGCTGCGTTCGGCCAGCTTGCGCACCTCGGCGGCCACNGGCGGCGTTGAGCGCCAGCAGATTGGTCTGGTAGGCGATGTCGTCGACGATGCCGATCTTGTCGGCGATGGTCTTCATGGCCACCAGGGTCTCGCGCACGGCCTGGCCGCCCTCGTCCGCTTCCCGCGCGGCCTTGCCGGCCATGCCGTCGGTGACCTTGGCGTTCTCGGTGTTCTGGGCGATGGAGGCCGACATCTGCTCGATGCTGGCGCTGGTTTCCTCGACGGAGGCGGCCTGCTCGGTGCTGGCCTGGCTCATGCTCTGGGCGGTGGCCGAAACCTCTTCGGAGGCGCTGGCCAGGCCATCGGCCGAGCTGCGCACGTCACTGATGATCTGCGCCAGGGTGGTGGTCATGGTGCGCACGGCGGCCAGCATGCTGGTGGTATCGCCCTCGCGGGTCGCCACCTCGACGCTCAGGTCACCGCGGGCGACGCGCTGCACCACCTCGGCGGCATAGGCGGGTTCACCACCCAGCTGCCGGATCAGGCTGCGGGTGATCAGGTAGCCGAGCAGGATGGAGATCAGGACTGCCACCGTACCTATCACGATCATCAGATTGCGGGCATCTACATAGGCGTCGGTCGCCGCTTCACCAGCTTCCTGCATGCGCTGGGCCTGCAGGTCGTTCAGGGCGCCAAGGGCGGCCACCAGCTCGTTGTTGTTGGGGGCGAAGACGTTCAGCAGATAGTCACGAGCCTGGCCGCGGTCGGTGTCCAGCAGGCGAAAGAATTCGCCGTACTTGTCCTGCAGGCGCTGACGGGCATCCACGGCAGCGGCCAGCTTCTGCTTGCCTTCGTCGCTGGTGATCTTCTTCTGCAGATCGGCAAGGATCTCGCCGTTGCCCGAACGGACCTTGGCGATGTCTTCCTTGGTCTTGGCCAGGGCGCGCTCATCGTCCAGCAGCAGCAGGTTGCGCATCAGGCGGCCGCTGTCGAGGGTGTTGCGTACCAGGGTGTTGGCCTGGACGGTCATGGGGAAACGGAATTTCGACATGTTGTCGGCCGAGTCCTTCATGGTGCCCATGTTCAGCAGGGCGACACCCATGACCAGCAGCAGCATCAGGATGGCGGTCCCGAAACCGATCGCCAGCTTGGTCGAGACGCGAAGAGTGTTCAGCATGGTGGAAGCGCCTCCGGCGCCGGTTACGACTGTTTCGTTTTAGAGGCGCCGGTTAACGTCGCCCGTGCAATGCGGGGATGTCTCAGCTGGCGGCCTGGGCCAGGCTCGCCAGTTCCTGCACATCCAGGACCTGGGCCACGTCGAGCAGGGTCAGAAAGCCGTCCTCGGACTTAACCATGCCGGCGATGAAGTGCGGCGCCAGGCGACTGCCAAAGGCCGGCGCCGGACGGATGTCCGCCGCGGCGATTTCCAGCACCTCGCTCACCGCATCCACCACCACGCCCAGCACCTGGGTGTCTTCGTCGGCGCACACTTCCAGGATGACGATGCAGGTCCGTGGGCCGACCCGGGTCGGTCGCCCGCCGAAGCGGGCTTCCAGATCGACCACCGGGACCACGGCGCCGCGCAGATTGATCACCCCGCGAATGCAGGCCGGCATCAGCGGGACCTGGGTCAGCTGGCCGAACTCGATGATCTCGCGCACCGCGAGGGTATCCACCGCATAGGTTTCCCCATCGACCACGAAGGTCAGATGCTGATGGCCGAGGTGTTCGTGGGCGATGTCGCCAAGGGTCAGGGCAGTCATGAAGCCATTACTCCGGGAAGCGGACGTAACCGTCCGGCAGGCCGCCCGCGGCCATCTGCGGACGACGCGAGGTTGGCGAGGCCGCGCGGCTGGCGACCGGGCGCGCCTGCTCGATGGCACGCTCCAGGTCCTGGACCGCACGACCCTCGCCAGTGTGGAAGAAGCCCATCAGGCGCTGCAGCTGCTCGGCCTGACCGCTCATTTCTTCGGCGGTCGCGGCCAGCTCTTCCGAGGCCGAGGCGTTCTGTTGAGTGATCTGGTTGAGTTGCAGCATGGCGCTATTGATCTGAGTGACTCCGCTACTCTGTTCTTCGGACGCAGCGGCGATTTCCTGTACCAGATCGGAGGTCTTGCTGATGGACGGTACCATTTCGTCGAGCAGTGACCCGGCGCGCTCGGCCAGGGCCACGCTGCTCTTGGCCACGGTGCCGATTTCCTGGGCGGCGATCTGGCTGCGTTCGGCCAGCTTGCGCACCTCGGCGGCCACCACGGCGAAGCCCTTGCCATGCTCGCCGGCGCGGGCCGCCTCGATGGCCGCGTTGAGCGCCAGCAGGTTGGTCTGGTAGGCGATGTCGTCGACGATGCCAATCTTTTCGGCGATGGTCTTCATGGCGACCAGGGTCTCACCCACCGCTTCGCCGCCTTCGTTGGCCTCGCGCGCGGCCTTGCCAGCCATGCCATCGGTGACCTTGGCGTTTTCGGTGTTCTGGGCGATGGAAGCCGACATCTGCTCGACGCTGGCGCTGGTCTCCTCGACCGAGGCGGCCTGTTCGGTACTGGCCTGGCTCATGCTCTGGGCGGTGGCGGAGATCTCTTCCGAGGCACTGGCCAGGGCATCGGCGGACAGGCGCACGTCGCCGATGATCTGGTTCAGCTTGCCCACGGTGCCGTTGATCGACTCCTTGAGCTCCAGCAACTGGCCCTGGTAGTCACCGCGCACGGTGCGGCTCAGGTCGCCCTGGGCGAGCCCGGCCATGACGCCCATGGCTTCGTTGACCGGGGCGACGATGGCGTCGAGGGTGCCGTTGATGCCGGCGACGATGCGGCGGAAGTCGCCCTGGTGGGCACTGGCATCGGCACGGGTATCGAGGCGACCGGCCATGGCCGCCTGGCTCAGTTGATTGGCGTCTTCGACCAAGCGCTGGATGTTGCCGCGCACTTGTTCGAGGTTGTCGTTGATCACCGCCTTCTGGCCGGGGAAGCGCTCCAGCTGCACCGACAGATCGCCCTCGCCAAAGCTCTTGACGCAGGCCATGGCCTTGGCGGAATCGCTGAGGTGCCCGGCGACCATGCCGTTGACCCCTTCGGCCATGCTGCGATAGGCGCCCTGGAAACGTTCGGCCGGGATGCGCACCACGGTTTCGCCGCGGTCGTGGGCCGCCGACATGCTGCTCATTTCGCCGATCAGGCCGCGCAGGGTGGTGACCATGTTCTGCATGGCCGCCATCAGGCTGGTCTTGTCGTCGCCGCGCAGCTTGATGTCATCGGGCAGATCACCGGCGGCCACACGGCCGGCCAGGGTCGCCACCGCGGCCGGCTCACCGCCCAGCTGACGCAGCAG
The DNA here is from genome assembly GCF_000510745.1 of Pseudomonas sp. MOIL14HWK12:I2. Classification (NCBI taxonomy): domain Bacteria; kingdom Pseudomonadati; phylum Pseudomonadota; class Gammaproteobacteria; order Pseudomonadales; family Pseudomonadaceae; genus Pseudomonas; species Pseudomonas sp. MOIL14HWK12:I2. The sequence continues at coordinate 140,146 of NZ_AZOA01000008.1, read as the reverse complement.
GTTGCGGGTGATGAAGAAGCCCAGCAGGGCCACCGCCAGCAGGGTCGCCAGGGCGATGGACAGGGCCAGCCAGGTGGCTTCGACCTTGGTCTTCTGGGCGACCTGCACGCCCTGCTGCGCGAGGCTCTCGTTGTAGCCGACGTGCTCGTCGAGGGCCTTGTTGATGGCCAGCATCACGTCGGTGCGGCTGCGCATCAGGGCCTGGGCGTCGTCGTTGCGATTCTGCCGCGACAGGGCGATGACCTGGTCGCCCAGGTTGAACAGCGCCGTGAAGGCGGTGCGATCGGCGGCCAGCAGGCCACGATCGCGGTCGTCCGAGACCAGCGTCTCGTACTTGGCGAGACTCTGGCCAATGCGTTCCTTGGCCGCGGCCAGATCCTGCTCGGCGGTGGTCATGGCTTCGCTGCTGGTCGACAGCACGTGGCGATAGATGCTCACCACGTAGTCGGAGCGGCTGTCATTGACATCACCCAGCGCCTTCAGGCTGGGAACGGTATTGTCGTTGCCGTAGTTGGCCGCCTGGAACACCTTGTCGATTTCGTATTGCCCGGTGCCGGCCAGTACCAGGATGCCCAATAGCGCTGACAGCACCAGCAGCAGCATTTTCTTGATGACGGTCATGTCGGTGGTCTCAAAAAGGCCACCCGCAGGTGGCCGTAGGATAGGGATCAGGATTCGAAGGGGACGTAGCCGTCAGGCACGCCCGAGGTACCCGTACGCAGTGCCTTGCCCGGGACCTGCATGGCCTTCGGCCGCGAGGCCTCCAGCGCGCGTTCCAGGTCCTGTACCACCCGGCTTTCGCCGGTATTGAAGAAGCCCATCAGGCGCTGCAGCTGCTCCGCCTGGGTACTCATTTCTTCGGCGGTGCCGGCCAGCTCCTCGGACGCCGAGGCGTTCTGCTGGGTGATCTGGCTCAGTTGCAGCATGGCGCCGTTGATCTGGCTCACCCCGCTGCTCTGTTCTTCGCTGGCCGAGGCGATTTCCTGGACCAGGTCGGAGGTCTTGCTGATTGACGGCACCATTTGCTCCAGCAAAGTGCCGGCGCGTTCGGCCAGGGCCACGCTGCTCTTGGCCACGGTGCCGATCTCCTGGGCAGCGACCTGGCTGCGTTCGGCCAGCTTGCGCACCTCGGCGGCCACNACGGCGAAGCCCTTGCCATGCTCGCCGGCACGGGCGGCCTCGATGGCGGCGTTGAGCGCCAGCAGATTGGTCTGGTAGGCGATGTCGTCGACGATGCCGATCTTGTCGGCGATGGTCTTCATGGCCACCAGGGTCTCGCTGACGGCCTGACCACCCTCCCCGGCTTCCCGCGCGGCCTTGCCGGCCATGCCGTCGGTGACCTTGGCGTTCTCGGTGTTCTGGGCGATGGAGGCCGACATCTGTTCGACACTGGCGCTGGTCTCTTCGACCGAAGCCGCCTGTTCGGTGCTGGCCTGGCTCATGCTCTGGGCAGTGGCGGAGATCTCTTCCGAGGCGCTGGCCAGGGAGTCGGCCGACAGACGCACGTCGCCGATGATCTGGTTCAGCTTGCCTACGGTGCCGTTGATCGACTCCTTGAGCTCCAGCAACTGGCCCTGGTAGTCACCGCGCACGGTGCGGCTCAGGTCACCCTGGGCGAGCCCGGCCATCACGCCCATGGCTTCGTTGACCGGGGCGACGATGGCGTCCAGGGTGCCGTTGATGCCGGCGACGATGCGGCGGAAATCGCCCTGGTGGGCACTGGCATCGGCGCGGGTATCGAGACGACCGGCCATGGCCGCCTGGCTCAGTTGGTTGGCGTCTTCGACCAGGCGCTGGATGTTGTCGCGAACCTGTTCGAGGTTGTCGTTGATCACCGCTTTCTGCCCGGGGAAGCGCTCCAGCGCCACCGACAGATCGCCTTCGCCAAAGCGCTTGACGCAGGCCATGGCCTTGGCGGAATCGCTCAGGTGGCCGGCGACCATGGCGTTGACGCCTTCGGCCATGCCACGGAAGGTGCCCTGGAAGCGCTCGACGGGGATGCGCGCATCGGTGTCGCCGCGATCATGGGCGGCGGACAGCTGCACCATCTCCGCCACCAGCAGCTGGATGTTGTCGCGGACCTGCTCGAGGTTGTCGTTGATCACCGCCTTCTTGCCGGGGAACCGCTCCAGCGGCGCAGCCAGATCGCCCTCGCCGAAGCGCTTGACGCAGGCCATGGCCTTGGCGGAATCGCTGAGGTGGCCGGCGACCATGGCGTTGACACCTTCGGCGACGTTGCGGAAGGTGCCCTGGAAGCGCTCCAGCGGAATGCGTACCTCGGTCTCGCCGCGATCGTGCTCGCTGGCCATGGTGCTCATCTCCTGCACCAGACCGCGCAGGGTCACCACCATGCGCTGCATGGCGGCCATCAGGCTGGACTCGTCGCCGGCACGCAGCTGCAGATCATCGGGCAGGTCGCCCGCGGCGGTGCGGTTGGCGACCTTGGCCACCTCGGCCGGCTCGCCGCCCAGCTGGCGCAGCAGGTTGCGGGTGATGAAGAAGCCGAGCAGGCCAACCGCCAGCAGGGTCGCCAGGGCGATGCCGATGGAAAGGATGGTGGCCTGGCTCATGGTATGGCCGGCGACCAGCGCCTGCTCGCTACCCAGTTTCTGGTTGTAGGCGCGGTGCGCATCGAGGGTGTCGCCGACATGGTCGATGACCTTGCGCTTCTCGCCGAGGATGCGCTTGACGTCCTCGTCCTGGCTCGCCCGAGACAGCGGCAGCACGATGGCCACCAGATCGTTCAGTTGCGCAATGGCCTGGCGATCGTCCTGCAGCAGGCGCCGGTCGGTCTCGTCGGAAATGAGCGGCTCATAGTCCTTGAGCGCCTTCTCGGTCAGCTGCTGGGCCTCGGTCAGCTCCTTCTCGGCCTCACGGGTGGCTGCTTCGCCATCCGCGGCCAGATGGCGGTAGATGCCGGTGATGATGTCGGCGGAATGGGCGTCGATGGCATCGATACCCAGAATCGACGGCACGGTGTTGTCGTTGCCATAGTTGGCGCGCTCATACACCTGGCTCAGCTGCTGGTAGGCAATGCCGGCCAGCAGGATGATCCCCAGCAGCGCGGATAGGACCAGCAGGGACATGCGTTTGGTAACGGTCATGGACTCTAAATCCTTGTCGGTCAGGTAAGCGCGGGAATGTGCGCCGGCGCAGCGGCGCCGGTGGACGCGGCCTCGCCAACCAGGCCGGGCACGTTGAGGATCAGCGCCACGGCGCCGGTACCCAGGATGGTGAAACCGCCCAGGCTGCGGTTGTGGCCGAACAGCGGACCGAGCGGCTTGATCACCGTCTGGAATTCGCCGAGCAGCTGATCGACCACCAGACCGGCGCGCTGGCCGGCGTAGCGCACCACCACCACGTTCTGCCGCCGCGGCGGCGCCTCCTCGATGGCGAACAGCTGGCGCAGGCGCAGCACCGGCAGCACCTCGCCGCGCAGGTCGAGGTAGTCGTTGCCGTTGGCCTGGACACTGGCCGCCTCGGTCAGCTCGATGCACTCCTCCACCGCCTCCAGGGGCACCACGTAGGTAGCCTTGCCGACGCCGATGAGGAAGCCGTCGATGATCGCCAGGGTCAGGGGCAGGCGAATGGTCACCGTGGTGCCGCGGCCTTCCTCGCTGGTGAGGTCGACGCTGCCGCGCAGGGCGGTGATGTTCTTTTTCACCACGTCCATGCCGACGCCGCGACCGGACAGGTTGCTGATCTGCTCGGCGGTGGAGAAGCCCGGTTCGAAGATCAGGTTGAACACGTCCTTGTCGGCCAGCACCTGGCCCTCGGCGATCAGGCCGCGCTCGGTCGCCTTACGCAGGATGCGCTCGCGCGACAGACCGCCGCCGTCGTCGGTGACCTCGATGACGATGCTGCTCGACTCGTGGTAGGCATTGAGCCCCACGGTGCCCTGGGCCGGCTTGCCTCGCGCCAGGCGCAGCTCGGCGGATTCGATGCCATGATCCATGGCGTTGCGGATCAGGTGGGTCAGCGGATCGCCGATCTTTTCCACCACGGTCTTGTCCAGCTCGGTCTCGCCGCCGCTGATGCGCAGGGCGATGTCCTTGCCAATTTCCTTGGAGACGTCGCGGACCACGCGCTGGAAACGATTGAAGGTGGTGCCGATCTGCACCATGCGCAGGGTCAGGGCGGTGTCGCGGACCTCTTCCACCAGGCGCGACAGCACCCCGGTGGATTCCACCAGAGCCGCCAGACCGCTCTGCTGGGCGATCAGCTGGGTCCCGGCACCGGCGATGATCAGCTCGCCGATGAGATCGATCAGCTGATCGAGCTTGGTCGCGTCGATACGGATCAGCTGGCCTTCGCCGGCCGGCGCGCGCTGCTCCTTGATCTTGCGCTGCTTGTTCAGGGCCGCATCCACCACCGGCGGATTGACCAACTGGGCCTCCACCAGGGCTTCGCCGATGGGCTGGCGCGGCGTCGCCGGATCGGCCTGGCGACGCAGCACCTCGTCCAGCTCGGTGGCGGTCAGGGTGCCGCAGCGCACCAGGATCTCGCCCAGGCGCAGGTCTTCCTCGGCCAAGTCGTCGATCAGCTGACAGTAGTCGCTGCTGCGGCTGTGCGGCGGCAGGATGCGGATCTGGCTGTCTTCGCGGACGAATTCGAAGGCCGCCTCGATGGTCGCCTTGTCGGCGTCGCTGTCGAAGGCGACCTCGAAGCCCAGGTAGCAGGTCTCCGGATCCATGTCAGCCGCGGCCGGGATGGCATCGGTCAGGGTGACGATGTTGACGATGCGGCCAAAGCTGTTGAGGTAACGCACGAAGGCCAGCGGATCCATGCCATTGCGCAGCATGTCCGGACCGAAGCGCAGCGACAGGTGCCAGTGGCCGGCGGCGACGCCATCGACCGGTGCCGTCAGGGTACGGGCGGCGGCGACCGGCTGGACCGCCTTGGCGCTCGGCTGCAGATAGTGCTCCAGGCGCTGCACCAGCACGGCGCCGGCGGCCTGGAAGTCGGGCTCCGGCTCGCTGCCGGACGATACCCGGGCGATCAGGCCGTTGAGGTGGTCGCAGACCTCCAGGAACAGCGCCGACAGGGTCTCGTCGAAGGCCAGCTCGTTGCTGCGGATGCGGTCGAGCACGCTTTCGGCGACATGGGTGAAGGCCACCACATGGTCCAGGCCGAACAGCCCGGCCGAACCCTTGATGGTGTGGGCGGCGCGAAAGATGGCATTGATCAGCTCGACGTCATCCGGCGCCTGCTCGATCTGCAGCAGCGCGGCTTCCATCTGCTGCAGCAATTCCTCGCTCTCGGCGATGAATGTCTTGAGGATCTCGTCCATGTTCATGCGGCAACACCTTCCGCGGCGGCCGCGGTAAAGAAGTCGGCAAGACCTGCCAGCTCCAGCAGTTCGGTGACGGCGGGGCTGGGGTCGACCAGTTCGAGGCTGCCGCCCAAACGCTGCGCCTCGCGGTGGGCCAGCAGCAGCAACTGCAGACCCGCGGAGTCGAATTCATCGACCTCGGCCAGTTCCAGCGCCACGGTGACCCCGGCGGTCAGGGGCTCCATCAGCAGCGGCTTGCTGTCGGCCGCGGTGTAGATGGTCAGCGGCCCGGTAATGGGCAAGCGGGTACGAACGATGTCGTTCATGGGGGCAGCCTCCGGGGCCATCAGGGCATGATCAGCTTGGAAACCGCCGCCAGCATCTGCGCCGGCTGGAACGGCTTGACCATCCAGGCCTTGGCACCGGCGGCCTGGCCGGCGGCCTTCTTGGCGGCATCGGATTCGGTGGTGAGCATGATCACCGGGGTGAACTTGTAGGCCGGCAGCTTCTTGGCCGCGGTGACGAAGGTGATGCCGTCCATGTTGGGCATGTTCACGTCGCTGATGATCAGGTGCACCTTGCGCCCGTCCAGCTTGGTCAGGGCATCGCGGCCGTCGCAGCCTTCGATGACGTCGTAGCCCGCGCTTTTCAGGGTCATGGACACCACTTGGCGGATGGAGATGGAGTCGTCGACGATCAGAATGGTCTTGTTGCTCATGACAGCTTTCCTTAAAAGAACGTGATATCGGATTCGGCGGGGGCGGCGGCCGGTCGCTTGCCGTGGTGCACGGCGACCTGCTCGGCCATGGTGTAGGTGCGGGCCAGGTCGGCGAGCCAGCCGCGGGTGTCGAGGGTCGGCAGCGGCTGACCGCTGGCGGCCAGGGCGCGACGGTCGATCACCAGGCGCTCGAGGCGGGCCTGGTCGTCACGGATGTGGCCGAGCATCTGGCTGACGCGATCCTGGAATTGCAGGGCGACCAGCACCTCGGCGATGGCGCCGCCCACGGCTGCGGCGTTGTCGGCCAGGGCATCGCTGCGCTCGACCACGTCACGGGTGGTGCCGCCAAAGGTGCCGATGACCTGCTCGATGGTCTCGCCGGACTGGTTCAGGGTGCCGGTGTCGCGCTCGGCGTGGAGCTGCGAAAGCTCCAGGGTGCGGGCGATGGCGCCGTTCACCGTTTCCACGGTTTCGCCGATCTTCTGCCCGGTATCGCCGGACAGGGTGGAGAGCTTGCGCACCTCGTCGGCGACCACCGCGAAACCGCGCCCGGCTTCACCGGCACGGGCGGCTTCGATGGCGGCGTTGAGGGCCAGCAGGTTGGTCTGGCGCGCCACGTCGCCGACGTCCTTCGCCATGTTCTTCAGCTGTTCGGTCAGGCCGGCCAGGCCGTTGATTTCGTTGAGCAGCGCGCCCTTGCTGGACAGCGCCTCGCGCAAGGCCTGGAGGATGCCGTCCAGCTGGTTCTGGCTGCTGGCCATGAGGTTGACCAGGCGATCGCCGCTGCCGTGATCGGCGCCGGCCACGCTGTGGATGCGGTCGGCCAGTTCGGCGAAGCGACTGGTCAGGCTGACGATTTCCTGCTCGGTGTGGGCGCGCGCGGCTTCGATCTGCTCGGACCAGACCGGCAGCACCGCCACGCAGAGCGCTTCGAGGGCTTCGTCTCGACCGCTGGCGGGGCTCTGGCTCACGGCCTGCTCGGCGGCGCGCTCGGCCTGGCGCGCCTGGGCGCGACGCAGTTGCCAGAAGCCCAGCCCGGCGGCCAGGACCACCTGGGTGGCACTCAGGGCCAGGGTGGTCGGCGTCACGCCGCCCACGAACAGGATTGCCCCGGTGCCGCATGCACCGAGCAATGCAGGAGTGAAGGTAAGGTCGACGAGCGAGGGCGAAGAAGAGGCGTGTTCCACAGGAGGGTACCGGTCTAGACGCCAGCGAAGGCGGGAAGGTGTGACCGGGTTATCAGCTCTGGAACGCTAAACTTTAGCCGCGGACGCTCAATTTATGCTACTAGCATAATGACATCATGATATTTCACGCCAGATTTTTTTTAGAGCTCATCGCGCCGTTTGGCCCGTGCTAGACGGCCTGCCATGGCGCCGGCCTCCTCCAGAACCTCTCTCACATAGCCCAGATGGCGGCTCGCCGCCTCGCGTGCATTCTCCGCTTCCCCCGCAACAATCGCCTGGTACAGCGCCCGGTGTTGCTCCAGCAGCCGCTCGCGAGTCTCACCCCGTTGGGCGTGCATCCCGCCGATGTTGGTCACCATGTGGTGGCGTAGCAATTCGAACAGGCTGCGGATGCTGTGCAGGTAAACGGCGTTGTGACTGGCCTCGGCGATGGCCAGGTGAAAGGCCGCGTCGGCCTCGCCCTCCTCTTCCCGGGTCAGGGTCTCGCGCCGGCGGTAGCAGTCCTCCAGGCGCTCCCAGGCCAGGGTCAGCCGCGCCAGGTCCGGCTCGGTGGCGCGCTGGGCGGCGTAGTAGGCGCAGGCGCTTTCCAGGGTGTGGCGAAATTCCAGCAGATCGCGGCGGGTTTCCTCGCGGCTTTCCAGCAGCGGCAGCAGGGGATCGGTGAAGGCGCTGTTGAGCGCCTCGGTGACATAGGTACCGCCGCCCTGCCGGCTGAGCAGCAGGCCGCGCGCGATCAGCTTCTGGATGGCTTCGCGCAGCGAGGGTCGCGACACCCCGAAGCGCTCGGCCAGCACCCGCTCGGCCGGCAGGCGCTCGCCAGGGCGCAGCGAGCCTTCGGCGATCAGCGCCTCCAGGTGCTTGACGATGTCGTCGGACAGACGACGTTGCTTGACCGGTTCGAACCCCATGAAAAACCTCGAAAAATGCTGCGGACAGCAGCGGCCGTCCGCCAGGCGGAAGAGCTGGGCCGACGAAAGTCGCACATCAAGGGGTTTGACAGGCACAAAGACCCCGCTTAACGTGCGTGAAGTCGCCCTTGTAAATTGGTCTTACCAATTTTTGCCACAGGTCGCGATCTTGTGCAACCCCGTCCTGCCGCCTCCCTACAAAAACAATCAAGGAGCACCCGATGGAAACCTGGCAACAGATCTATCTCCCCCTTGGCAGCCTGGGCCTTTCGGCCTTCGTCGCCGCCTTGCCCATTCTGTTCTTCTTCGTCGCCCTCGCCGGCCTGCGGCTCAAGGGCCATGTGGCGGGCGCCATCACCCTGGCGATCGCCCTGCTCATCGCCCTGTTCGTCTATCGCATGCCGGTGGACAAGGCGCTGGCCTCGGCCGGCTACGGTTTCCTCTACGGCCTCTGGCCCATCGCCTGGATCATCGTCACGGCGGTGTTCCTCTACAAGCTGACGGTCAAGTGCGGCCAGTTCGACATCATCCGCAGCTCGGTGCTGTCGATCACCGACGATCAACGCCTGCAGGTGCTGCTGATCGGCTTCTGCTTCGGCGCCTTCCTGGAAGGTGCGGCCGGTTTCGGCGCGCCGGTGGCCATCACCGCCGCGCTGCTGGTGGGCCTGGGCCACAATCCGCTGAAGGCGGCCGGGCTCTGCCTGATCGCCAACACCGCGCCGGTGGCCTTCGGCGCCCTGGGCATCCCGACCATCGTCGCTGGCCAGGTGACCGGCATCGACGCCTTCAAGATCGGCGCCATGACCGGCCGCCAGCTGCCGCTGCTGTCGCTGCTGGTGCCGCTGTGGCTGATGTTCATGATGGACGGCATGCGCGGCCTGCGGGAAACCTGGAAGCCGGCGCTGATCTGCGGCGGCACCTTTGCCGTGTTCCAGTACCTGACCTCCAACTTCATCGGTCCGGAACTGCCCGACATCACCTCGTCGCTGGCCGCCATGATCGCCCTCACCGGCTATCTCAAGCTGCGCCAGCCGCAGCACGCTACCGCGGGTGCGACTGCAGTGGTCGCTGGCGGTGGCGGCGCCGCCATGCTGGGCGGCGGCGCGGGCTTCGGCAGTGGCGGTCGCCTGCCGCCCGAGCATTCGCTGGGCATCGTGATCAAGGCCTGGTCGCCGTTCCTGATCCTGACCGTGGTGGTGACGATCTGGACCACCAAGGCCTTCAAGGCGCTGTTCGCCAGCGGTGGTGCCCTCTATGCCCTGGTGATCAACGTGCCAGTGCCCTACCTGGACAAGCTGGTGCTCAAGACGCTGCCGATCGTGGCCACCCCGACGCCCATGCCGGCGGTCTACAAGCTCGACCTGCTGTCCGCTTCGGGCACGGCGATCCTGATCTCGGCGCTGATCTCCATGGCCATCTTCCGCATCAAGCCCTCGACCGCCTTGGGCGTGTTCAAGGAAACCCTGGTGGAGTTGCGCAAGCCGATCCTGTCCATCGGACTGGTGCTGGCCTTCGCCTTCGTCGTCAACTACTCGGGCATGTCCACCACCCTGGCCCTGCTGCTGGCCGGTACCGGCGCGCTGTTCCCCTTCTTCTCGCCGCTGCTGGGCTGGCTGGGGGTATTCCTGACCGGTTCGGATACCTCGTCCAACGCCCTGTTCGGCTCGCTGCAGGCGACCACCGCGCACCAGATCGGTGTTTCCGACACCCTGCTGGTGGCGGCCAACAGCTCCGGCGGCGTGACCGGCAAGATGATCTCGCCGCAATCCATCGCCGTGGCCTGCGCCGCTACCGGCATGGTGGGCAAGGAATCCGACCTGTTCCGCTTCACCGTGCGCCACAGCATCGGCTTCGCCGTGCTGGTCGGGTTGATCACCCTGGCGCAGGCCTATGTGTTCACCGGCATGCTGGTGCACTGATCACGCGGTTCCCGGCGGCGGTTCAGGCCGTCGCCGGTCCTCTTATTACCGGGCCAACCCGGAGTGACGCCTGATGAACGATCTTTTCTACAACGCCGCCCCCAACGTCACCCGCACCGCGCCACCGCTGGCGCCGCCGCGGACCTATCCGCAGCAGAAGCCGACCCAGGTGTATCTGTTCGGCACCTGCGTGGTGGACCTCTTCTATCCCGAAGCCGGCATGGACAGCATCCGCCTGCTGGAGCGCGAAGGCCTGCGCGTGCATTTCCCCCAGGCGCAGAGTTGCTGCGGCCAGCCGGCCTACACCTCGGGCTACACCGAGGAGGCCCGCGCCGTGGCGCGCACCCAGCTGGCGCTGTTCGCCGAGCCCTGGCCGGTGGTGGTGCCTTCCGGCTCCTGCGCCGGCATGCTGCGCCATCACTATGCCGAGCTGTTCGCCGACGAACCCGAGACCCTGCGTCAGGTGCAGGATCTGGCCGAGCGCACCTACGAGCTCGCGGAATTCCTGCTGCACGTCTGCCAGGTCGACTACCAGGATCGCGGCGCTCCGACCAAGGTGGCGCTGCACACCTCCTGCAGCGCCCGCCGCGAGATGCAGACCCACCTGCACGGCCGCGCCCTGCTCGGCCAGCTAGAGGCCGTGGAGCGTGTCGACCATGACCACGAAAGCGAATGCTGCGGCTTTGGCGGCACCTTCTCGGTGCGGATGCCGGACATCTCCGGTGCCATGGTGGCGGACAAGACCCGTGCCCTGCAGGACAGCGGCGCGGCCCAGGTGCTCACCGCCGACTGCGGGTGCCTGATGAACATCAACGGCGCCCTGGAAAAGCAGCGCGCCGCCCTGCGTGGCGAACACCTGGCGAGCTTTCTCTGGCGCCGTATCGGAGGTGCCGCATGAACGAGATGCTGAAGATCCCCCTCACCGACCTTAGCGAAGCGCCTCCCTTCAAGACCCGTGCGCGGCAGGCCCTGGGCGACGACCAGCTCAGGCGCAACTTCCGCACGGCCATGGATTCGCTGATGACCAAGCGCCTGGCCAGCATGAGCGATGCCGACGAGCGCGAGCGCCTGCGCGAACTGGGCAATCGCACCCGTGCCCGGGCGCTGTCCAAGCTGCCGGAGCTGCTGGAACGCCTGGAGGCCAACCTCACGCGCAATGGCGTCCAGGTGCACTGGGCCGAGACCACGGCCGAGGCCAACGCCATCGTCCAGCAGATCGCCGAGCGCCATGCGGCCAAACTGCTGATCAAGGGCAAGTCCATGGTCAGCGAAGAGATGGACATGAACCACGTCCTCGGCGCCCAGGGCATCGACTGCCTGGAGTCGGACATGGGCGAGTACATCATCCAGCTCGCCGGCGAGAAGCCGTCGCACATCATCATGCCGGCCATCCACCTCAACCGGCAGCAGGTCGGCACCCTCTTCCACGAGCATCTGGACGAGCCCTACACCACCGACGTCGACGAACTCATCCAGACCGGTCGGCGGGTGCTGCGGCAGAAATTCTTCGAGGCCGACATCGGCATCTCCGGGGTCAATTTCGCCGTCGCCGAGACCGGCACCCTGCTGCTGGTGGAAAACGAGGGCAATGGGCGAATGTCCACCACGGTGCCGCCGGTGCACATCGCCGTGACCGGCATCGAGAAGGTGGTGGAGAATCTGCGCGACGTGGTGCCGCTGCTGTCGCTGCTGACCCGCTCCGCCCTGGGCCAGCCGATCACCACCTACGTCAACATGATCTCCGGTCCGCGCAAGGCCGGGGAACTGGACGGCCCGCGCGAGGTGCACCTGGTGCTGCTGGACAATGGTCGCAGCCAGGCCTTCGCCGACAGCGAATTGCGCCAGACCCTCAACTGCATCCGCTGCGGCGCCTGCATGAATCACTGCCCGGTCTATACCCGCATTGGCGGCCACGCCTATGGCGAGGTCTATCCCGGCCCCATCGGCGCCATCATCACCCCGCACCTGGTCGGCCTGGAGCGCGCACCGGATCATCCCAGCGCCTCCTCGCTGTGTGGCGCCTGCGGCGAGGTCTGCCCGGTCAAGATCCCGATTCCGGCGCTGTTGCGGCGATTGCGCGAAGAGAACGTCAAGGCCCCCGAAGCCGAGCCGCACCTGCTGCGCGGCCAGGGCAGCAAGTTCTCCGCCCGGGAGCGCTGGACCTGGCACGCCTGGCAGAACCTCTACACCTCGCCGCTGCTCTACCGTGGCTTCAGCTACCTGGCCACCCGCTTCGGCCGCTTCACCCCGGGCCAGCTCGGCCCCTGGACGGAACACCACAGCGCGCCCAGGCCGGCATCCCGCTCGCTGCACGAATTGGCCCGCGAACACCTGGAGAAACGCCCATGAGCGCCCGCGACAACATCCTCGCCAAGCTGCGCGGCAGTCTGCAGGGCACCCAGCCGCTGGCGGACACCTTCGACGAAGCCCTGGTGACCGAACCCTGGCGCTATCCGCCTGAAGAACGCGTCGCCCGCCTGCGTACCCTGATGGAAACGGTGCATACCGAAACCCATTTGACCACCGCGGCGGACTGGCCGACGCTGGTCGAGCGCATCCTCGCCGAACGGGGGCTGGACCAACTGCTGATCGCCCCCGGCACGCCCCACGGCGCGCGCCTGGTGGAGCGCTGGCAGGGCGACGGCTCACCGCGCTGGAAGGCCTATGATCGCCCCGTGGAAGAATGGAAGGCCGAGCTGTTCAACGACACCCCGGCCAGCCTCACCGGCACCCTGGGCGCCCTGGCCGCCACCGGCAGCCTGGTGCTCTGGCCGGATCGCCAGGAGCCGCGCCTGATGAGCCTGGTGCCCCCGCTGCACATCGCCCTGCTCAGGGCCAGCACCGTGGTGGACAACTTCTACGAGTTGCAGCAACAACACCGCTGGCAGGACGGCATGCCGACCAACGCCTTGCTGATCTCCGGGCCATCCAAGACCGCCGACATCGAACAGGTGCTGGCCTATGGCGCCCACGGGCCCAAGGATCTGGTGGTGCTGATCGTCGAGGATGAGTGAGGGTTGTGGTCCCCCTCACCCCAACCCTCTCCCTCAGGGAGAGGGGGCCAACTTGGTGAAGCGTGGGAATCCGGCGTCAACCTCTGCGTGGAAAACGCTACGCGGTTTTCCACCCTACGGCGGGGGCATGCGTAGGGTGACAACGGCGCAGCCTTGTCCACGAATTCGATCTTCCGCGCGCAGCCGAGCCCAACGATCCGGCCTCACTCCACCTGCCCGATCCGCTGCGGATCCGGCCAGAACAGCGCCGCCTGCCCCCGCCGCGTACCTTCGGGATCGATCAGATTCCACACCACCCCCGCATGGATCTGGAAGGCCTCTCCCGCCTTGTCGACGCGCCAGCCTTCGTAGCCTGAGGCATAGCCCTGGCGCCCCACCGCCTCCATCAGGCGCTGTCGCTCGTCGCGGTCCCTGGGCGAGGCGCTGTAACGCGAAGGCATGCCGATGAATTGGGCGCGGGGATAGCCGAAGCAGCTCAGCGCCTGCCGGTTGGCGTAGCAGAACAGCGGATCGCTCTCGGTACCGTGGGCCAGCAGGGCATAGGGTGCCTGCTCGTGCAACCAGGCAGGGACGTCGGCCTCAGGCAAGCCGACAGGACGCGGCAGCGGCTGACCGAGCCAGTGGCGGTAGGAGGCGTCCAGCAGCGGCAGCAGGCTGAGATCGGTGGCGGACAAGGCGGCGGCTCCTGGGTGGGGGGACCCCCGCATTCAAGAGCAAGCCGGCGGACTTGGGAAGCCCGGGGCCACCGCAGCAGGACGCTGCGGCAGCCCGGGCGGCGCGGTTTACTTCACCGCGGAGAGGTCGATGCGCACCACGCTTTCCGGCGCGGTGTTCATGTATTCCTTGTCGAAGGGGGTCTTCACCGTCGCATACAGCGTCTGGCCATCCGGGCTGACCAGCAGGCTGTTGGGATTGGGCTTGAGGTCGTAGGCCTTCTTCTCGGCGTAGGTGGTGGCGTCGAGGATCAGCAAGCGACCGGTCTCGCGCTGGGTGATGTACAGCTCGTTGCGGGTGGTGTTGAGCTTGATGGCCAGGGCGTCGCCCACCGGCAGGCGCTTGATCACCTTGCCGCTACGAATATCGAAGACCAGCACGGTCTTGGCTTCGGAGTTGTCGGTCACGAACAGCTGGTGGTTCGCGCGATCCTCGGCCAGGTTCAGCAAGAGGTACTTGCCGCCATCGCCCGGCGTCCAGCGGTGCTCGATCTTGCGGGTGCGCGGATTGATCACCAGCACTTCGCCGCTGCCGTTGGCCGCATAGAGGCGCCCGGTGTCCTCGGAGTACAGCAGGCCGGTCACCCACTTGCCGGCATTGGGAATGCGCGCCTTGAGGGTCAGGGTCTTGGCGTCCACCACCCAGATCACGCCCGGATCGCCGACCCCGCCGACGTAAAGCAAGCCGTCGTGGAGAATGACCTGGCGCGGATTGACCGGATGGCCGTCACGCCCCATCTCGTTGAATTTCAGCCGCTTCTCCACCTTGCCGGTGCGCAGGTCGATACGGCTGAGGCCGCCGTCCAGGGAGTTGGTGACGAACAGCGTCTCGCCACTGGCATCGGTGGTCAGGGCGAAGTTCTTCAGATCGGTGTGGATCTGGCCGGTGATGGCCAGGGTGGCCGGATCCAGCTGATAGATCACCCCACCGGTGACGCCCTTGGTCAACTGGGCGGTCGCCGCATAGACCGACTGCTTGGCCGGGCTGTAGGCCAGCTCATAGACGCCGTAGCCCAGTTCGATGCGCTTGAGTTCGGCCGGTGCCTGGGGCGCGGCCGGTTGCGCGGCGACGGGCGCCGGCGCGGGTGGCGGTGGCGTCGGTGCCTCCGGGCGATTGGAACAGGCTGCCACTGCCAGGGACAGCAGCGCCATGGCGCCCAGCGTCGAGACCTTGTTGAAAGACACCGCCATTTGCTTCTCCTAGGGACGAGGTGCGAGGGATCGAATCGATCCTGGAATGATAAACGTTCGCACTATGCCCAAGGCGCAAAGGTCAGACAAGACCGAAAGAGTTCAAATTCCTATCGGGTTCCGGTCGTCAGCCCCTGCCCCACCGCTCTGGTCCAGGGCTTTCAGCCGGCCCTGGCGATCCAGGCGAAAGCGCGCGAAATCCTCGGCCAGCTGCAGGTTGCCGCGGTAACAGGCCGCGGCCTCCTGGCGCAGGTCGTCGATGGACGGCGAACGCCCCGCCTCGGCCTGGTAGCGCGGACTGAAATGGGTGAGCAGCAGGGCCGGCAGCGCCTGCGCCTCGGCGAAACGGGCGACGCCCGCCGCGCTGCTGTGGCCCCAGCTCTGCCCGGTCTTGTCGATCTGCGCCTGAGCATAGGTGGCTTCATGGACCAGCAGCTGAGCGCCCCGGCAGGCCTCTGTCAGCAAGGCGGGCGCGTCGTTGTCCCCCGCCACCACCAGCCGTCGTTCGCCATGGGCCGCCTGCAGGAAGTCGGCGCTGCGCAGCAGGCGGCCTTCGTGCAGCACATCCTCGCCGCCATGCAGCCGGCCCCACAGCGGGCCACGCGGCACCCCGGCAGCCGCCAGGGCCGCGGGATCGAGGCGCTGCGGCCGGCGGGTCTCGCGGAAGCGAAAGGCGTGACTGAGCACCCGGTGGGAAAGCGCGAAGGCGTCGATATCCCAGGCCCCGACGGAGACGCCCGCGAAATCTTCCAGGGCGTGGAAGCGCAGTTCGAAGGGCAGGTGCAGCGCGGTCAGCGCCTGGGTGGCGGCGAGCCAGTCCGCCACCGCCTGGGGCGCGACCAGCACCAGCGGCTGGCTGCGTCCGCTCATGGCGGCGCTGGCCAACAGCCCCGGCAGGCCATAGCAGTGGTCGCCATGGACATGGGTGATGCAGATGGCGCGCAGATCCGTGGCCGACAAGGGGGTACGCAGCAGCTGGTGCTGGGTCGCCTCGCCGCAATCGACGAGAAACCAGCCCCTGCCCTGGTCCTCGATCAGGGCCAGGGCGGAGACATTGCGCCGCCGGGTCGGCACCCCGGCCGAGGTGCCGAGAAACAGGAGGTCCATGGGGGCTCCGGGCAAAAGCTCAGTCTAGCGCGGCCACCCCACTGTCGCCCGGGCAACAGTGGCCAGGCACTCCTGCTGCTGGCGAGGCACCCCGGGCCCCGCAAACCCCGCGAAAACGGCCTTTCAGGCCCTGGCAGCGCTCTTGCAAAGCCTCTGGCGTCGACCTTTCAATCGCCGAGGATCACCATGAATCTGCCCGCTCGCCATCTGCCGCCCAGCCCTGCGCCCAGCCCCGACTACGAACAACTGGCCGCCCGCTTCCGTCCGCTCTTTGCGCGCATCGCCGAAGGCGCCTTGGAACGCGAACGCAACCGCACCCTGCCCTATGCGCCCGTCGCCTGGCTCAAGGACGCCGGCTTCGGCGCCGTGCGGGTACCCGTGGAATTCGGCGGCAGCGGTGCCAGCCTGCCGCAACTGGTTCGGCTGCTGATCGAGCTGGCGGCCGCCGACAGCAATCTGCCCCAGGCCCTGCGCGGCCACTTCGCCTTTGTCGAGGACCGCCTCAACGCCCATGCCAGCACCTCCCAGCGGGTCTGGTTCGAGCGCTTCGTCGCCGGCGACCTGGTGGGCAACGCCTGGACCGAGATCGGCACGGTCAAGCTCGGCGAGGTCATCACCCGGGTCAGCCAGCGGGACGGCGAATGGCGCCTCAACGGCACCAAGTACTACAGCACCGGCAGCCTGTTCGCCGACTGGATCGACGTCTATGCCCAGCGCGACGACACCGGCGGCGACGTCATCGCCGCCATCCGCACCGACCAGCCGGGCGTGCGCCAGTCCGACGACTGGGACGGCTTCGGCCAGCGCACCACCGCCAGCGGCACCTCGGTGTTCGAAAACGTACGGGTGGCGCCCGAGAATCTCATCGACTTCGCCACCCGCTTCAAGTACCAGACCGCCTTCTACCAGCTGGTGCTGCTGGCCGTGATCACCGGCAGCGGCCAGGCCGCCGTGCGCGAATTCGCTGGCGAAGTGCGCGGGCGCACGCGGGTCTACAGCCATGGCAATGCCAGCGCGGCCAGTGCCGATCCCCAGGTGCAGCAGGTGGTGGGCAAGGCCTCGGCCTTCGTCTATGCCGCCGAAGCCGCGACCCTGGCCGCCGCCGCGGCGGCCCAGGCCGCCTTCGAGGCCCGCTATGCCGGGGATGCCGCCGCCGAGCATGAAGCCAACGTGGCGGCGGAGCTGGAATCGGCCCAGGCGCAGTCGGCGGTCGCCGAGCTGGTGCTGCGGGCCACCAGTGACCTGTTCAATGCCTTGGGCGCGTCGGCCACCAGCACCCGCAAGGGGCTCGATCGACACTGGCGCAATGCCCGTACCGCCGCCTCGCACAATCCGCTGATCTACAAGGAACGCATCGTCGGCGCCTGGGCGATCGACGGCAGCGAACCGCCCTTCGTCTGGCAGATCGGCGGCGGCAGCAAGCAGGGCTGACCACCAGAATGCACAACGGCAACCCTGGGGTTGCCGTTGTGCATTCAGCGCGCCGGATCAGTTCGACAGCTGGCGGGCGAACCGTCCCACGGCGCCGACCACTCGCTGGGCGCCGTCCTGGATCTCCACGATCACCTGGCCGGCCTGCCCCGCCAGTTCCAGGCCCTGCTCGGCCTGGCGCCGACCGTTCTCGATCACCGTCACCGCCTCGCCGGCCAGTTGCTGGTTCTGCTGCACCACTCCGACGATCTCCTCGGTCGCCTTGCTGGTGCGCGAGGCCAGTTGCCTGACCTCGTCAGCCACCACGGCGAAACCACGACCCTGCTCACCGGCCCGGGCCGCCTCGATGGCCGCGTTGAGCGCCAGCAGGTTGGTCTGTTCGGCGATGCCGCTGATGGTCTTGATGATGGTCCCGATCACCTGGGACTGGTTGTCCAGCGCCTCGATGCCCTTCACCGCTTCCTGCATCTGGGTGGCCAGGGCGCGCATCACCTCCACCGTCTGCTGCGCCACCGCCGCGCCCTTGCGGGCCGTGTCGTCGGTGTGCCGGGAGGTCTCGAAGGCTACGCTGGCGGCTTCGGACACCGCCTGCTCCTGCTGGACCTGGTCGGTGATCACGGTGGCGAACTTGACCACCTTGTACAGCCGGTCATGGGCATCGATCACCGGGTTGTAGGAGGCTTCCAGCCAGACGTCGCGGCCATGGGCATCCAGGCGCTTGAAGCGATCCACGACGAATTCGCCGCGACGCAGGCGCGCCCAGAATTGCTCGTAGGCCTCGGAATTGGCCTCGGCCGGCTCGCAGAACAGCCGGTGGTGCTTGCCCTTGATCTGCGCCAGGGAATAACCCATGGCCTGCAGGAATCTGTCGTTGGCATCGAGCACCTCGCCCTGGAGGTTGAACTCGATGACCGCCGTGGAACGGCGCAGCGCCTTGAGCAGGCTTTCGTGCTCGCGCGAGGTCTCGATGGTTCGCGTCAGGTTGTTGCAGAACAGTCGGAAGCGCGTCACCTGGCCCTGGCTGTCATGGAAGGGGTGCAGGATGCCGCGCAACCAGGCTTCCTGACCGTCGCCACGCAAGAGATGCAGGGCACCGCTGTAGGGCTCGCCGCGGCTCAGGGCCTGCTGCAGTCGGCGGCTGTATTCCTGGTTGCGGACGTGCGCCGGAATGAGGTCCGCCAGGGGGCGTCCCAGCACATCTGCGGCGCGCACGCTCATCTCCTTTTCGAAGTTGGCGTTCACCGCGGAGATGCACCCGCGGCCATCCAGTTCCAGGCCCAGCATTTCCACGTCGAGCTCGGCCTTCAGCCGCTTGAAGGAGTCCACCTGCTCGCGGAGGCGCTGCAGTTCTTGTTTTAGGCCTTTGTTGAACATGACACGCCCCTGGTTGGGAGATTAGGTTACCGCTGTATCGACCGGGATTAGCCAGGCCTTTAATGCCGTCAGCAGGACAGTGACCAGATGTCCGGAATGAAAGATGGATGGCGGCGGGCCATTAACTAATAACAAAAAAATATTTCAACTCAGGGTTTGGCCGGCATTACGTTCTAACGCCTGTCTGCTCTCTCCATTGCAAGAGTCCCCCATGTCCGATTCCCTGCTGGACCCCCTCCCTCCCCTGCTGGAGCGCTTCGCTGCCACCGCGGCGGAACGTGATCGTCAGGGCGGCACGCCCAAGGCCGAGCGCGATGCCCTGCGCCAGAGCGGTCTCCTGGCCCTGAGCATTCCCAAGGAACTGGGCGGCCTCGGCGCCTCTTGGGAACAGACGCTGGAGGCGGTGCGGCGACTGGCCCGGGTCGACAGCTCCCTGGCCCACGTCTTCGGCTTCCATCACCTGCTGCTGGCCACCGCCCAGCTGTTCGGCCAGCCCGCGCAGTGGCGACCCTGGCTGGAGGGCACCGCGCGCGATGGTCTGTTCTGGGGGAATGCCCTCAATCCCCTGGATCGCCGTACCCTCGCCCGCCGCAGCGGCGATGCCTGGCAGGTGGATGGCCAGAAGAGCTTTTGCAGTGGCGCCCTGGATTCGGATCTGTTGCTGCTTTCCGCGCTGGAAAACGATGACAGCGGACGCCTGCTGATCGCCGTGGTACCCACCGGCCGTGCCGGCATCCAGCTGTTCGACGACTGGGACAACAACGGCCAGCGTCAGACCGACAGCGGCAGCGCGCGCTTCGACGGCGTACGGGTCGAACAACAGGAATGGCTGCTCGATCCCGGTCCGCTGAGCACCCCCTTCGCCTGCCTGCGGCCGCTGCTGGCCCAGCTGATCTTCGCCAACATCTTTCTCGGCCTGGCCGAAGGCGCCTTTGCCGAGGCGCGCCGCTACACCACCACCCAGGCGCGTCCCTGGTTCAAGTCCCCCGCCGCCAGCGCCAGCGAAGACCCCTACATCCTGCGCCACTACGGAGAATTCTGGGTGGCCCTGGAGAGCAGCCGGCTGCTGGTGGAGCGCGCCAACGGCGCCTTCGCCCAAGCCTGGCAGCAGGGCCCCGCGCTGACCGCCGCGGCACGGGGCGAACTGGCCATCGCCATCGCCACGGCCAAGGTCGCCGCCAGTCGTCACGGTCTCGATCTCGCCAGCCGTCTGTTCGAGGTGGGCGGGGCCCGCGCCACCGCCGGCGCGCTGCGCCTGGATCGCTACTGGCGCAACCTGCGCACCCAGACCCTGCACGATCCGGTCGATTACAAGCTGCACGAGCTGGGCGACTGGGCCCTCAACGACACCCTGCCCACCCCCAGTTTCTACTCCTGAGGAGCCCGCGATGACCCTGCTGACCCTGACGCGCACACCCGAGGTGCCCCGCTACCGGGCAACGGCCCAGGTGTTCGCCGATCCCAAGTCGCGCGACCTGCTCGCCCACCTGGAAAAGATCGCCCCGAGCGACGCCAGCGTGCTGGTGATCGGCGAAACCGGTACCGGCAAGGAACTGATCGCCCGGCATATCCATGCGCTGAGTCACCGCCATGCCGGCCCCTTCGTCGCCGTCAATTGCGGCGCCTTCGCCGAGAGCCTGGTCGAGGCGGAGTTGTTCGGTCATGAAAAGGGCGCCTTCACCGGCGCCCTGGCCGCGCGCGCCGGCTGGTTCGAGGAGGCCAACGGCGGCACCCTGTTTCTCGACGAGATCGGCGACCTGCCGCTGTCGGTCCAGGTGAAGCTGCTGCGCGTCCTGCAGGAGCGCGAGGTGGTGCGACTCGGCTCTCGCCGCAGCGTGCCGCTGAACGTGCGGATCATCGCCGCCACCAACGTCCCGCTGGAGCGGGCGGTGGCCGAAGGCACCTTTCGCGAAGACCTCTGGTACCGCCTCAATGTGGTCAGCCTGCCGCTGTTGCCGCTGCGCCAGCGCCAGGGCGATATCCTGCCGCTGGCCCGGCACTTCCTCCACGCCTATGCCCAGGCGCCGGTCGCCCTGACCCCGGCGGCGGAGCGACGCCTGCTGGATCACCCCTGGCCGGGCAATATCCGCGAACTGGAAAACACCCTGCAGCACGCCCTGCTGCTCAAGCCCCAGGGCCTGCTGGATGCCGGTGACCTGTCGTTCGTCCAGCGTCCCAGCCTGGTCCCGGCGGCGCCGCGCCCGACCGAGGCGGCGCCGGTGGACAGCCTGCTGACCGACGCCTTCGCCCAGTTGTTCGAAGAGCAACCGGAGGCCCTGCACGAGCGCGTCGAAGATGCCCTGGTCCGCGCCGCCTACCGCTTCTGCCATCGCAACCAGGTCCACACCGCCCGCCTGTTGGGGCTGAGCCGCAACGTCACCCGTGCCCACCTGATCCGTATCGGCGAGCTGGTGGTCAATCACCGTCGGCCGCTCGCGCCCCGGCCGGAACGCGAGGTCCGCTTTTCCATCTGAAGGGTGGCCATACCCGGCGGGGTACCGACAGGCCATGGAGCGCCTTACACTGGAGTTTTGCTCCGTGAGGCCTCCGCATGACCGCCCGTACCCTGCTGCACCGCCATCCCGCCCGGCGTGACGACATCGGCGATCTCCAGACCCGGCGACCGCTACCCGGCCCCGGCCTGCCCCATCTGGACCCCTTCCTGTTCCTCAATCACCACGGTCCCCAGGTCTATCCGCCGCACAATGCCGGTCTGCCCTTTGGTCCTCATCCCCATCGCGGCTTCGAGACGGTGACCTTCATCCTCTCCGGTTCGCTCGCCCACCGCGACAGCGGCGGCCATGAGAGCGTCATCGAAGCCGGGGGCATCCAGTGGATGACCGCGGGCAGCGGCCTGGTGCATGCCGAGCTGTCCCCCGCCGCCTTCAAGCGCGATGGTGGCGACCTGGAAATCCTGCAGCTGTGGGTCAATCTTCCGGCCCGGCTCAAGTTCACCCCTCCGGCCTACCACGGCGTTTCCGCCTCGGACCTGCCCCTGATCGAAGCCGACGACGGCCGGGTACGCCTGCACCTGGCATCGGGTAGCCATGAGGGTATCCAGGGCGCCGTGGCCACCCCGACACCCATCACCCTGATGACCGTCGAGATCGCCCCGGGTGGCCGCGTCACCCTGCCCGCCCCGGCCGGAAACTCGGTGTTCTGCTATGGCGTGCGCGGCACCGTGCAGATCGCCGGCCAGGACGAAGCGCCATGGCAGCTGTTCGAATTCGCCGATGACGGCGACCACATCGACGTCTCCAGCCGCGACGGCGCCGTGGTGCTCTATGGCCATGCGGCGCCCTTCGCCGAGCCCATCGTCGCCCACGGCCCTTTCGTGATGAACAGCGCCGAGGAGATCCGTCAGGCGATCCGCGACTACCAGGCCGGCCTGTTCGGTGACGTACCGGAGTAAGTCGCCCCGCCAGGACGCCGCGCCCAGGCTAGAATCCGGCTTTTGCCTGGAGCATGGCGATGAGTGACGAATTGCGGATAGAGGATCTGGTGGTGGGCGACGGCAAGGCGGTGGTCAAGGGCGCCCTGATCACCACCCACTACGAGGGCTGGCTGGACGACGGCACCCTGTTCGATTCCTCCCGCGCCAAGGGACGGCCCTTCCAGTGCGTCATCGGTACTGGCCGGGTGATCAAGGGCTGGGATCAGGGCCTGATGGGCATGCGGGTCGGCGGCAAGCGGCGCCTGGAGGTACCGGCGGCGCTCGCCTATGGCGAACGCCAGGTCGGAGCGCTGATCAAGCCACATGCCAACCTGAGGTTCGAAATCGAATTGCTGGAAGTCCTGACACGCGACGATTGAGGTCTGGCTGACTTCAGCTCGGCGTCTTGGTATTGCGGCGCACCAACTCGAGCTGGGCTTCGAGCACGCTCAGCCGGGCGAACTGGCGGGTGTAGATGACGAATTGCTCCTGAAAGCTCTGACGGCTCCGGGCAAGGTCCTGTCGATGACTGCGGATCTGCTCTTCAAGCGTCTGCAGCCGCTGCTGGGTGGTTTGCGTCATGGCACCTACTCCTTGTGCTTGGGGTGTCAAATGGACTCTAACCGTGCCCCGACAAGTCGAGCTATAGCCGTTCGTCGTCCCTTAGACCACCGCTGCAGAGCCGTTTCGTCTCGCGAATGCATCAGTGCAAGGCGTGAAAAGCGCATCTTTCCTCACCGAACGATCAAGAAAAAAGGCGACGAACCCGAGGAGGTTAGTCGCCTTCAGGACACACGCGGTAAAAGCTAACGCGGGCCTACCGCCGTGCAGCTGTTGCTGGCATCGACGTATTTCTTCAGCGTCGGCCACTGCGGACGCTCCACGCCATTGACCGGCTCCACCGCCAGCGCGGAAGCACCCCAGCCCGGACCGGCCGCCCAGTAGGTCAGCGGCATGCAGTTCTGCTGCAGATAGGCCAGCATATTGTCAGTGGCGGTCAGCCAGCGGCTGTCGCCTGCGGGTACGCCGAACTCGGCGATCATGCCCCGCTTGCCATTGCGCTTGAGCCATTCGACGAAGGGCTTGACCCGATTGACCCCGACCTGCGGATCGATGGTGCTCGGATTCTGGGCGGCATAGGTGCCACTGCCGTCCTCGTCGAGGTAGACGTTGGCCGCGTAGACGATGTTGTTGGCCGGATCCTTCAGATTGAGCAAGGCATTGCTCACCCCGGGCCAGTTGGCCGCGCTACCCCAGGCATTGCCCTGGACGATCACCGGGTGGGTGCGGTCCATGGTGCGAACGCCATCGATGCCGGACTGGGCCGTCACCGGCCAGCTGCTGTCGGCGCCATTGGGCTTGCCCATGATGTCATAGCCATAGAGCGCGGCATGGTTGCCCCACTGGTAGGCCAGGCGGTACATCAGATCCCAGTAGTTGAAGTTGGTGACGGTACCGGTGCCGATCAGGGTGCCCTTGTAGCGGCCGCCGTTGTCCAGCGCCAGGATCACCTTCATGTTGTACTTCTTGGCCAGCTCCAGCACCTGGGTGACCTGCTGGGTGTAGGCCCCTTCCAGGCTACCGAAGAAGCGGGTCTGCAGGCGCTCCCAGATCACCGGGAAGCGGATCAGCCGCACGCCCTTGGCGCTCCACTGCTGGAAATTCGCCTCGCCCGGCATGATGTAGTTGACGTTGAGAACCCCGGGCAGCGTCTGGGGTGCAAAGGCGGCACCCGAGAAATTCAGCCCCACCAGGTTGAGCTTGGCGCTGTTGGCGGGCGTGCCGGTCGATCCCGTGGGTGTGGTCGTCGAACCGGTGGCGGGCGTGGTGGCACCCGAGGAGCCCGTGCTGCCGGTGCCGGTCGCAGGCTTCACCTCGGCCACTGGCGTCGTCACGGCCGGCGTCGCACTGCCCGAGTTGCTGCCCGAACTGGCGCTGCCGGTGCTGCCGGTACTGCCCGTAGAGCCCGTCGTGGTCCCCGGCACCGTCGTCGGCGTGCCGGAGGTGGTGGTCCCGGTCTTCAGGGTCTTGGGATAGCCGTAGGCATTGCCATCGAGCTGCGGACTCTCGATGAAGACACTCATGTTGCTGCCGACGACCTGGGCATAGGTCACCTTGTAGCTCTTGCCATCGGCCGGCGTGATCTGCGCGCCCACCTTGAAGGCGCCCACGTTGGCCGCCGACGCCGGAATCGAGAAGCCGGCCGCCTTGCGATAGACGCCGTGCAGCCAGTCCTCGTTGGTGAAATCGTTGATCGAGGTGGTCACCCCGGTCGTGGTCGAGCCGCCGGTGTTGCCGGTGCCCGCGGAGGCGCCGGTGCCCGAGCTGCCACCGTTGTTCGAGCCGGTATTGCCGCTGGTGGAGCCACCGCTGCTGCCGGTGGAGCCGCTGGAGCCGCCCGTGGCACCGGTACCGCTGGCTGGCGTGCTGCCGGAACCACTGGCCAGCGGGCCGATGGCGGTGCAGCTGCTGTCATCGATGTACTTATTCAGGGTCGGCCACTGCGGCCGGTCGACGCCATTGATCGGCTCTACCGACAGGAAATAGTTGCCCCAACCCGGGCCGGCGGCCCAGTAGGTGGCGGGTATGCAGTTCTGCTTGAGATAGGCCAGCATCCGGTCCATCAGCGGCAGCCAGCGGGGATCGTTATCCGGCACGCCGAATTCACCGATCATGCCTTTCTTCTTGTTCTTCTTCAGCCACTCGACGAAGGGACGGACCCGCTCCACGCCATAGTCCTGGCTCAGCTTGCCGACATCGATGCCGGTGTAGTTGCCGCCGGCGCTTTCATCGAAATAGGAATGCGCCTGGAAGATCAGGTTGTCGGACGGATCCTTGAGCGCCAGCAGGGAGTCGTTCCACAGCGGCCAGCGGGTCGCTTCCGACCAGCCGTTGCCTTCGATCATGATCGGCTTGGTCTTGTCGACCGCGCGGACCCCGTTGATGCCGTACTGGGCGGCGATCGGCCACTGGGCCATGGAATCGTGGGGCTCGTTCATGATGTCGTAGGCATACAGCGAAGGCTGACTGCTCCAGCGCTGGGCGATCCGGGTCATGATCTCCTGGTAGCGGTCATAGGGAACCGCCGCGCTGCCGATCACCGATCCGCGATAGAAGGTGTAGTTGTGCAGGTCGAGGATGATGCGCATGCCGTATTTCTGCGCATTGGCGAAGGTCTGGTCCACCAGCGCCGCATAGGTCGGGTCCAGCGGACCGCCCAGCACCGGTTGCAGGCGCTCCCAGATGATCGGGAAGCGGATCAGCTTGATGCCCTTGCCGCTCCACTGCTTGAAGTAGGCCTCGACGGGAAAGATGTAGTGGGTGCCGTTGACGCCCGGCAGTACCTGGCCAGCGAAACCGGCCCCGGACAGGTTCAGGCCGACCAGATTGACCTGCTCGGCCTTGGCACCGGTAGCCAGGGTCAGGGCGGCAACGAAGGGCAGCACCTGGGCTGCTCTGCGGGAAAACTTCAGGAAGGATGGATTCATCATCACCAACTGCGCTAAATCGACAGCCCGCTCCCTGAACACTGGCCGATATGAAGTGAGAGAAGAGTCGCGCCATGTTGCCAAGCGCGACGTTGCCTCCAGGCATGTCCTGCTATACAAGCCACATGCCAATTCCATAGCGCCTGACTATGGCCACTATTTAGACATCATTGATAAGTTTCCAAAGCTACTGATTTTAAATGCTTTTCTATAACTACCGTTCATCGGCTCCGATGGGTGAATCCATTCACCACTAATCCTCAGCGCGTCGATTCAAGTCCGCCGTCAAATTTATTTCCGGAACAATCCGACAACCGACCAAAAGTTCCCGAAGGTGCCAAAAAAAGTAAGTCGCAAATTAACGTGAAACAGATCACATAAAAATGGCTGAGGAACTGCCCATATCTCGTTCGGGTCATGGCTATAACCGCTTCCGGAGCACTTCATGACCTCCCTTACCCTTGCGACCTATAACGTCAATGGCATTCGTGCCCGGTTGCCCATCCTCCTGCAGTGGCTGGAGCGGGAGCAGCCCGACATCGTCTGCCTGCAGGAACTGAAAGCGAAGTCCGCCGACTTCCCGCAGGCGGAACTGGAAGCTGCGGGCTACGGTGCGCTCTGGGACGGCCAGCCCTCCTGGAACGGGGTCGCCATCCTGGCGCGCGATGACCAGCCACTGGAGGTTCGCCGGGGCCTGCCGGGAATGACCGACGATCCCCAGCGCCGCTATCTGGAAGCCGCGGTCAAGGGCGTGGTCGTCGCCAGCCTCTATCTACCCAATGGCAATCCCTGGCCGGGCCCCAAGTTCGATTACAAGCTGGCCTGGTTCGAGCGTTTCATCGAGCATGCCCAGGGACTGATGGCGAGTGGGCATCCCGTGGTGCTGGCAGGCGACTACAACGTGGTGCCGACTGACCATGACATCTACGACCCGAAATCCTGGCGCAAGGACGCCTTGCTGCAACCCGAGAGTCGCGCCTGCTTCGAACGGCTGCTGGACCAGGGCTGGCTGGACGCCTTGCGCGCCTGCCATCCGGATGAGGCGATCTACACCTACTGGGACTATTTCCGCCAACGCTGGCAGCGCAACGCCGGTCTGCGTATCGATCATCTGTTGCTGAGTCCGGCGCTGCAGAAGTCCCTGCAGGAAGCCGGGGTGCATCGCTGGGTACGCGACCTGGAGAAGACCAGCGACCATGCGCCGACCTGGATCCGCTTCAAGGCGCCTGACTGAAGGCGTTCAAGCGTCGCGCAGCAGGTCGTTGGCGTTGAGCAGGGCGAAGAGCACTTCCGGACGCTGATTGAGACCGCGGCGCACCGCGGCCGGTATCGTCTGATGGAGCTTGCGACACAGTCCCGGGCGTGGCTGCAGCTCGATGAGCATGCCACGCGCGCTGCGTACCTCTCCCGGTCCCGGCTCGATCTCCAGCTGGATGCCGAGTTGCTCCTGCAGGCGCCGTTGCAGGCGCTGCAGATCGGTCACGCTGGTAACGTTTTCCAGGCGCTCCAGCAGTCGCTGTTCTTCCTGGCGATTGAGCAGCAGCGCCCGCGCATCGGCGGCCGGATCGGCCAGCACGGCGTCGCGCTCGCAGGTACAGACGCCAGGCGGACAGGGCGCACGCAAGGAAGCCATGTGACGTCTTTTCCTCTCGTTCCGGAGCGGCAGGATAGCGCCGATCGCCTCACTCTGACGACGGCGGTGCCGAGTGGGCGACACGACAGAACGTCCAGACAGTGAGTCTCCCGGCCGTTCAAGAGACCCCGTGGCCGACACAGGGATTCCCTGCATGCCGAGTACCAAGGGATCGCGCTCCGCCCAAAAAACCAATCGATATTAAAAAATAGCTAAAGCTTATTTTTAGATATATTAAATGGCCGCTAGGATGAGGCTTTGACTGCCCGCGATATCGCCATGCCGACGCTCTCCTCCGACCTCCTGATCGTGCCCGCGGAGCAACAAAGCTCCCTGACCATCCGCGCCAAGGCCCTGGCCTTCGCCGACCCGCGTTCGCGGCAACTGCTCGAGCACCTGGATGCCCTGGCGCCGCGCCCCTCCCCCGTGGTGCTGACGGGCGAATGGGGCACCGGGCGCGAATTGCTGGCGCGACGGCTCCACGAGCGCAGCGGCCGCACCGGACTGTTCAGCAGCCTCGACTGCGCCTCGCTCAGTCGTCGGCATGCTGCGGCCGAACTCTTTGGCTATGTCCCACGCGCCTATGCCGGCACCTCGGGCAGTCGGGTGGGCTGGTTCGGTACCGCCCACGGGGGCAGCCTCTATCTCGACGAGATCGCCGACCTCTCCCGCCCGCTGCAGGAGGAGCTGGTCGAGGTCCTGTCCGACGGAAGCATCCTGCGGCTCGGCAGCAGTCAGCGCACCTCGGTGGACGTCCGCCTGATCGCCGGCTCCAGTATCGATCTGGCGCTGGCCGTCGCAGCCGGCCACTTCGACGAACGCCTCTGGCAACGCCTCGCGCCGGGGCAGGTGGCGGTACCGCCCCTGCGCGAGCGACCGGCCGATCTGCTCCCCCTCGCCCGGCATTTCCTCAGACTGCATGCCGAACGTCTCGACCGGACACCCCCGGAATTGACGGCTGAGGACGAAGCCGCGCTGATCGCCTATCCCTGGCCGGGAAACATTCGCGAACTTGAACAGGTTCTCCATACCGCGCTGCTAACTGCCTCGACGTCCGGACTCCAGCTTGGCAAGCTGCTGCCACTGTCCCTGGTACCCCGCTGAACTCTGCCGACAGACGGCAGTCCTAGGCGCGTACCCTTGTTCGAGTCCCAGCATGACCACCCTGTCCATCCTGTCGATGCCCACTCCGCCATAGTCTGCGGCGGCCATCTTTCCCCAGGAAAGATGATCGGAATCCTCGTTTTGTCGCCTCGCGCGGCAGGCGTTGATTCGTGTGGGAAAAGCCCAGGGCTTTTCAGGAATCGATCGACAGGACGTACGTCTTCCGCTGAAGACGTTCAGGCATGCTTTCATGAATATTGTGATCACTGGCCGTTCCGGCCAAGTTTCGCGCGCCTTGCAGCGCGAGTTCGGTAGCACCCATCAATTGACCGTGCTGGGTCAGGCGGATCTCGATCTGGCCCAAACCGGGCAACTGCGCGCGGCCTTCGACCGGCTGGAACCCGACCTCATCCTCAACGCCGCCGCCTATACCGCCGTGGATCAGGCTGAGGCGGAAATCGAACGCGCCGAGGCGATCAACGCCCGGGCACCGCAGATCCTGGCCGAGTTGGCGCGTGAGCGGGATATCCCCTTCGTGCACTATTCATCCGACTACGTCTTCGATGGCCGGGGGCATCAGCCCTATACCGAGGCTTGCGCGCCGGCGCCGCTGAGCGTCTACGGCCGCTCCAAGCTGGCGGGCGAACAGGCGGTACTGGCGGCCGGTGGCCGCGCCCTGGTGCTGCGTACCTCCTGGGTCTACTCCCATGATGGCCAGTGCTTCTTCAACACCATGCGCCAGCTGCTGGCCGAGCGCGACGAACTCCACGTAGTGGAGGATCAGCTCGGCGCCCCCACCTGGGCGCCTACGATCGCCACGGCCACCCGCCAACTGGTCGAACGTCTGCTGGAGCATGGCGATGTCGGCGGTCTCTATCACTTGACCAATGCAGGCCAGACCTCCTGGTACGGCTTCGCCGCCGCCATCGCCGCACGTCTGGAGCGACGCGGCGAACTGCGTGCCCGCCTCTATCCCACCACGACCGCACATTACCCCACGCCGGCGACGCGACCGCTCTATTCGTGTCTCGACTGCAGCAAGGTCGAAGCGGTCCTGCCGAACGCCCTGCCGGACTGGCAGGCCGACTTCGACCGCTGCTGGGCGCGGTTCGAACGCGATAGAACGCTGAATTGAGCGGGCCGGACCCCGGCGGCGCCTGCCCGCCGGGTCGCCTCGGCTTCAGCCGCAGGCGACGGCG
Source organism: Pseudomonas sp. MOIL14HWK12:I2 (assembly GCF_000510745.1). Lineage (NCBI taxonomy): Bacteria > Pseudomonadati > Pseudomonadota > Gammaproteobacteria > Pseudomonadales > Pseudomonadaceae > Pseudomonas > Pseudomonas sp. MOIL14HWK12:I2. Next base: position 110,455 of record NZ_AZOA01000008.1, on the reverse strand, counting down.
TCCCCCCCTCAACGGCTCTCCCGTTCCCCACCCTGGTAGGTGGGTTCAGCCACGTCCTCGTTGGGCGCAGGATGGCCCGGCAGATTCGGTAGCGCCTTGGCCCTTTCCAGGTCGATGCCGGCGCCCTGGGCCACCCGGGTGCCATAGTCCGGATCGCAGTGCCAAAAGTGCCAGACCATGCGCAACTGGATGTCTTCGGGACAGGCCTGCATGTCGGCGACCAGGTTGGCGATGAGATCGTCCCTTTCCCAGTCTTCGAAGCTGCGATAGCGCGCACCGGTCTGCTGGTAGTCAGCAGCCGTCTTGCGGGATTGATAGCGCCCCAGATGGCCTTCGATCCATTGACGATACTCGTGCTGCGGCCGCGGCGCCTCGCTCAGGCCACCCTGGGAGCTGGGCTCGTAATTGACGTGGGGATTGCTCCCGCTGCGATCCACCTGCAGCGCCATCTGGCCATCGCGCTGATTGGTGGCGTAGGGGCATTTGGGCGCATTGATCGGCAATTGCAGATAGTTGGCGCCGACCCGATAGCGCTGGGTATCGGAATAGGACAGCGTCCGCCCCTGCAGCATCTTGTCGTCGGAAAAGTCGATGCCCTCCACCAGCACCCCCGTGCCGAAGGCGGCCTGCTCGGTTTCGGCGAAGACGTTCGAGGGATTGCGATCCAGCACCAGCCGGCCCACCGGCAGCAGGGGAAACTGGTCTTCCGGCCAGCGCTTGGTGTCGTCCAGGGGATCGAAGGGCAATTCGTCGTGCGCCTCGTCCGCCATGATCTGCACGCACATCTCCCACTCGGGATAGTCACCCCGCTCGATGGCGTCGTAGAGATCCCGACTGGCATGGCCCACGTCGTACTTCTGGATCTCGGCCGCCTGCTCGCTGGTGAGATTCCGGATGCCCTGCTTGGGCTCGAAGGAGAACTTGCACAGCACCGCCACGCCCTGGTCGTTGACCAGCTTGTAGGTGTTCACGCTGGAACCCTGCATGTGCCGATAGTCTGCGGGGATGCCCCAGGGGCTCTTCACCCAGGTCACCATGTGCAGCGCTTCCGGGTGATGCTGGACGAAGTCGTAGAAGCGCCAGGGCTCCTGGCGATTGGTGATGGGGTCGGGCTTGAAGGCATGGATCATGTCGGGAAACTTGATGGCGTCGCGAATGAAGAACACCTTCAGGTTGTTGCCCACCAGATCCCAGTTGCCGTCCTCGGTATAGAACTTGATCGCGAAGCCCCGCGGATCGCGCGCGGTCTCGGGCGACTCCTTGGCCCCGATGACGGTGGAGAACCTCAGGAAGACCGGCGTCTTCACCCCGGTTTTGGTCAGCACCTTGGCACAGGTGTAGCGGCTGGCGGGTTCGTCGCCGATGGTGCCATAGGCCTCGAACCAGCCATGGGCGGCGGTGCCCCGGGCATGCACCACTCGCTCGGGCACCCGCTCCCGATCGAAATGGGTGATCTTCTCGATGAACTGGTAGTTTTCCAGCGTGGCGGGGCCCCGCTCGCCCACGCTGCGCAGGCTTTGGTTGTCCCGTACCGGATGACCCTGGCGGGTCGTGAGAGTGATCTTGTCGTCGCTCATGGTGGTCTCCAGGCTAGTCACGTCGAACACTGCAGTGACCGGGCCTGTCCGCGGCAGTTGTCAGCCGTCAGACGAGCTGTCCGGAGACGAAACGGCGCCCGGGCCGCTTCTGCTGACCACCCGGGGCTCTAGCCGCTACCTCTCGTCCGTTCGGCGGAAAAAATCGCTGATCGCGCTATCGATCCCATCCAGACTGTTCATCAGCAGTCGATAAGACTCACGGCGATACTCTCCAACAAGAACAGCAGCCGGAGCTTCCCATGCCAGAAGAATACGAAAGCGATCCGCACCCCTGCTCGAAACCGGCGGGGCATTCCGACTTCAACGAAATGGCTGCCGCCGTCGCCGCCGCCATCTCCGTCTGGGCTCTGACCACCCTGGTCGCCTTGCTCGCGGGTTATCACGGCAGCGGTCCGACCAATGCCATCAACCTGCTGGTGGTCCTTGCGGGCGCTCTGGGATTCGTTGGAAGGCGCTGGCAACTGGGGCGTCGGTGTTGCTCAATACATCGCGCCAGATAACCGGCGGAGCCCAACAATCTGTCTACTGATTCTCACCAGAGGCGGAGCTGGTTATCATCGGCGCCCTGAAATCATGGCAGGGATGCTCATGTCTTATCTGGTCTTGACCCGTCGCACCGACGAAATCATCAACCTTTCCCTGAAGCCGGGGGCCGATGAAGAACAGGTGCTGGATCTGCTATTCAATGGCGGCATCAACATCCGCATCCTCAAGGTGCAGGGCGACCGCGTGCAGGTAGGCATCCAGGCGCCGACCGACATCAGCGTGATGCGGCAGGAATTGCTGCCCTTCTGAGTCGCCGCTGACCGACCGTCGCTACCGCAACCAGGGCGAGTTGCGGTTGCGCACGTACTCGAAGCGCCCCTCCAGACCACGCCATTCAACACCTTGCCAGAGCTCCGGCGCCAGCGTGCCTTCGGCCTGCAGATCCGCTCGATAGTGGGCGAAGAACGGCTGGCCGTCGCGCAGGACGATGACGTTGTGGCGCTCTTCGATCTGGGCGATGAGATCCAGGACGGCTTCGGCCGAGCGGCCGCCGCTCAGGCAATAGCAGCTGCCATATTGATGCAGCATGCTTTCGAAGCGGTAACGATAGAGAGTGCAGCGATCGGTCTCGAGGTGAACGCTCTGCCCCTTGGCATCCTGCAGGGCATGGTGGACGCAGTGGTCGCAGTCCTCGAATTCCTGACGCGACTCCACCCATTCACCGAGAAACTGCTTCTTCCACCGCCATACCAGCAGCCCACGATCTTCAGGCCGGGAATACACGCTGACCTTGTAGAACATCGCTCGACTCCTCTTATTGTTATGCGCCGAAGCCACCGTCCAATGGCTGCCGCTTGCCGCTCGGCCATCGGAGGTCGCACGCTCTGAGGCGTGCCTTTCCAGCATCGCTCCATTTGCCTGAGGCGTCCAGCCATTCCCGGGCGCTGGCCCCTACCGCTCGACGGTACGCAGCTACCGCAAACGGCCCTGGATGCGACATGAAGCGCCGCGGCTTCGTCCAACTTCCATACAAGATGACATCGGGTCTGCCGGCCGCTTTATCGCCTCGAGATCACGCAAGACCGCCATTCCAGAGCCGGATACAACAAGGGTACAAGTTCTGGTACCGCCCATCAGGCAAGGCGATATTGGCTGCTCAAGACGATTCCGGCGAACTAGTATTCGGCCAACCGTGATCGCCAGGAGTGGTCGAAATCGCAGCCCTGACAAGGACTTGGACGGTCCCGGTGCCCAGGCAACCGCGCCTGGTCGCGTTCGGATCCCTGACCGGCTGAACGCCTTTTCGCGAATCGCCAGCAGCAGGGCCTGCAGCCGCCCTGGCCATCCAGGGCGGCGCCTCGGTGAACCCCTTATCCACTCAAGGACCTTTTATGACTGGCCTGGATAGCGACTGCAAAGAGGCGCTCCGTTATGCCATCAGAAACTGTCCCGCGCGCACGACGGGCCAGCTGGCGGCCATCGACTATGCCGAACGGGCCATCCGCCAGGGCCTGAACGCCCTCTCCCCCCTGGAGCAGAAGACGCTGGCCCTGGAGCTGGGTTTCTGGCTAAGCCATTACCAGCGGATCCAGGAATTCTCCGCTCCTGGCCCAGCCGATGCAGAGACCGCGCAGACGCCTGCAGCCTCCCCTACCCGCAAGATCGACTAGCCAATCCGCAGGCAATAAAAAACCCCGAGGTGCCTGGCACGCTCGGGGTTTTCCGTATTTGGCGGAGAGATAGGGATTTGAACCCTAGGAGCCATTGCTGACTCAACGGATTTCGAATCCGTCCCGTTCGACCACTCCGGCATCTCTCCAACGCGGCGCATGATACCAGTCATGCGGGCAAAAGCGAACAAGCAATTGCAAAAAAAGCTCTGGTATCAGCGGCTTGCGTTTAGAGCGGGACACCCAGGCGCTGGGCGACCTCTTCGTAGGCCTCGATCACGCCGCCCAGACCCTGGCGGAAGCGATCCTTGTCCATCTTCTTGCGGGTTTCCTTGTCCCACAGGCGGCTGCCGTCCGGGCTGAATTCGTCGCCCAGCACGACCTTGCCGTGGAACAGGCCGAATTCCAGCTTGAAGTCCACCAGCAGCAGACCGGCGTCGTCGAACAGCTGCTTGAGGATGTCGTTGATGCGGAAGGTCAGCGCCTTCATCTCGGCCAACTGGTCGAGAGTGGCCCAGCCAAAGGCCTGAACATGGCTTTCGTTGACCATGGGGTCGTGCAGCGCATCGTTCTTCAGGAAGAGTTCGAAGGTCGGCGGCGTCAGCTCCAGGCCCTCCTCCACGCCCAGGCGGCGCACCAGGCTGCCAGCGGCGAAGTTGCGCACCACGCATTCCACCGGAATCATCTCGAGCTTCTTGACCAGGCATTCGTTGTCGCCCAGCAGCTGCTCGAACTGGGTGGGAATGCCGGCCGCTTCGAGCTTCTGCATGACGAAGGCATTGAACTTGTTGTTCACCATGCCCTTGCGCTCGAGTTGCTCGATGCGCTCGCCATCGAAGGCAGAGGTGTCGTTGCGGAACAACAGGACCAGGCGATCGGGATCGTCGGTGGTGAATACCGACTTGGCCTTGCCACGGTAGAGTTCTGCGCGTTTTTCCATCTTGGACTCCGGTTCGAAGGGCTTGCAGGCTGTGGACGAACGCAGGTGAGACGACCGGTTCGGGACGAGTACAGCCGGGAAGCGCAGTTTACATAGGATCGTGGATCTTTTGGCCGTGCAGCAACGCCCGACCGCTAAAGAAAAACCGGTCAGCGCCTCAGGCGATGGCCTGCCACTCCAGCCCCTGCTGCTGATCGGCGATCTGCAGCCAGTCCGCATCGCAGCCCAGCACATTGCTGAAGCAGGCGCGGGCGAGCCAGGGGTTGTTGTTCTTCTCGCTCAGGTGGGCGAGCACCAGATGCTGCAGGCCCGGACAGGCCAGCTCCATCACCAGCTCGGCCGATTGCCGGTTGTTGAGATGACCGCGCACCCCGCCGACCCGTGCCTTGAGGTGATAGGGATAAGGGCCCGCGGCGAGCATGTTGCTGTCGTGGTTGGCTTCGATCACCAGGGCATCCAGGCCACGGTAATGCGCCAGCACCCCAGGGGTGGCCTCGCCGAGATCGGTGAGCACGCCCAGGCGCTTGCGGCCATCGTCGAAGACGAACTGGGTCGGCTCCAGGGCGTCATGGGACACCTGCACCACGGTCACTTCCAGCGCGTCCAGCACCAGCCGTTCGCCGTCCACCAGCAGGCCCTGGGCGGCCACCGGCTTGCGCAGGCCGCGACCGGTACCGGCGCTGTAATAGACCGGCACCCCGTGCTTGCGCGCCAGGAGCTCGACGCCCTGCACGTGATCGGAGTGTTCGTGGGTGACCAGGACGGCATCCAGCTGGGCAGGTACTACGCCCAGCCGGGCCAGACGACGTTCGGCTTCCCGCAGGGAGAAGCCGCAGTCGATCAGCACATAGCTGTTATGGCTGTGCACCAGGGTCGAGTTGCCCCGACTGCCGCTGCCCAGGATTGCGAAGCGCATACTGCATGCTCGTCTGAAGCTTTTTCAGCACGCCTTCGGCGATGTCCTGGGGTGCTGCGGTGTTGATGGTCTTGTCCAGGGTGACCTGGACGGTATTGCCTACCGAGGTGAGGCGCACCTGGAAGCGCCGTGCGCGGGCGTCTTCCTCTTCCTTGGTCTCGCCCTTGCCAAACATGCGGCCGAAGAAGCCCGGCTTGCGCTCTTCGGGCTTCTGCGCGCCTTCGGCGATGTTCACGTAGTAGACGCCCAGGCTGCGATCCATGTCGTCGACGCGGATGTCGGCGCCTTCGATGGCGCGACCCACGCTGGACCAGGCGCGATTCAGATCGCTTTCCAGCACCAGCATGGGCACGCCACTGCCGTCGACCTCGTAGGTCACGCGCTCGGGGGTATCGTAGCCACCAGCGGCCAGCAGCGAGACCGAGCCACTGCCCTGCTCGCTGCGGTCCAGGCCGGCCAGCACCTGATTCAGCAGGGCGTCATCGAGTGCCGAGCTGTTCTGGCTGCTGGACCAGGACGGCTCGCTGGAGCTGCCCTGGCTGCGGGTCTGGGTCTGGATGAAGATTTCGCTGCTGCCCGATTGCACGCCCGGCTCGATGCGCAGGCGGGTGCGCAGCTCGTTGCCCGGCTGCAGGCGGCCGTTGGTGCTCAGACTGCGGGCCAGCGGGGTCGACAGCTCGGTGGGCGCCTGCCAGGCGGTGATGATCTCACCGGTCTGCGGACGCTCTTCGGCAATGCGGAAGCCGTTGTCGGTCAGGTACTGACGGGCCACCGGCCAGACGCTGGCGGGGACCTTCTGGGCGGCCAGCCAGCGGGCGTTGCCGCTGCGCTGCACGCTGAACTGTTCGTTGCCACTGCCCTGGACGGCCAGCGCCTGGGGTTTCGGCACTTCGAAGCCATAGGAGCGATTCTGGGTATCGGCCACGTTGGCCGGAATCGGCAGCAGCGGATCCATCGGCTTGGCCTGGACATCGGTCGGCACCTGCATCGGGCCGGTTTCGCGGGCTTCGAGATAGTCATTGCCGCGATCGCGGAAATAACCATGCTCGCCCCACACCCAGCTGCAGCCACTGGCGGTGGCCACGGCCAGACCCAGCGTCGTCAAACCCAGAACACGTTTCATCGACTGCTTCCTAATCACGCCAGCACTCCCGCCTGACGCAGGGCCTGACGTACCACTTCGTGGCAGCGCGAGCTCAGCCAGGTCAGCGGCAGGCGGATACCGGCGTCGATCATGCCCATTTCATGCAGGGCCCACTTCACCGGGATCGGATTCGATTCGATGAACAGATTCTTGTGCAGCGGCATCAGCTGTTCGTTGAGCGCGCGTGCGGTGTCGGCATCGCCCCGCATGGCGGCGGCGCAGAGTTCGCTCATGGCGCGCGGCGCGACGTTGGCGGTCACCGAGATGTTGCCCTTGCCGCCCAGCAGCATGAGTTCGGCGGCGGTGGCGTCATCGCCCGAGTAGACCAGGAAGTCCTTGCCGACACGGGAGAGGATGTCGCGGGCGCGCGCCAGGTCGCCGGTGGCTTCCTTGATACCGATGATGTTCGGCACCTTGGCCAGGCGCTCGACGGTCTCGGCCAGCATGTCGCAGGCGGTACGGCCCGGCACGTTGTAGAGGATCTGCGGAATGGCGACGGTTTCGGCGATCATGCGGAAGTGCTGGTACAGCCCTTCCTGGGTCGGCTTGTTGTAGTAGGGCACGACCAGCAGACAGGCGTCGGCGCCCGCGTCCTTGGCGGCGCGGGTCAGGTCGATGGCCTCACGGGTGGAATTGCCACCGGTGCCGGCGATGACCGGGATGCGGCCCTTGACCTGCTCGACCACATGACGGATCACGGCAACGTGCTCGTCGACGTCGACCGTGGCGGATTCACCCGAGGTGCCCACCGCGACGATGGCGTCGGTGCCTTCGGCGAGATGGAAGTCCACCAGCTTGGTCAGGTTGTCCCAGTCGATACGCCCCTGGGCGTCCATAGGGGTGACCAGCGCCACCATGCTCCCCGCAATCATGCAACCGCTCCTGCCGGAAAAAGAGAGCGGTAATGGTACTGACGCCTCTGCGCCAGCACAAGCAACGCGCCCCCAACGGGCATTCCCCCCGCGAGCGCTTTTCGCTACCCTTTCGCCTTTGCCAGTCTGTAATTCCCCCTGCCAGGAAGCCTAATGTCCGCCACCCCCCCGATTCGCGAACAATTTCTCGTCATCAGCGCGCTGGGCGCCAACCCCATGGAGCTGACCAACGTGCTCTACCGCAGCTGCATGGACAACCGCTGCGCAGTGGTCAGCAGCCGGCTGAGCCGGCACGGGGAATACAGCGCGCTGATCCTGCAGGTCTCCGGCAACTGGGACGGCCTGGCGCGCCTCGAAGGCGGCCTCGCCGGCCTCGGCAAGCGTCACGGCTTCACCGTCGGCGTCACCCGCAGCGCCGCCCTGGAGAATCGCCCCCAGGCCCTGCCGTACGTCGTCTATGTCAGTGCCGCCTATCGCCCGGACATCCTCAACGAGCTCTGCCAGTTCTTCGCCGACCACAAGATCGAAGTGGAAAACCTGGTCTGCGATTCCTACCAGGCGCCCCAGACCGGCGGCACCATGCTCAACGCCACCATCACCGTGACCCTGCCCGCCGGCACCCAGATCAGCTGGCTGCGCGACCAGTTCCTGGATTTCGCCGACGCCCTCAATCTCGATGCCCTGATCGAGCCCTGGCGGCCGCAGAGCAATTGACGGAACCCCCAAGGAGCTGCCCATGAGCGTGACCCTCGACCAACCGCTTGCGGATTTCCAGGCCCAGGCCACCAGCGGCCTCGAGGTCTCGCCGGCCAGTCTGCGCGGCCGCCAGGCGGTGCTCTATTTCTACCCCAAGGACAACACTCCCGGCTGCACCACCCAGGGCCAGGGCTTTCGCGATCTGCACGAGCAGTTCCTCGCGGCCGACACCCAGGTCTTCGGCATCAGCCGTGACAGCCTGCGCACCCACGAGAATTTCCGTACCAAGCAGGGCTTTCCCTTCGAGCTGATCAGCGACAAGGACGAGACCCTCTGCCAGCTGTTCGACGTGATGCGACAGAAGAAGCTCTACGGCAAGGACTACATCGGCGTGGATCGCAGCACCTTCCTCATCGACCGGGAAGGCGTGGTGCGCCAGATCTGGCGCGGCGTGAAGGTCCCCGGGCACGTCGCCGAGGTCCTGGCCGCCGCCCAGGCGCTGAACAAGGCCTGATCAGGCCTTGCGCAGCCAGTAGCGGAAGGTTTCCCCCGCCACCTCTTCGCCCACCAGGGCGTGTCCCGACAGCTTGGCGAAGGTACGGAAGTCGCGTTGCGACCCGGCATCGGTCGCCACCACGGCCAGCACCTCGCCGGAAGACAGGCGGTTGAGTTCCAGCTTGGCCTTGAGCAGCGGCATGGGGCAGCTCAGGCCACTGGCGTCCAGCTGGGCGGTCACCGCGCCGGTGTAGGGTTGGCTCAGATCGGCCATGAGATTCTCCATTGGGGGCTAGGTCAGTGCCCGGGTTTGCTAGGCACCCAGACGGCGGGCCGCTAAAGTAGCCCTTTTGCGGCCACGAGTCTTGCCATGAACGTCCTGCGCCCCGCCCTGCTGTCCCTGGCGCTACTCGCCGCGCCCCATCTGGCGCAGGGAGCGAACGATCTGCCGTCACTGGGCGATGCCAGCTCTTCGATCGTCTCGCCCGAGCAGGAGTTTCAGATGGGCCGCGCCTGGCTGAGCATGTTGCGCGGCCAGGTCCCGGCTATCAACGATCCGCAGCTCAAGCAATTCGTCGAGCAGACCGTCTACAAGCTGGCCGAGACCAGCGACCTGCAGGACCACCGCCTGGTCTTCATCCTGATCAAGGATCCCGAGATCAACGCCTTCGCCGCGCCCGGCGGGGTGATCGGGGTCAATGGCGGGCTGTTCCTCAAGTCGGAGACCGAAGCCGAGTACGCGGCGGTCATGGCCCATGAGCTGGGTCACCTCATCCAGCGCCACTTCGCCCGCGGGGTGGAAAACCAGCAGCGCATGCAGTTGCCGCTGATGGCGGCCCTGCTCGCCGGCATCGTGGCCGCCGCGGCAGGCGGCGGCGATGCGGGAATCGCCGCAATCGCCTCGACCCAGGCGGCGGCCATCCAGAGCCAGTTGCGCTTTTCCCGACTCAACGAGCAGGAGGCCGACCGCGTCGGCATCGTCAATCTGGAGCGCGCCGGCTACGATCCGCGCGCCATGCCGGAGATGTTCGGTCGGCTCGCCCGGCAGTATCGCTATGACCGTACCCCGCCGGAATTCCTGCTGACCCACCCGGTCACCGATAGCCGGATCGCCGATACCCAGGCGCGTGCCGAGCGTTTTCCCAAGGGCGGCGTCGAGGATAGCAAGCGCTTCCAGCTGATGAAGGTGCGGGCTCAGATGTATTTCGAGGAAACCGCCGGCCTGCTGGTGAAGCGCTATAGAGCCCAGCTGCAGGAAAACCCGGACAACGACGCGGTCCGCTACGGCCTGGCCATGGGCCTGACCAAGCAGGGCCAGCTCAACGAGGCGCGCGACACCCTGGCGCCGCTGCTGCGCAAGGCGCCGGACGAGATCAGCTACAACCTCGCCCAGGTCGACCTGGACATCACCGCCAATCGCCTGCCCGACGCCCAGAAACGCGTGCAGCGACTGCTGGAGCTCTATCCGGACGATCTGGCGGTGAGCCTGGCCCAGGTGGACCTGCTTGGCCGCACCAAGCAGGCCAAGGCCGCCAGCCAACTGCTCGACAAGCTGCTCAAGCAGCGGCCGATCGATCCGGATCTGTGGAATCAGGCGGCGGACGTCCGCGGTCAGGCCGGCGACCTGGTCGGCGTACACCAGGCACGCGCCGAGTACTTCGCCCTCACCGGTGACTACAACCAGGCCATCCAGCAACTGGGCTTCGCCAAGCAGCGCGCCGCCAGCAACTATCAGCTGGCCGCGCGGATCGATGCCCGCCAGCAGGAGATGATTGCCCAGCGCAAGCTGAGCGAAGAAATCCTGCGCTAGCGTCCTGGGCCGCGCCCTCAGGCGTTGCCCTTGACCTTCAGCTGCAGCGCCTGGGTGAAGTCGAGCATGCGCTTGAGCGGCTTGACCGCCCGGGGGATGAGTGCCGGATCGACCAGCACCTCGCCGGAGCCGTCGAGCAGGCAGTTGAGGGTGCGCTCCAGGGTATTCATCGCCATCCACGGGCAGTGGGCGCAGCTGCGGCAGGCGGCGCCGTTGCCGGCGGTGGGCGCCTCGATGAAGGTCTTGTCCGGGCAGGCCTGCTGCATCTTGTAGAAGATGCCGCGATCGGTGGCGACGATGAACTGGCGATTGGGCAGCGTCTGGGCCGCCTTGATCATCTGGCTGGTGGAACCGACATGGTCGGCCAGTTCGATCACCGCCTCGGGCGACTCCGGATGCACCAGGATGGCCGCCTCCGGATAAAGCCGCTTGAGGTCTTCCAGCTGGCTCGCCTTGAACTCCTCATGGACGATGCAGGAGCCTTCCCAGAGCAGCATGTCGGCGCCGGTCTCGCGCTGGATATAGCGACCCAGGTGGCGATCGGGGGCCCAGAGAATGGTCTCGTCGTTGTCCATCAGGTGCTCGACGATGTCCAGCGCGCAGCCGGAGGTGACCACCCAGTCCGCCCGGGCCTTCACCGCGGCCGAGGTGTTGGCGTAGACCACCACGGTGCGCTCGGGATGCTGGTCGCAGAAGGCGGAGAATTCCTCCACCGGGCAGCCCAGGTCCAGGGAGCAGGTGGCTTCCAGGGTCGGCATCAGCACCCGCTTTTCCGGGTTGAGGATCTTGGCCGTCTCGCCCATGAACTTGACCCCGGCCACCACCACGGTGGACGCCGGATGGCGATTGCCGAACCGCGCCATCTCCAGGGAGTCGGCGACGCAACCGCCGGTCTCCTCGGCCAGCGCCTGGATCAGCGGATCGGTGTAGTAGTGGGCGAGCAGCACCGCGTTCTGCGCCTTGAGCTCGCGGGCGATGGCGGTCTTGTAGGCCGCGATCTCGTCCGGCCCGAGCGCCTTGGGCTGCTTGGCGGCCAGATGGGCCTGGACCAGGAGACGTTCGGAAATCTGCACCATGGCGGGTACCTGAAAACGGGGGTCGTCAAGGCCGCGCATCATAGCAGCATCCTGGCCGACTCCCTATGGGCGCCAGCGGCGGCCTGCGCGATGAGTGGCCATCTGCCGCTAATGTCTGGCAACACTTGGCTTTTCACTTCTCCGGCGGTCACGGGTCCGAGACAGGAACGCCCGGTGAGCGTCTCGCCTGGGCCCCGCTGCTGGAGACCTATCGTGCCGCCCCGTTCGACCTCGCGTTCCCGGACCTCCGATCACGATCTCGCCCCCCTCCTCGCTGAACTGCGCGCCCTCCAGGATGCCCTGCACCAGGCCAGCGCGGATCCGCGCCTGGATCGCCAGGCGCTCAATCCTGCCTACCATGCCAGCGCCCAGAACCTGCTCGCCTATCTGGCGTTGCGCGAGGGCGATCTGCATGGCCTGCAGCTGCGCCTCTCCGCCCTGGGGCTGTCGTCGCTAGGTCGTTCCGAAGCCGCGGTGCTGCCGGCAGTGGCGACCCTTATCAACACCCTGGAGCGACTGCTCGGCGGGAGCCCGGCGGCCCGCCCCACGGCCAAGGCCGCCAACCCGCTGGCGGATCACGCCCGCATGCTGTTCGGCTCCCCTGCCACCGAGCGGGAGGTGCGCATCATGGTCACCTTGCCGCGCGAGGCCGCGGACAACTATTCCCTGGTGCGGGGTCTGCTGGCGGCGCATATGGATTGCGTGCGCATCAACTGCGCCCACGACGAACCGGCCAGCTGGAAGCGGATGATCGAGCACGTGCGCCGTGCCAGCGCGGAGCTGGACCGGCCCTGCAAGGTGTTCATGGACCTGCCGGGCCCTAAGCTGCGTACCGGGCCCATCGCCACGGGCGCGGCGGTGCAGAAGGTGAAGCCCGAACGCGATGCCCAGGGCCGTGTCTGCCAGCCGGCGCGGATCTGGCTGACCGGCCGTCGCCAGCCGCGACCGGCGCCCTCCCCGGCAGCCGCCAGTGTCCAAGCGGGCGAACGCTGGCTGAAGGATCTGCAGGTGGGCGACTGCATCCGCCTAGTGGACACCCGGCAGGCGCAACGGCGCTGGACGGTGGTCGAGGTCGGCGACCGCGGCTGCTGGGCGGAGGCGACCAAGACCACCTACCTTGCGCCCGGACTGCGTCTGATCGTCACGCGCGAGGGGCGCAAGAGACACAGCCGCATTGGTGATTTCGCCCCGCAGCCGGGTGCCCTGCGCCTCGCCGAGGATGATCTGCTGATCCTGACTGCCGACCAGACGCCCGGCCGGCCCGCCAGCCAGGACAGCGGCGGTCGCCTGCTGACACCCGCCACCCTGGGCTGCACCCTGCCCCAGGTGTTCGCCGACGTGCGCGGCGGCGAGCCGGTCTGGTTCGACGACGGCAAGATCGGCGGGGTGATCGAAGGCGCCGATCAGGATGCGCTGCAGGTCCGTATCACCCACGCGCCGGGCGGCGCCAAGCTCAAGGGCGACAAGGGCATCAACTTTCCCCAGAGCAACCTGCGGCTGGCAGCGCTGGGCGAACAGGACCTCGCAGCCCTGGCGTTTGCCGCCGAGCACGCCGACGCCATCGAGATGTCCTTCGTCAACAGCGCCGACGACGTCCGTGCGCTGCTCGCGGAACTCGAGCGCCTGCAGGCCGAGCACCTGGGTGTGGTACTGAAGATCGAGACCCGCCGCGGTTTCGACAACCTTCCCGCACTGCTGCTGGCCGGCATGCAGCGCGGCGGCTTCGGCGTGATGATCGCCCGCGGCGACCTGGCGGTGGAAGGCGGCTTCGAGCGCCTGGCGGCGCTGCAGGAAGATATCCTCTGCCTGTGCGAAGCGGCCCACGTGCCGGTGATCTGGGCGACCCAGGTGCTGGAGAATCTGGCCAAGAAGGGTTCGCCTTCGCGCGCCGAGATCACCGATGCCGCCACCGGAGTCCGCGCCGAATGCGTGATGCTCAACAAGGGCCCGCACATCCTCAAGGCGGTCGCCACCCTGGATGAACTGCTGGTGCGGATGCAGGGCTATAACAGCAAGAAGCGCCAGATGCTGCGCAAGCTGGAGCTGGCCTCGCCCTGGGCGGACTGATCCGCCCAGGATCGGTCGGGCCTAGAGCACCTGCAGGCGACCCGCTTCCAGGCGCACCCGGGCGCCATAGGGCCAGGCCTGGTTGTCCGGGCCATGGCCGCTGGGCAGGCCGCGATAGAGGGCGATGCCGCGCGGCGCCAGCCATTCGGCGAAGATCTCTTCCAGCGACTGCTCGACGTTGCGCGCCGGGCAGTCGGTGAAGGTGCCCAGGCAGACCGCGCCGATGCGGTGCTCGGTGAGGTTGCCGAGCAACTGGCAGAGGCTGCGTTCGAGTCGATAGTAGGGCTCGCCGACATCCTCGAGCATGAGGATGGCGCCGTCATGGGGACGCAGCGCCGCGGCGGTTCCGACCACGCTGGCCAGCGTGGTCAGGTTGCCGCCGATCAGCTCGCCGGCAGGTACCTGGGCCGGACCGGCCAGGCGCTCCAGCTGCCAGGCCGGACGGCCACCGGCGCACAGCTCCAGGACCGATTCCAGCGAGCGGGTCCGGGCCGCCTGGGTGGCCGGATCCTCGTCGCGGCGCCCCCAGTCCAGGGCGCCAGGACCATGGATGGCGGTGAGACCGCGGCGATGGAAGGCTTCCAGCAGCACCGTCAGGTCGGAATAGCCGATCAGCGGCCGGCCCTTGCTGCTGGACAGGCGCGACCAGTCCAGCCACGGCAGCAGTTGTGCGGATCCGTAACCGCCGCGCAGGCACCAGACCGCATCCACGTCCGCCTGGCTGAAGGCCCAGTGCAGATCCGCGGCCCGCTCCTCGGCGGTGCCGGCGAGATAGCGATGACGCTTGAGCGCCTGCTCGCCCAGCACCGCTTCGATGCCGGCCGCCTGCAGCTGTTCTATCGCCGCGGTGACCAGCTCCTGCTTGACCGCACCCGCCGGACTGACCAGCGCCACACGCCGCACGGGAGTCATTCCAGCACCTCCACCGGCATGCCAGCCTCGATGACACCGCGCCCCAGGGGGATGACGTTCATGCCGAACAGCATGCGATTGTCCTGGAAACGGTATTCGCGCAGGGCGGTCAGTGGCTGCCGATCCGGATCCTTTTCGCCGGTCACCGGATCCTGGGTGATGACGATGCAGCGCGAGCAGGGACAGGCGACGGCGAAATCCACCGTGCCGATGCGCAGGCGCTTCCAGCCGTCCTCGGCATAGGCCGCGGTGCCGTCCACCACCAGATTCGGCCGAAAGCGCAGCATTTCCAGCGGTTTGCCCACCCGCTCAACCAGATCGGCCAGGGAGGCCTCGCTGGTCAGCAGCAGGGGAAAGCCGTCGGCGAAGTGGACCTTCTGCCCCGGCTCGGCGAAATCGGTATTGATCTGGCGTGCATGGCTTTCGGCGATGTACACCAGGCGGCAGCGGCGCCCGAGGAAGTCGCTCAGCCAGGCATCGGCCTCGGCGGCGACCGGCGCCTGCAGGGTGTCGCGCCAGATGGTCACGCCTAGCTGCTCACCGGTGGCATCGGGCACCGCCACCTCGAGCGGAGTCCGCCCTGGCGCGCTCAGGCGCAGTCGATCGGCGGCCAGCCAGCGCGCCTCGATGTGATTCATCTGCGCCAGCTGGCGCAGGGTCAGGAAGCGACCGGTGTCGGCATCCACCACCATCCAGCGGCGATCCCCCACCAGGCCCAGGGCATCCACCTCGGCCTGGGCGAGGGATTCCACGGCCGTCGACTTGACGGGATAACGATAGAGGGCACTGAGGTGCGACATGGGCGCGGCTTCCTGGCGGCGGACAAAGGCCGCCAGTGTAAGGGAGGCGCCGGAGCGGCGAAACCGCGGGGATCAGCCCTCGGCCAGCGCCAGGCGGCGGCGGACTTCCTCGACCAGCTGATCGGGCTGGAACTTGGAGAGGAAGGCGTTGCAGCCGACCTTCTTCACCATGGCTTCGTTGAAGCTGCCCGACAGCGAGGTGTGCAGCACCACATAGAGGTCGGCGAGGCGCGGATCCTGGCGGATCTCGGTGGTCAGGCGATAGCCGTCCATTTCCGGCATCTCGGCATCGGTCAGCACCATCAGCAGCTTCTCGGTCAGCACCACGCCTTCGTCGGCCCAGGCCTTGAGCTTGCGCAGGGCCTGCAGGCCGTCGGTGGCGACGTGGAATTTCAGATCCAGCTGGACCAGGGTGTCGCGCAGCTGGCCGATGGCGGTGCTGGAGTCGTCCACCAGCAGCACCTCGCGACCGCGGGCCTTGGCCAGCAGCGGATCGGCCAGGCGCTCCTGGGAGACCTTGACGTTGTAGGGGGCGATCTCGGCCAGCACCTTTTCCACGTCGATCACCTCCACCAGGCGGTCTTCGATGCGGGTGATGGCGGTCAGGTAGTGCTGCCGTCCGGCGCCGCCGGGCG
Source organism: Pseudomonas sp. MOIL14HWK12:I2 (assembly GCF_000510745.1). Lineage (NCBI taxonomy): Bacteria > Pseudomonadati > Pseudomonadota > Gammaproteobacteria > Pseudomonadales > Pseudomonadaceae > Pseudomonas > Pseudomonas sp. MOIL14HWK12:I2. Next base: position 94,338 of record NZ_AZOA01000008.1, on the reverse strand, counting down.
GGGCCTGGATGCTGTCCCAGTTGAGGTTGATGATGCGATCGACGCTGCCGACCAGAAAGGCCTGCACCGAGCGGTTGTACTCGGTGACGATGATGGTGCTGTTCTCGTCGGGCGTGATGGGTCGCATGCCGATGGCGGCGGCCAGGTCGATCACCGGCAGGGTCTGGCCACGCAGGTGGACCACGCCGCAGATCATCGGGTGGCGCTTGGGCATCTGGGTCAGGCGCGGCAGCTTGAGGACTTCCTGCACCTTGAACACGTTGATGGCGAACATCTGCCGGCTGGACAGCTGGAACATGAGAATTTCCAGACGATTCTCGCCAACCAGCTGGGTGCGTTGATCGACGGTGTCGAGAATGCCGGCCATGGAAAGTCCACTCCAAAGATAAGTCAGGTCACAGGCTATCGGCGGCCGTGGACTTTTCTTGAGGCCCGGAAACGGCGAAGCCGCCAGACAGGCGGCTTCGCTCGAATGGCATCGACTCAGGCGCGTGGCAGGGTCACGCCGCGCTGGCCCTGGTACTTGCCGCCGCGATCCTTGTAGGACACCTCGCAAGCCTCGTCGGATTGCAGGAACAGCATCTGGGCCACGCCCTCGTTGGCGTAGATCTTGGCCGGCAGGGTGGTGGTGTTGGAGAACTCCAGGGTCACGTGCCCTTCCCACTCGGGCTCCAGCGGGGTGACGTTGACAATGATGCCGCAACGGGCATAGGTGCTCTTGCCCAGGCAGATGGTCAGGACGTCACGCGGGATGCGGAAATATTCCACGGTGCGCGCCAGGGCGAAGGAGTTCGGCGGGATGATGCAGACGTCGCTGACCACGTCGACGAAACTCTTGTCGTCGAAGTTCTTGGGATCCACCACCGCCGAATGGATGTTGGTGAACACCTTGAATTCGTTGGCGCAGCGCACGTCGTAGCCGTAGCTGGACACCCCGTAGGAGATCACCCGGCTGTCGTCCGCGCCGCGCATCTGGCGCTCGACGAAGGGCTCGATCATGCCGTGCTCCTGGGCCATGCGGCGAATCCACTTGTCCGATTTGATGCTCATGGCAGGTCTGGCTCCGGGGCGAAAAAATTGACCGCGCATTCTAGAGGATCGCAGCGCGGTCTCAAAGGCGAACGGACGAAATCAGTCGTCGCTCACGGTGATGGTCGGCATGCCGCCGCCGGCCTGACCGCCCAGGGCAATGCGGGCCCCGACCTTGCGCGCCAGTTCCTGGTAGATCAGTGCGATCTGGCTGTCGGGATCGGCGATGGCGGTGGGGCGCCCGGCGTCGGCCTGCTCGCGGATGGCCATGGCCAGCGGCAGCGAGGCCAGGAGATCCACGCCGTACTGCTCGGCCAGCCGGCCGCCGCCGCCTTCGCCGAACAGGTGCTCGGCGTGGCCGCAGTTGGAGCAGATGTGCACCGCCATGTTTTCCACCACGCCGAGCACCGGGATGTTGACCTTCTGGAACATCTCCACGCCCTTCTTGGCGTCCAGCAGAGCCAGGTCCTGGGGCGTGGTGACGATCACCGCGCCGGCCACCGGCACCTTCTGCGCCAGGGTCAGCTGAATGTCGCCGGTGCCCGGGGGCATGTCGATCACCAGGTAGTCGAGGTCATTCCAGGCGGTCTGGGTGATCAGCTGGATCAGGGCGCCGGAGACCATGGGGCCACGCCAGGCCACCGGGGTCTTGTCGTTGGTCAGGAAGGCCATGGACATGACCTCGACGCCATGGGCCTGCAGCGGGATGAACCACTTCTCGTCGCGCACCTCGGGACGGGTGCCCTCGGCGAAGCCGAACATGATGCCCTGGCTGGGACCATAGATGTCGGCGTCCAGCACGCCGACCCGGGCGCCTTCGCGGGCCAGCGCCAGCGCCAGGTTGGCGGCGGTGGTGGACTTGCCCACCCCGCCCTTGCCCGAGGCCACGGCGATGATGTTCTTGACGTTGCCCATGGCTTCCAGCTGCGGCTGGGCGGCGTGGGGCGCGATTATGCAGTCGACCTGGATCTCGGCGGTGTCGACCCCGGGCACGTTCTCCAGCGCGGTCTTGAGCACCTGGGCCAGGCCACCCTTGAACAGTCCGGCGGCATAGCCCAGCTCGAAGCGGGCGCGCACCCGGCCACCGTCCAGCGCGAGGTCGCGCAGGGCACCGGCGCTGAGCAGGTCCTGTTCGAGATAGGGATCGTGATACTGGCGCAGCGCGGCCTCGATGGCCTCGCGAGTCGGAGCGGTCATGCAGACTCCCGGAAACAGCGGATAGGAAAGAGAAGCTGCGGCCTATGCTACCCACTGTCCTTGCTAAAGCCTATCCACGCGGCGCTACACTCCCGGCTTTCCCCTCGCCCGTGGAGCCCTGCGTGAACGCCTCTTCCCTGCACATCAGTTCCACCTTCGACAGCGGCGCCGTCGAGGTGCTGTCCCTGGCCGACCACGCCGACATCCGCCTGCGCATCCGCCCGGACACCGCCTCGCCCTTCACCCAGTGGTTCCATTTCCGTCTCGAAGGCGCCCGCGGCCTGCCCTGCCAACTGAGCTTCGACAACGCCGGCGAGTGCGCCTACCCCGAAGGTTGGCGCGACTATGGGGTGGTGGCCAGCTATTGCGGCCAGCAGTGGTTCCGCATCCCCAGCCGCTATGACGGCAAGACCCTGAGCTGGACGGTCACCCCGGAGCACGACAGCCTGTTCTTCGCCTATTTCGAGCCCTATCCGGAGAGCCGCCACCTGGCCTTCGTGGGCGAAGCCCAGCGGCATCCCGCCGTCCGTCTGGAAACCGTCGGCCGTTCGCTGCTGGGGCGTTCGCTGGACCTGCTGCGCATCGGCACGCCGGGCGCCGGCAAGAAGAACATCTGGATCATCGCCCGCCAGCACCCCGGCGAGCCCATGGCCGAGTGGTTCGTCGAAGGCCTGCTGCGCCGGCTGCTGGGCCTGGGCGAACACCAGGGCGATCCGGTGGGCGGCAAGCTGCTGGAGCACGCGGTGCTGCACGTGGTGCCGAACATGAATCCCGATGGTTCGGCCCTGGGCAATCTGCGCACCAACGCCGCCGGTGCCAACCTCAACCGGGAATGGCTGGAGCCGGACGAAGGACGCAGCCCCGAGGTGCTGGCGGTACGCCGGGCCATCGCGGCGAGCGGCTGCGATCTGTTCCTCGACATCCACGGTGACGAAGCCCTGCCCTATGTCTTCGTCGACGGCTGCAACGGCCTGCCCAACTTCGGCGAGCGCGAGGAAGCCGAGCAACGGGCCTTCCTGCAGCGCTTCCAGCGCGCCAGCCCGGACTTCCAGACCCAGTACGGCTATCCCCGCGGCCACTTCGGCAGCGAGACCCTCAAGCTCGCCACCAAGTACGTCGGTCATACCCATGGCTGCCTGGCGCTGACCCTGGAATTGCCGTTCAAGGACAACGCCAACGATCCCCGCCCGGACGTCGGCTGGAACGGTGCCCGCAGCGCCGCCCTGGGTGCCGCCATGGTCAGTGCCCTGTATTGGCAGCTGGCGGATCTCTAAGTCCGGACCTGCACCCGCCCATCCCCACGGATGAAACCGACCGGCCATTTCGCTATGATGGTCGGTCACCTTATCAGCGTCGCGATCCAGCCAAGACCATGACCGAGCCCCGCAAGATTCTCGTCACCAGCGCCCTGCCCTATGCCAACGGCTCCATCCACCTCGGCCACATGGTCGAGTACATCCAGACCGACATCTGGGCGCGCTTTCAGCGGCTGCGCGGCAACCAGTGCCTCTATGTCTGCGCCGACGACGCCCACGGCTCGGCCATCATGCTGCGCGCCGAACGCGAGGGCATCACGCCCGAACAGCTGATCGACAACGTCAAGCGCGAGCACAGCGCCGATTTCGCCGACTTCGGCGTGGCCTTCGACAACTTCCATTCCACCCATGCGGAAGAGAATCGCGAGCTGTCGCGCGCCATCTACCTGAAGCTGCGCGAAAACGGCCACATCGCCACCCGTCCGGTCACCCAGTATTTCGACCCGGACAAACAGATGTTCCTGGCCGATCGCTTCATCAAGGGCACCTGTCCCAAGTGCGGCAGCGCCGACCAGTACGGCGACAACTGCGAGAAGTGCGGCGCCACCTATGCGCCCACCGAGCTGAAAGATCCCAAGTCGGCCATCTCCGGCGCGACCCCGGTGCTGCGTGAATCCGAGCACTTCTTCTTCAAGCTCCCCGATTTCACCGACATGCTCAAGGGCTGGACCCGCGGCGGCGCCCTGCAGGAATCGGTCGCCAACAAGATCGCCGAATGGCTGGACGCCGGCCTGCAGGAGTGGGACATCTCCCGGGATGCGCCCTACTTCGGCTTCGAGATTCCCGACGCCCCGGGCAAGTACTTCTATGTCTGGCTGGACGCCCCCATCGGCTACATGGCCAGCTTCAAGAATCTCTGCGATCGCCGCGACGACCTGGACTTCGATGCCTTCTGGAACAAGGACAGCACTGCCGAGCTGTACCACTTCATCGGCAAGGACATCGTCAACTTCCACGCGCTGTTCTGGCCGGCCATGCTCGAAGGCGCCGGCTATCGCAAGCCGACCGCGCTCAACGTCCACGGCTTCCTTACCGTCGACGGCCAGAAGATGTCCAAGTCCCGTGGCACCTTCATCAAGGCGCGCACCTACCTGGATCACCTCAATCCCGAGTACCTGCGCTACTACTTCGCCGCAAAGCTCTCGCGTCACGTCGAAGACATCGACCTGAACCTCGAAGACTTCGTGCAGAAGGTCAACTCCGACCTGGTGGGCAAGGTGGTCAACATCGCCAGCCGCTGCGCCGGCTTCATTCACAAGGGCAACGCCGGCCTGCTGGTGGACGCCCAGGCCGCGCCCGAGCTGGAAGCCGCCTTCCGCGCCGCCGCGCCGAGCATCGCCGAGGCCTATGAGACCCGCGACTTCGGCCGCGCCATGCGCGAGATCATGGCCCTGGCCGATCGCGCCAACGCCTGGATCGCCGATAAGGCGCCCTGGAGTCTGGCCAAGCAGGACGGCAAGCAGGATGAGGTCCAGGCCATCTGCGCCCAGGGCATCGAGCTCTTCCGCCAGCTGGCGATCCTGCTCAAGCCGGTGCTGCCCAACCTGGTCGCTGCCGCCGAGAGCTTCCTCAATGTCGCCCCCCTGACCTGGGCCGACCTGGACACGCGCCTGGCCAATCATCAGCTCAATGCCTTCCAGCCCCTGCTCACCCGCATCGAACCCGCCAAGGTGCAGACCATGATCGACGCTTCCAAGGAAGACCTGGCCGCCCAGGCCGCACCCCAGCCCGCCGGCAACGGCGAACTGACCAAGGCCCCGCTGGCCGAGACCATCGACTTTGACACCTTCTCCAAGGTCGATCTGCGCATCGCCCTGATCGAGAAGGCCGAATTCGTCGAGGGTGCCGACAAGCTGCTGCGCCTGACCCTGGACATCGGCGATGCCAAGCGCAACGTCTTCTCCGGCATCAAGAGCGCCTATCCGGAGCCGAGCCAGCTCGAAGGCCGCCTGACCCTGTACGTCGCCAACCTGGCGCCGCGCAAGATGAAGTTCGGCGTCTCCGAAGGCATGGTCCTGGCCGCCGGCCCCGGCGGTACCGAGATCCACCTGCTCAGCCCCGACAGCGGCGCCAAGCCCGGCCAGCGGGTGATGTGATAGCGACGGCGCCCCAGGGCGCCGTCCTTTCAAGTGCAAGCCATGAACGCCCAAACCAACCTCATCACCGCCATCGACGCCCTCTTGCCGCAGACCCAGTGCGGCAAGTGCGGCCATCCCGGTTGCCAGCCCTATGCGGCGGGCATCGCCGCGGGCGAAGCGCACAACAAGTGTCCACCCGGCGGCACGGCCACCATCCTCGAGCTTTCGGCGCTGCTCCAGCGTCCGGCACTGCCCCTGGACTCGCCCTATCCGATAACGCCCAGCCAGCGCGCGGTGATTCGCGAGGCCGACTGCATCGGCTGCACCAAGTGCATCCAGGTCTGCCCCACCGACGCCATCCTTGGCGCAGCCAAGCTGATGCACACCGTCATCGAGAGCGAATGCAGCGGTTGTGAACTGTGTCTGGCACCCTGCCCGGTGGACTGCATCGACCTGGTGGCGGTACCGGCCCCGGTCGATCGCCCGGCGGAGCGTCGCCGCGCGCAGTACTACCGCCGCCGCTTCGACGCCCGCCAGGCGCGCCTGCAGCGCGACCGCGAGCGCCTGGAGGCCGAACGCCAGCGGCGGCAGGTGCCTCCTGCAGTCAGCACGCCGGCGGAGACGCCGGCCACCGCGGACGCTGCGCTCAAACCCTTGAAGATCGCCGCCGCCATGGCCCGGGTCGCCCTGCAAAAGGCCGAACGGCAACTGGCGCAGTACGGCACACCGGCCCTGGAGGCCCAGGTGCAGCAACTGCGCGAAGCCGCCGAGCAGGCCCAGGTGGCCCTGGACAGCGCGCAGCGTGGAGCGGCCACCGCCAGGGCGCCGGCCCTGGCGACGCCAGCCACCGACCCCGCCGCCCTCAAGCAGGCACGCATCGCCGCCACCCTGGCGCGTGCCCAGCTGACCAAGGCCGAGCGCGCCTTCGGTAGCGCGCCCACCCCCGAGCAGAGCGCTCAACTGGCTGCCCTGCGCGGCGCCGCTCAGCAGGCTGCCCACCGTCTTGCCGCACTGGAAAACCCGAACAGCCCATGAACGCCGCCAAACGCCTGGAGATCTTTCGCCGCCTGCACGAGGACAATCCCGATCCCAAGACGGAACTGGCCTACGCCTCGCCGTTCGAGTTGCTGATCGCGGTGATCCTCTCCGCCCAGGCCACCGATGTCAGCGTCAACAAGGCCACCGCCCGCCTCTATCCGGTGGCCAACACCCCCCAGGCCATCCTGGACCTGGGCGTGGAGGGGTTGTCGGAGTACATCAAGACCATCGGCCTCTATAACAGCAAGGCCAAGAACGTCATCGAGACCTGCCGGCTGCTGCTGGAGCGCCATGGCGGCGAGGTGCCCCAGACCCGCGAGGAACTGGAGGCGCTGCCCGGCGTGGGCCGCAAGACGGCCAACGTGGTGCTCAACACCGCCTTCCGCCAGCTCGCCATGGCGGTGGACACCCATATCTTCCGGGTCAGCAACAGAACCAATCTGGCACCCGGCAAGAACGTGGTGGAGGTCGAACTCAGGCTGCTCAAGGTGGTGCCCAAGGATTTCCTGCTGGATGCCCACCACTGGCTGATCCTGCACGGCCGCTATGTCTGCCAGGCGCGCAAGCCCCGCTGCGGCAGCTGCCGGATCGAGGATCTCTGCGAATACAAGGCGAAAACCTCTGACGATTGAAAAAGGGCCTGTCAAAGCCCTTTGGCGATTGAAAAAATCTTTTTTACCGGCCCCTGCTTTGTCGTTATAAGGTGCGCGAAAAGGTCCCGCAGCCCTGTCGATGAGTGCGTGTGATCCTGTCCAGCCTTGCAGGAGTTACCAATGGCCGAAGACAAAAGCGATATCGATGTAGACGATGATTTCGAGACCGATGGCGAAGCGCCCGAGACCGTCGAACCCGTCGTCAGCAAGACCAACCTGACCAAGCGGCGGCTGATCGACAACATGCTCGAAGAGCGCCGCCTGAAGCGGCAGATTTCCGAGTACGACTTCGATCTGTAAGCCATAAAAAACCCCAGCCGAGGCTGGGGTTTTGCGTTGCCAGGCGACCCTTACAGCAGGGTGCGGCCCTTGCCTGCGGCGATGCGCATGCGCAGGGCGTTGAGCTTGATGAAGCCCGCCGCGTCCGCCTGGTTGTAGGCGCCGCCGTCTTCTTCGAAGGTGGCGATGTTGGCGTCGAACAGCGACTCGTCGGACTTGCGGCCGACGACGATGACGTTGCCCTTGTACAGCTTCAGGCGCACCACGCCGTTCACGTTGGCCTGGGAGGCGTCGATCATCTGCTGCAGCATCAGCCGCTCGGGGCTCCACCAGTAGCCGGTGTAGATCAGGCTGGCGTACTTGGGCATCAGTTCGTCCTTGAGGTGGGCCACCTCGCGGTCGAGGGTGATGGACTCGATGGCGCGGTGGGCCTTGAGCATGATAGTGCCACCGGGGGTCTCGTAGCAGCCACGGGACTTCATGCCCACATAGCGGTTCTCGACGATGTCCAGGCGACCGATGCCGTTCTCGCCGCCGATGCGGTTCAGTTCGGCCAGCACGGTGGCCGGGCTCAGTTCCTTGCCGTCGATGGCGACGATGTCACCGTTGCGGTAGGTCAGCTCGAGATAGGTCGGGGTATCCGGCGCGGCTTCCGGCGACTTGGTCCAGCGCCACATGTCTTCTTCATGCTCGGTCCAGGTGTCTTCCAGCACGCCGCCCTCGTAGGAGATGTGCAGCAGGTTGGCGTCCATGGAGTACGGCGACTTCTTCTTGCCGTGGCGCTCGATCGGGATCTGATGCTTTTCGGCGTAGTCCATCAGCTTCTCGCGGGACAGCAGGTCCCACTCGCGCCAGGGCGCGATCACCTTGACGCCCGGCTTGAGGGCGTAGGCGCCCAGCTCGAAGCGCACCTGGTCGTTGCCCTTGCCGGTGGCGCCGTGGGAGATGGCGTCGGCGCCGGTCTCGTTGGCGATCTCGATCAGGCGCTTGGCGATCAGCGGACGGGCGATGGAGGTACCCAGCAGGTACTCGCCTTCGTAGACGGTATTGGCACGGAACATCGGGTAGACGAAGTCGCGGACGAATTCTTCGCGCAGGTCGTCGATGTAGATTTCCTTGACGCCCATGGCCTTGGCCTTGGCACGTGCCGGTTCGACTTCCTCGCCCTGGCCGAGGTCAGCGGTGAAGGTCACCACTTCGCAGTTATAGGTATCCTGCAGCCACTTGAGGATCACCGAGGTGTCCAGGCCGCCGGAATACGCCAGGACTACCTTCTTCACATCCGCCATGCCGTTCGCTCCCGTGTATTGCGTTGAGTCGGAAAGCGACAATTCTACTGGTCGCCTCGCTGCTTTTACAGGGGCGCGACGCACTCTGATGTCTGGGCGACATGCGGTCGGGGCGGGTCAGCCCTTGGGCTTGGCCGGCGGTGCCGGGGTGGGCGCCAGCGATTCGGGCGGATTGGCCGCGGTACTGGTGGCTGGCGCAGCCGGCGGCTCGCCGCTCGGCGGGACCCGCGAGAACACCAGGGTCACCCGGCGGTTGAGCGCGCGATTGGCCTTGCTGGTGTTGGGCGCCACGGGGTACTGCTCGCCAAAGAAGCGCAATTCGATCTGCTCCGCGGCGAAGCCCTTGCTCTTGAGGTACTCCATCACCGCGATGGCGCGCAGCCGCGATTCCTGGCGGTTGTCCAGGCGGGTGCCCTGATTATCGCTGTAGCCGGAGACGATGACATGATTGACCGTCGGATCGGCGTTCAGGTATTCGTCGATGAGGTCGAGCTTGGCCTTGGCGAGGTCGTCGAGGGTATCGCCACCGCCCGGGAAATTGACCTGGGAATGGCGGATCTGCTCGAAGTTGACCGCCAGCAGCTTCTGGGTGCAGGCCTGGAATTGCTGGTAGGCCGGTTCGAAGCGCACTGGCAACAGTCGCACCTCGACGCGGTCGTCCAGGGCCCCCGAGCGACTCACCTGGGGCATGCGCCCCTCCATCAGCCCCGCCAGCAGGCGCTGCGCCTGCTGCGCGCTGGTGGCCAGCGCCTGCTCGCCCTCAACCACCTTGACCGAGCCAAGGCTGATATCGCCCAGCCCCGGCTTCCAGGGCACCGCCGCCGCCTTCAGGCTGGCGCTGCCCGCCGGCAACCACTGGCCATTGGGCCGCAATTCGAACACCGTGGACTCGCCCGCGCGGCGCAGGAAGCCACCACTGCCGAAGCGCGGGATGGGCTGCAGCAGGCGACAGGCGAAGATGTCACCCTCCACCTTCCATTCCACGCTCTCGAGCCGGCTCTGGAAGGTCATCCCCCAGACCGGAACGGCGAGCAGCAGACAGGAAAGGAAGAGGTAACGCGGGCGCACGTCGGACTCCGGAAAGAAAAAGTACCTGGGGTTCTTATCGGTCAAGGACGCGGAAAACTTGAGCGCGGTCCCGCCGCACGGGTGCCGGCTACCCCCTTTTCCGGTAGCATTTCCCTACTTTCCCGCAGCCTGGAATCCCGCATGACCGACCGGATCACCCTTGCCCGTCCCGATGACTGGCACATTCACCTGCGCGACGGCGCCGCCTTGCAGCAGACCGTCGCCGACGCCGCCCGGGAATTCGGTCGCGCCATCGTCATGCCCAACCTGGTACCGCCGGTGCGCAATGCGGAGCAGGCCGCCGCCTATCGCGAGCGCATCCTGGCGGCACGCCCGGCCGGCAGCCGCTTCGAGCCGCTGATGGTGCTCTATCTCACCGACCGCACCAGCCCGGAAGACGTCCGCGCCGCCAAGGCCAGTGGCTTCGTGTATGCCGCCAAGCTCTATCCGGCCGGCGCCACCACCAACTCCGATTCCGGCGTGACCTCGCTGGACAATCTCTTCCCGACGCTGGAAGCCATGGCCGAGATCGGCCTGCCGCTGCTGGTGCACGGCGAGGTCACCCACGCCGAGGTGGACGTCTTCGACCGCGAGAAGAAATTCATCGACGAGCACCTGGTGCGCATCGTCCAGCGCTTCCCGACGCTCAAGGTGGTGTTCGAGCACATCACCACCGGTGACGCCGCCGCCTTCGTGCGCGAGGCCCCGGCCAACGTCGGCGCCACCATCACCGTCCACCACCTGCTGTACAACCGCAACCACATGCTGGTGGGCGGGATCCGGCCGCACTTCTACTGCCTGCCGATCCTCAAGCGCAACACCCACCAGAGCGCCCTGCTGGACGCCGCCACCAGCGGCAATCCCAAGTTCTTCCTAGGCACCGATTCGGCGCCCCACGCGCGTCACGCCAAGGAAGCGGCCTGCGGCTGCGCCGGCTGCTATACCGCCTATGGCGCCCTGGAGCTCTATGCCGAGGCGTTCGAGAGCCGCGATGCCCTCGACCGCCTGGAAGGCTTCGCCAGCCACTTCGGTGCCGATTTCTACGGCCTGCCGCGCAATGCCGAAACCGTCACCCTGGTGCGCGAGGACTGGCAGGCGCCGGCTTCCCTGCCCTTCGGTGACCACGAGGTGATTCCGCTGCGCGCCGGCGAGACCCTGCGCTGGCGCCTGGAGGTGGGTGCATGAGCATGGACGAGACCTTCAGCGACGAACTGGACGCCAGCCAGCCGATGTCCGACTCGCGCATCCCCATGGCCCGCCGCTTCCGCGGCTACCTGCCGGTGGTGGTGGATGTCGAGACCGGCGGCTTCAACGCCGCCACCGATGCCCTGCTGGAAATCGCCGCCACCACCGTGGCCATGGACGAGGAAGGCGTGCTCTATCCGGATCACACCTACTTCTTCCGCGTCGAACCCTTCGCCGGCGCCAACATCGAGGCGGCGGCGCTGGAATTCACCGGCATCAAGCTCGACCATCCGCTGCGCATGGCGGTGGGTGAAGAGCAGGCGCTCAGCGAGATCTTCAAGGGCGTGCGCAAGTCGCTCAAGTCCAGCGGCTGCAAGAGGGCCATCCTGGTCGGCCACAACAGCAGCTTCGACCTGGGCTTCCTCAATGCCGCGGTGTTGCGCTGCGGCCTGAAGCGCAATCCCTTCCACCCCTTCTCCAGCTTCGATACCGCGACCCTCGCCGGCTTGGCCTATGGCCAGACGGTGCTGGCCAAGGCCTGTCAGGCGGCCGGCATCGAATTCGATAACCGCGAAGCCCACTCCGCCCGCTACGACACCGAGAAGACCGCCGAGCTGTTCTGCGGCATCGTCAATCGCTGGCGGGAGATGGGTGGCTGGGTCGATCTCGACTGACCGTCCGTCGCCGATCCTGCCTTTGATGAGATTTTGCCGCCTACAACTTTGACAATCATTCTCATTGTCATTAGCTTTGGCGGCACCTCCACTCATACAGCAGGCGATCCATGTACGTGTGTCTTTGCCGTGGCGTGACCGACAAGCAGATCCGTGAAGCCATCTACGAGGGCTGCTGCAGTTATCGGGAAGTTCGGGAAAGCACCGGTTGCGCCACTCAGTGCGGCAAGTGCGCCTGCCTGGCCAAGCAGGTGGTCAAGGAAACCCTCGGCGAACTGCACGGCGCCCAGCAGCTCGCCTACGCGCTGGACGTGCCGCGCGCCTGAGCGCGAGCCCTGTAAAAAAAGCCGGAACCTGGGTCCGGCTTTTTTATTGTCTAATCAAACGCTTACGGAAAGGATGGAAAAGCTTCCGATTACCGTTCGATTTTCGTCGATTTTTCAACAACTTAAGCTTTTGACAAAGGACTGTTCCACGCTCAGACTGCCGGCAATCCCACCCCATTCGCAGGTCCGGCCATGAAAGGCGATATCACCGTCATCCAGCATTTGAACAAGATCCTCGGCAACGAACTGGTGGCCATCAACCAGTACTTCCTGCATTCGCGGATGTACAACGACTGGGGTATCCGCAAACTCGGCCATCACGAGTACAAGGAATCCATCGACGAGATGAAGCACGCCGATCGCCTGATCGAGCGCATCCTGTTCCTGGAAGGCCTGCCCAATCTGCAGGACCTGGGCAAGCTGATGATCGGCGAGAACACTCAGGAGATGATCCAGTGCGACCTGCGCCTGGAAATCAGCGCCGTGGCCGACCTGCGTGAAGCCATCACCTACTGCGAAAGCGTACGGGACTACGTCAGCCGCGACATGCTCAAGGACATTCTCGAATCCGAGGAAGAGCACATCGACTGGCTGGAAACCCAGCTGAGCCTCATCGCCAGTGTCGGGATCGAGAACTACATCCAGTCGCAGATGCACGACGACGACGATTGATCGGGCAGATGCCCACAAAAAAGCCCGCACATTGCGGGCTTTTTTGTGGACCAGGGACTCAGGCGTCCTTGGTTTCCACGGCTTGCTTGATCAGGGTCTGCAATTCGCCCTTCTCGTAGAGTTCGGCGAGGATATCGCTGCCGCCGACCAGTTCACCACCGACCCACAGCTGGGGGAAGGTCGGCCAGTTGGCGTACTTGGGCAGATTGGCGCGGATTTCCGGATTCTGCAGGATGTCGACGTAGGCGAATTTCTCGCCACAGGCCATCAGCACCTGAGCGGCACGGGAAGAGAAGCCGCACTGAGGCGCGTTCGGCGAACCCTTCATGTAGAGCAGCACGGGATTGTTGGCAATCTGGTCTTTGATGGTATCGATGATGTCCACGATGCACCTCGCTAATACGGTGGGACGATTGTAACGGAAAGGCCGGTGGAACGCCGGGATTTCCGCGACGTCCAGCCCGTGACAGGCGCGGCTCGACCTGGCAATCGACCACGTTCCGACCCGGCCGTTCGCCAGCACCATGACCATCCCGAGCGGCGCCAGGCAAAACTTTGGCGCCCGGGCCGTGGTCAGGTTAAGGGTAGGCGCCGCTCGGTGCGCCTGATCCAAGACCCAGGAGAACTCCATGAGCCTGTTCAGCAAGATCCTCTCGAAGCTCGGCATTGGTGAAGCCCATGCGGATACCCCCGCCGCTGCGCCCACCACCGGCGCGACCGATACCGCCGCACCCGCCGGCAGCCCGGCCGCCCCGACCGGCGCCACCCCCATGAGCCAGGTGGACGTCGCCGCCAAGCTTGACGGTCTGGCCGCCCAGAAAGGCGAACAGCTCAACTGGAAGACCTCCATCGTCGACCTGCTCAAGCTGCTCGACCTGGACAGCAGCCTGACCGCCCGCCAGGAGCTGGCCAAGGAACTGAACTGCCCCGCCGACAAGATGGGCGACTCCGCCCAGATGAACATGTGGCTGCACAAGGCCGTTCTGCAGAAGCTGGCCGACAACGGCGGCAACGTCCCCGCTGACCTGCTGTAAGGCACCGCCCCTTCGCTACCCCGTCCCAGGCTAGCCGCTCGAAACGAAGGGCCTAGGCTGGGATGGTGGTAAAATGCGACATGAACTTATACCATTTCGCCTTTGGTCTTTCCGCCGTTTGAAACGGCATGCTCTCAGGTTCGCCGCGCCCTCCATGGACGGCCGTTACCGGGACGGGACGCTAGGGTAACGAAATGACGGTTCGCCACTTTCTTTCTTTCATGGACTGTTCCCCCGAGGAACTCCGGCAACTCATCGCACGCGGCATCGAGCTCAAGGCCCTGCGTAACAGGGGCGTGCTGCATGAGCCCCTGCGCAATCGCGTCCTGGGCATGATCTTCGAGAAGGCCTCCACCCGCACCCGCCTCTCCTTCGAGGCCGGCATGATCCAGCTCGGTGGCCAGGCGATCTTCCTCTCGTCTCGGGACACCCAGCTCGGCCGTGGCGAGCCCGTCCCGGACAGCGCTCGCGTCATGTCGAGCATGCTCGACGGCGTGATGATCCGCACCTACGCCCACGAGATGCTGACCACCTTCGCCGCCCATTCCCAGGTGCCGGTGATCAATGGCCTGTCGGACGATCTGCACCCCTGCCAGCTGCTGGCGGACATGCAGACCTTCTTCGAGCACCGCGGCGATATCCGTGGCAAGACCGTGGCCTGGATCGGCGACGGCAACAACATGTGCAACAGCTATATCGAGGCGGCCGAACAGCTCGACTTCAATCTGCGCATCGCCTGCCCGGAAGGCTACGAGCCCAATCCGCGCTTTCTCGAACGCGCCGGCGAGCGCGTCCGGTTGACCCGGGATCCGCGCGAGGCCGTGGCCCAGGCGCACCTGGTCAGCACCGACGTCTGGACCTCCATGGGCCAGGAAGAGGAAACCCGCCTGCGCCTGGCGGCCTTCAAGCCCTACCAGGTCACCGCCGAGTTGCTCGATGGCGCCGCGCCGGATGTCCTCTTCATGCATTGCCTGCCGGCGCATCGCGGCGAAGAGATCAGCCATACCCTGCTGGACGACCCGCGCGCCGTGGTCTGGGACGAAGCCGAAAATCGCCTGCATGCCCAGAAGGCGCTGCTCGAATTCCTCATCAAGCCGCCACTGCACGCCTGATCCGGAGCCGAAGACCTCGGCCGCACCCTGGCCGCCGAGGTCTCCCCATCACAGCAGCAGCTGCCCGCGCATGACCGTTACCGCGCGTCCGGCGATGCTGACCCTATCCCCTTCCAGCCGACACCTGAGCTGCCCACCCCGCGCCGAAAGCTGCTGGGCGGTGAGCATCCGCTTGGCCAATCGCCGCGACCAATAGGGAATCAGGCTGCAGTGCGCCGAACCGGTGACGGGATCCTCGTCCACGCCCACCGCAGGGGCGAAGAAGCGCGACACGAAGTCGACCTCCTGGCCACGCGCGGTCACGATGACGCCCTGCCAGGGCAGCCGGGCGATGGCTGCCAGATCCGGCTTGCAGTCACGCACCGCCTGTTCCGATTCCAACAGCACCAGCAGCTTGTCCGCCGCCAGGGCATCCACCGGTGATACCCGCAGGGCACGCTCCAGTTCGGGGGTCACCCCCAGCTCCGTGGGCACTAGCGCAGGGAAATCCAGCGCCAGCAGGCCGTCCACTTCGCGAAACACGCGCAGGACGCCGGACTGGCTGATGAACGCCAGGCGGTCGCCCGCCTCGCCATACACCTCGAACAGGACATGCGCCGCGGCCAGGGTGGCATGGCCACACAGGGGCACCTCGGTCCGCGGGGTAAACCAGCGGATGCGCCAGGTATCTCCCTCCTGCACTACGAAGGCGGTTTCCGAAAGATTGTGCTCGGTGGCGATCCGCTGCAGCAGCTCGTCGGCTGGCCAGCTGTCCAGGCGGTAGACCGCGGCGGGATTGCCGCGAAAGGGCTGATCGGTGAAGGCATCGACCTGATGAAATTCTAGGGGCATGCGCGCTACCTGAGCAGAAGAAGAAAAACAGCGAGCGTCGCCGTCGCGCGGGCACCAGACCCCTGATGATCCCTGGCCGCAACGGCTACCTCTTGAGACCTGCCAACGGGCCGGTTGTCGCCAGAAGTCCTATGACCAAAATAGCAGGCGGCGTCGCATCGGCAATGAATTGTCGAACGTCGTCACTGTTTTTGCGCTCAGGAGCTTTGACAGTTTTCATATTTGAAATTAGATTTTCGGTTGCGAACAAATGGCTCCCTGGCCACCTATAAATACAACAACCACGAGGCTCCTCCATGAGTACTCTTCTCGCTCCAACGCTACGCGGTCAATGCATCGCCGAATTCCTCGGCACAGCCCTCCTCATCTTTTTCGGTACAGGTTGCGTGGCGGCCGCGAAGGTCGGCGGTGCCACCCTCGGCCTGTGGGAAATCAGCATCATCTGGGGCGTGGGTGTGAGCATGGCGGTCTACCTGTCCGCCGGGGTCTCCGGCGCGCATCTCAGCCCGGCCGTCACCATCGCCCTCTGGCTGTTCGGCGGCTTCGAAAGACGCAAGGTGCCCGCCTACATCCTGGCCCAGGTCGCCGGTGCCTTCTGCGGCGCGGCTCTGGTCTACGGCCTCTACAGCAGCCTGTTTTTCGATTATGAACAGGCCCACAACATGGTCCGCGGCAGCCAGGCGAGCCTGGAGCTGGCCGGCGTTTTCTCCACCTATCCCCATCCTTCCCTGTCGATTGGCCAGGCGTTCCTCGTCGAAGCCGTCATCACGGCGATCCTGCTGGCCATGATCATGGCCCTCACCGACGACGGCAACGGTCTGCCCCGCGGCCCGCTCGCGCCCCTGCTGATCGGCCTGCTGATCGCCGTGATCGGCGGCTCCATGGGCCCGCTGACCGGCTTCGCAATGAACCCGGCGCGGGATTTCGGACCCAAGCTGATGACCTTCTTTGCCGGCTGGGGCGAGATCGCCTTCACCGGTGGCCGTGACATCCCCTACTTCCTGGTTCCCATCTTCGGCCCCATCGTCGGTGCCTGCCTGGGCGCCGCCGGTTACAAGGCGCTGATCTGCCGCCATCTGCCCGGCCTGGCCTCCGGTGCCTGCGACGTTCCGGCCAAGGCCGAGGAAAGTGCCCGCACCGAAGTGACCTCCGCCTCCAAAGCGTCCTGATCGCCGCGAATCACAATAAGGAACAAGACCATGACCGACCAGAACAAGCAGTACATCGTCGCGCTCGACCAGGGCACCACCAGTTCGCGCGCCATCGTGCTGGACCGCAATGCCAACGTGGTGACCATCGCCCAGCGCGAATTCGCGCAGATCTATCCGCAGGCCGGCTGGGTCGAGCACGATCCCATGGAGATCTGGGCCACCCAGAGCGCTGTGTTCGTCGAGGCCCTGGCCCAGGCCAGCATCAGCAACGAGCAGATCGCGGCCATCGGCATCACCAATCAGCGTGAAACCGCCATCGTCTGGGACAAGACCACCGGTCGTCCCATCTATAACGCCATCGTCTGGCAGAGCCGCCAGAGCACCGCGATCTGCGACCAGCTCAAGCGCGACGGCATGGAAGACCATATCCGCAAGACCACCGGCCTGGTGATCGACCCCTATTTCTCGGGCACCAAGATCAAGTGGATCCTCGACCACGTCGAAGGCAGCCGTGAACGCGCCCGCCGCGGCGAACTGCTGTTCGGCACCGTGGACACCTGGCTGATCTGGAAGATGACCCAGGGTCAGGCCCACGTGACCGACTACACCAACGCCTCGCGCACCCTGCTGTTCGATATCCACAAGCGCGAGTGGGACGCCACCATGCTCGAGGTGCTGGACATCCCGCGCGAGATGCTGCCTGAGGTGAAGTCCTCTTCCGAGGTCTATGGCCAGGCGCACCTGGGTAGCGGCCAGACCACCGGCATCCCCATCGCCGGTATCGCCGGCGACCAGCAGGCGGCCCTGTTCGGCCAGATGTGCGTGGAGCCGGGCCAGGCCAAGAACACCTATGGCACCGGATGCTTCCTGCTGATGAACACCGGCGAGAAGGCGGTGCAGTCCCAGCACGGCCTGCTGACCACCATCGCCTGCGGTCCCCGCGGCGAGGTCAACTACGCCCTGGAAGGCGCCATCTTCAACGGCGGCTCCACCGTCCAGTGGCTGCGTGACGAACTCAAGGTGATCAACGATTCCCTGGATTCCGAGTATTTCGCCACCAAGGTGACCGACAGCAACGGCGTCTACCTGGTCCCGGCCTTCACCGGCCTGGGCGCGCCCTATTGGGATCCCTATGCCCGCGGCGCGCTGTTCGGCCTGACCCGCGGCGTCAAGGTGGACCACATCATTCGCGCCACCCTGGAATCCATCGCCTTCCAGACCCGCGATGTGCTGGACGCCATGCAGCAGGACGCCGGCGAAGCCCTGAAGTCCCTGCGGGTGGACGGCGGCGCCACCGCCAACAACTTCCTCATGCAGTTCCAGTCGGACGTGCTCGGCACCCGGGTCGAGCGGCCGGAAATGAAGGAGACTACCGCCCTCGGCGCGGCCTACCTGGCCGGTCTCGCCACCGGCTTCTGGAGCAGCCTGGACGAGTTGCGCAGCAAGAGCACCATCGAGCGCGTATTCGAACCGGCCTGTGATCCGACCAAGAGAGACACCCTGTACAAGGGCTGGAAGAAGGCCGTCGAGCGTACCCGCGGCTGGGCGCTGGACTGAGTCGAATCCGACCGGGAGGCGACCGGCACCTGCCGGGCCGCTTCCCGCAAGACTCCCCCACCAGGCCGGCGTCTTCCGACGCCGGTCTTGCTTTGCGCGACAAGCGCTTTCCACCCGGATAGAGCTACGGCATCCTCTGTGAATTTACTCGATCACCTCAAGGAAGCCGTAATGAGCCTGGCGCCTCGCCAACAGCAGATTCTCGAACTGGTCCGTGAGCGCGGCTACGTCAGCATCGAAGAGCTGGCCCAGCATTTCTCCGTCACCCCCCAGACGATCCGTCGTGACATCAATCAGCTCGCCGAAGCCGGGCTGCTACGGCGCTACCACGGGGGCGCCGCCCACGACTCCAGCGTGGAAAACACCGAATACAGCATGAGAGCGGGCCAGATGCGCGAGGAAAAGCGTCTGATCGCCGAAGCCGTGGCCGCAGCCGTGCCCGACCACGCCTCGCTGTTCATCAATATCGGCACCACCACCGAGGCCATCGCCCATGCCCTGCTCGGGCATCGCAGCCTCAAGGTCATCACCAACAATCTGCACGTGGCCAACATTCTCAGCGCCAAGGACGACTTCGACGTGCTGATCGCCAGCGGCAAGGTGCGCAGCGATGGCGGCGTGGTGGGCCAGGCCACGGCCGACTTCATCAAGCAGTTCAAGGTCGACTACGCCCTGGTGGGCATCAGCGGCATCGACGAAGACGGCACCCTGCTGGACTTCGACTACCAGGAAGTCTGCGTCTCCCAGGCCATCATCCATAACGCCCGCCAGGTGTTTCTCGCCGCCGACTCCAGCAAGTTCGGCCGCAACGCCATGATCCGCCTCGGCAGCCTGGAACAGATCGACCAGCTGTTCACGGAGCAGGAGCCTTCCCCGGCCTTCGCACGCTGCCTGCGCGAGTGGCAGGTCAAGGTCGAAGTGGCGCGTCCGCGCTGATCCCTCGAGGCGACGACCATTCGTCGCCTCACCTCTGTCTATATTCGTTTTTTTTCGTTTTAGCGGTCTTAAGCCACAGGCTTGGCTAGAACCTGAGTTTTTGCTGGGCTATTATGTTCGAAACCGAATAATTATGTTCGTTTCACAGGAGGCACCATGGCCCAGGCACCCACTGCAACTCCCCGGACTTACGATCTCGCCGTCATCGGCGGTGGCATCAACGGTGTAGGCATCGCGGCCGATGCAGCCGGTCGGGGTCTGTCGGTGTTTCTCTGTGAACGCGACGACTTGGCGAGCCATACCTCTTCCGCCAGCAGCAAGCTGATCCATGGTGGCTTGCGCTACCTGGAACATCACGAATTCCGCCTGGTGCGCGAAGCCCTCGCCGAGCGTGAGGTGCTGCTGGCCAAGGCGCCCCATATCGTCAAGCCGATGCGCTTCGTCCTGCCCCACCGTCCGCACCTGCGTCCGGCCTGGATGATCCGTGCCGGTCTCTTCCTTTATGACCACCTCGGCAAGCGCGAAAAGCTGCCGGGCTCCCGTGGCCTGAAGTTCGATGCCCAGGGGCCGCTCAAGGCCGAGATCAAGCGCGGCTTCGAATATTCCGATTGCTGGGTGGACGACGCCCGCCTGGTGGTGCTCAACGCCATGCAGGCGCGCGACAAGGGTGCCGACATCCTCACCCGCACCCGCTGCGTCAGCGCCCGGCGCGTCGAGGGTCACTGGGAAGTCGAGGTCGAGGGGCCCCAGGGCCGCCAGCAGATCCGCGCCAAGGGCCTGGTCAATGCCGCCGGCCCCTGGGTCGCCAGCTTCATCCGCCAGGACCTGCAGCAGAAATCGCCCTATGGCATCCGCCTGATCCAGGGCAGCCACGTCATCGTGCCCAAGCTGTACGAAGGCGAGCAGGCCTACATCATGCAGAACGAAGACCGCCGTATCGTCTTCGCCATCCCCTATCTCGGCCAGTACACCATGGTGGGGACCACGGATCGCGAGTACCAGGGCGATCCGGCCAAGGTGACCATCACCGACCAGGAAATCGACTACGTCCTCGGGGTGGCCAACGCCCACTTCCGCAAGCAACTCAGCCGCGACGATGTGCTGCACACCTTCTCCGGCGTGCGCCCGCTGTGCGACGACGAATCGGACAACCCCTCGGCCATCACCCGCGACTACACCCTGTCGCTGGCCGAGGAACAGGGCGCGCCGCTGCTGTCGGTGTTCGGTGGCAAGCTGACCACCTACCGCAAGCTGGCCGAATCGGCCATGGCGCAGCTGCAGCCTTTCTTTCCGCAGCTGGGCAACAGCTGGACCGCCTCGGCACCGCTGCCCGGTGGCGAGCAGATGACCACGCCCCAGGCGCTGACCCGCGAATTGCTGGACAAGGTCAGCGGCCTGACGCCCGCCCTGGCACAACGCTGGGCGACCACCTACGGTAGCCGCGTCTGGACCCTGCTGGGCGATACGCGCTCCGTGGAGGAGCTGGGTGCGGTGCTAGGCGCCGATCTGCATGTGCGTGAGGTGGAATACCTGCAGCGTCACGAGTGGGTCACTCGCGCCGATGACGTGCTCTGGCGGCGGACCAAGCTGGGCCTGGTGTTCACCGACGCCGAGCGGACGGCCCTGGAAGACTTCCTGGCGCATTCGGAACCGGCCCAGGCCACCAAGGGCAGCAACGCGGCCTGAGACCCGGGAAGAGTTGTCTCCGAGTGGGCAATCCGCTCGGGGACGGTCGGAACTCACCCGGCAATCGAACCGGCAAGGACTGGCCAGAGGCGTCAGAGCATAGGCAGCACCATGAAAAGTCTTCATGATGCGCCTTTGTCTCCAGTACCAGCGCCATGTTCGAACTCCGTCACCTGAAAACCCTGCATGCTCTCCGTGAATCCTCCAGCCTGGTGGAAGCCGCAGAGCGACTGCACCTGACCCAGTCCGCGCTCTCCCATCAGTTCAAGGAACTGGAAGAGCGCCTGGGGACCCCGCTGTTCATCCGCAAGACCAAACCCATTCGCTTCACTAGTGCCGGCCTGCGGCTGCTGCAGACCGCAGACGCGGTGTTGCCGCACCTGCGCAGTGCCGAGCGGGACCTGGCGCGTCTGGTCGGGGGTACGGCGGGTCGCCTGCACATGGCCATCGAATGCCACAGCTGCTTCCAGTGGCTGATGCCGACCATCGACCAGTTTCGTGATTCCTGGCCGGAAGTGGAGCTGGACCTGGCCTCCGGCTTTTCCTTCGCGCCCCTGCCGGCGCTGGCCCGTGGCGATCTGGACCTGGTAGTGACGGCCGATCCGGTCGACCTCTCGGGGGTGACCTATGTGCCGCTGTTCACCTACGAGGCCCTGCTCGCGGTAGCCAACCAGCATCCGCTGGCGCAACGGCCCTATATCGTCCCCGAGGATCTTGCCCAGGAAACGCAGATCACCTATCCGGTGGAGCGCGATCGGCTGGATATCTTCACCCGCTTCCTCGATCCGGCCGATGTCGAGCCGCTGTCGGTGCGCACGGCGGAGATGACGGTGATGATGCTGCAGCTGGTGGCCTCGGGGCGTGGCGTCTGCTGCCTGCCCAACTGGGCGATCCACGAGTACAGCTCGCGCGGCTATGTGACCGCGCGGCGGCTGGGCGAGAAAGGGCTCTATGCGACGCTCTATGCGGCGATCCGCGAAGACATGCTGGAGGCGCCCTTCATGCAGGATTTCCTGCTGACCGCCAAGGACACCTCCTTCGCCACCCTGGAGGGGGTCAGCAGCGCGCGCTGAGCCGGCGCGCTGCTCGCGAGGGGCTTACTTGCTGTTGCCGCCCGGGAAGCCGGCGAACTTCTTGTTGAAGCTGGAAACCCGGCCTTCGACCTTCATCTGGCGCTGCTCGCCGGTGTAGATGGGGTGCGAGGCGCTGGATACGTCGAGGCTGATGTAGGGATAGGTCTCGCCTTCGTATTCCTGGGTACGGTCGCTCTCGGCGGTGGAGCGGATCAGGAAGTAGGTGTCCGAGGTGGTGTCGTGGAACAGCACGGGACGATAGTTGGGATGGATACCGGGTTTCATGAGGCGTCTCCTGGTCTGGGCGCCCGAGACGGAATGTCTCCTGCGCACCGATTAAAGATACATTATAACATATAAAGGTCGTTTTTGCAGCCCCGCCTGTGACGGTGACGGCAGCCATGGCCTTTGCAATGGAACCATCCGCCGCGCGCGGGGCTCGTAACCTGAGGCCCTGACCGGCGGTACCCCACCCTCTCTGAGACCCGCTGTCGGTCGGTGCGTGCGTTCAGGCCCGCGGCGCCAGACAGACGAGCTGTCCGCCACCCTGCCCTGTTCACTCGCACAGCGCCCCTGCATTGGCTTCTCAAGGATGGCGAGAAGTCCACACGCATTGGATGCGCACGCCGGGTTCGGGACTGAACTCACCGCGCCGCATCCCAAGGATTCAAGAGGCACAGCACCATGTGCGGCATCGCCGGAGAGCTTCGTTTCGATCGTCAACCTGCATCCATCAGCGCGGTGGAGCGCATCACCCACCGTCTCGAACAGCGCGGCCCCGACGCCTGGGGTTTCCATAGCCAGGGGCCGGTCGCCCTGGGCCATCGGCGGCTGAAGATCATGGATCTGGCGGAAGCCTCGGGCCAACCCATGATCGAGCCCGAGCTGGGGCTGTCGATGGTGTTCAACGGCGCCATCTACAACTACCCGGAACTGCGCAGCGAGCTGGAAGCCAAGGGTTACCGCTTCCACTCCGGCGGCGATACCGAGATCCTGCTCAAGGCCTATCACGCCTGGGGCAAGGCCATGTTGCCCAAGCTCAATGGCATGTTCGCCTTCGCCATCTGGGAGCGCGACAGCGGTCGGCTGTTCATCGCCCGGGATCGCCTGGGCATCAAGCCGCTGTACCTGTCCTTTACCGACAAGCGCCTGAGATTCGCCTCCAGCCTGCCCGCGCTGCTGGAAGCCGGTGACATCGACACCCGCATCGATCCGGTCGCCCTCAACCACTACCTGAATTTCCATGCCGTGGTGCCCGCGCCGCGCACCATCCTGCAGGGCGTGCAGAAGTTGCCCCCGGCGACCTGGATCACCGTGGACGCCTCAGGCCAGCAGCACCAGGAAACCTGGTGGACCCTGGACTACGGTCCCCACGAAGACGAGCGTCGCTACACCCTGGACGACTGGGCCGAACGGGTCCTGCATGGCCTCAAGGACGCCGTGGCGATCCGGCAGCGGGCGGCGCGCGAGGTGGGGGTGCTGCTTTCCGGCGGGGTGGATTCCAGTCTGCTGGTCGGCCTGCTGCACGATTCGGGGGTCAAGGACCTGCTGACCTTCTCCATCGGCTTCGAGGATGCCGGTGGCGAGCGCGGCGACGAATTCCAGTATTCCGACCTGATCGCCAATCACTACGGCACCCGCCACCACCAGTTGCGCATCGCCGAGGACGAGATCATCCAGCAGTTGCCACGTGCCTTCTCGGCCATGAGCGAGCCGATGGTCAGTCACGACTGCATCGCCTTCTATCTGCTGTCGCGCGAGGTCTCCAAGCACTGCAAGGTGGTGCAGAGCGGCCAGGGTGCGGACGAACTCTTCGCCGGCTACCACTGGTATCCCCAGGTGCATGGCGCCGCCGATCCCTTCGCCGCCTACCGCGCCGCCTTCTTCGATCGCGACTATGCCCAGTACGCCGCCACCGTGCAGGCCGGCGTGCGCCTGGAGGAAGACGCCGCCGAGACCTTTGTCCGCCAGCACTTCGCCAAGCCCGGCGCCAGCGCCGGCGTCGACAAGGCCTTGCGCCTGGACAGCACCGTGATGCTGGTGGACGACCCGGTCAAGCGGGTCGACAACATGACCATGGCCTGGGGCCTGGAAGCCCGGGTGCCCTTCCTAGACTATCGCCTGGCCGAACTCTCGGCACGCATCCCCGCCGAATTCAAGCTGGGCGACGGCGGCAAGCAGGTGCTCAAGGCGGCGGCGCGCAAGGTCATTCCCCAGGAAGTCATCGACCGGCCCAAGGGCTATTTCCCGGTGCCGGGCCTCAAGCACCTGGAAGGCAATACCCTGACCTGGGTACGGGAACTGCTGTTGGATCCGAGCCAGGATCGCGGTCTGTTCGAGACCGCCGAGATCGATCGCCTGCTGACCAATCCGGCCGACCGCATCACCCCCCTGCGCGGTTCCAAGCTCTGGCAACTCGCGGCGCTCAACCTCTGGCTGAGCGAGCACGGACTGTAAGGGCGGAACACCCATGAAAGCGACCAGCTACAACCAGCGCCTCCAGCGCGCCCAGACGCCCTCCTACGAACGGCTGCAGGCGCGCCTGGCGGAAGGCGACCAGCCGACCTGCCAGCCGCTCTCCCTGCATTGCGGCTGGGGCCGGCTGCTCATCGGCCATACCTATCCCGACCCCGCCAGCCTGGCCAAGGAACTGCTCACCGAAACGCCTGGCGAGCGCGACATCGCCCTCTATGTGGCCGCGCCCCACCAGGTGCTGGCCCAGGCACCGCAACAGCTGTTTCTCGACCCCAGCGACACCCTGCGGATCTGGTTCAGCGACTATCGTCCGGCCCGACGGATCTATCGTGGCTTTCGCATCCGCCGGGCCTGCTCCGCCCAGGACTGGAGCGAGATCAACCGCCTCTACCAGCAGCGCCACATGCTGCCCGTCGACACCGAGCGACTGACCCCGCGGCACAAGGGCGGCCCGGTGTACTGGCTGGCGCAGGACGACGACAGTGGCGCCATCATCGGCTCGGTGATGGGGCTCAATCACGTCAAGGCCTTCCAGGACCCGGATGGCGGCTCTTCGCTCTGGTGCCTGGCGGTCTCCCCGGACTGCAGCAGACCCGGCGTCGGCGAGGCGCTGGTGCGCCATCTGATCGAACACTACGCCAGCCGTGGCCTGGCCTTTCTCGACCTGTCGGTGCTGCATGACAACCTGCAGGCCAAGCGGCTCTACGACAAACTGGGCTTCCGGCCGCTGCAGACCTTCGCGATCAAATGCAAGAACGGCATCAACCAGACGCTGTTCCTCGGTCCGGGGCCGGCGGCCGAGCTCAATCCCTATGCGCGCATCATCGTCGACGAAGCCCTGCGGCGCGGCATCGAGGTGCAGGTGGATGACGCCGAGGGCGGTCTCTTCACCCTGATCCAGGGCAACCGGCGCATCCGCTGCCGCGAGTCCCTGACCGACCTCACCTCCGCGGTGACCATGACCCTGTGCGCCGACAAGGTGCTGACCAGCCGTACCCTGGCCCGGGCCGGGCTGCGGGTGCCGGAGCAGCAACTGGCGGGCGGCGACGACGACAACGCCGCCTTTCTTGAGAAGCACGGCGCCCTGGTGGTCAAGCCGGTCAATGGCGAACAGGGCAAGGGCGTGGCGGTGGACATCCGTGACGCCGAGCACCTCGCCGCGGCAATCCAGACCGCGCGCCGGCATGACGATCGGGTCCTGCTGGAAAGCTTTCACCAGGGCCTCGACCTGCGCGTGGTGGTCATTGGCCACGAGGTGGTGGCCGCGGCCATTCGCCGCCCGGCGGAGATCGTCGGCGACGGCCAGCACAGCGTCAGGGACCTCATCGAAGCCCAGAGTCGCCGGCGCCAGGCCGCCACTGGCGGCGAATCGCGCATCCCGGTGGACGAGGAAACCGAGCGCGCCATCCGCAGTGCCGGCTACGAGTGGGACAGCGTCCTGCCGACCGGCACCCACCTGGCGGTGCGCAAGACCGCCAACCTGCACACCGGCGGCATCCTGGAGGACGTCACCGACAGCCTCCATCCGGTGCTGGCCGACGCCGCCGTCCAGGCGGCCCGGGCGCTGGACATCCCGGTCACCGGCATGGACCTGCTTGTGCCCGCTGCCGATTCGCCCGACTACGTCATCATCGAAGCCAACGAGCGACCGGGCCTGGCCAACCACGAGCCGCGCCCCACCGCCGAACGCTTCATCGACCTGCTGTTCCCGCTGTCCCGGGAGGTTCCGCTATGAATCGCTTGCCCGAGCCCGATCTGGATTACCTGCGCAAGGTCCTGCTGGACATGCTGGCGATCCCCAGCCCCACGGGCTTCACCGACACCATCGTCATGTACGTCGCCGAACGGCTCAACGAACTGGACATCCCCTTCGAGCTGACCCGTCGCGGCACTATCCGCGCCACCATCAAGGGCCACAAGGAGAGTCCGGACCGGGCGGTCTCCGCGCACCTGGACACCATTGGCGCCATCGTCCGCGAGATCAAGGACAACGGCCGCCTGGGTCTGGCAGCCGTGGGCCACTGGTCCAGCCGTTTCGCCGAAGGCAGCCGCGTCAGCCTGTTCACCGATGACGGCACCCTGAGGGGCAGCGTTCTGCCGCTGCTGGCCTCCGGCCACGCCTTCAACACCGAGATCGACAAGATGCCGGTGACCTGGGACCACATCGAGCTGCGCCTTGATGCCGTGACCAAGAGTCGCCACGAGACCGAGCAGCTGGGCGTGCAGATCGGCGACTTCGTCGCCTTCGATCCGCTTCCGGAATTCACCGACAGCGGCTACATCAGTTCGCGCCATCTGGACGACAAGGCCGGCGTCGCCGCCCTGCTCACCGCCCTGAAGATGCTCAAGGAAAGCGGTCAGACCCCGCCGATCGACTGCCACCCGCTGTTCACCATCACCGAAGAGGTGGGCTCGGGCGCCGCCGGTGCCCTGCCCTGGGACGTCAGCGAATTCGTCGGTATCGACATCGCCCCCGTGGCGCCCGGCCAGCGCTCCGACGAGCACCGCGTCAGCGTGGCCATGCAGGATTCCGCCGGCCCCTACGACTATCACCTGTCGCGGCACCTGCTGCGCCTGGCGCAACGCAACGACATCCCGGTGCGCCGCGACCTGTTCCGCTACTACTACAGCGACGCCCATTCGGCGATCAGTTCCGGCCAGGACGTGCGGGTAGCCCTGCTGGCCTTTGGCTGCGACGCCACCCACGGCTACGAGCGCACCCATATCGTCAGCCTGGCGGCGCTCAGCCAGCTGCTGACCGGCTACATGCTCAGCCCGCCGGTGTTCGACAGCGATGCCCAGCCGGCCGACAGCTCCCTCGACCGCTTCGGTCACCAGTTGCTGCCGGAAGACACCCAGATGGACAACCAGACGCACCTGCCGCCGCTGGAGGAGGTCGTCGGCGACGGCAGCAAATAGCGTTCGATCAACGCGCCTGGGGTATCCTGGGCGCCTTTTTCCAGGCACCTCTCGATGATCATCCCCCACGACCAGCTCGCTGCCGCCACCCTCGACAACCTGCTGGAAGACTTCGTCACCCGCGACGGTACCGACAACGGTGACGAAACGCCCCTGGCGACCCGGACCCAGCGTGCGCGCCGCGCCCTGGAAACCGGCGAAGCCGTGATCCTCTTCGATCCGGACAGCGCCCTCTGCCAGCTGGTGCTGCGCCGCGACGTGCCGCCCGAGCTGCTGGACGACTAGCGCCTCTCGCGCCTGTCAGGCGCTGCCACGCGGCGCCAGCAGGATCACCAGGGCCCCCGCCACGCAGAGCAGACCACCAGCCAGATCCGTCCAGGTCGGTCGGGTACGCTCGACCAGCGCCAGCCAGCCCAGCGAAGCCACCACATAGATGCCGCCGTAGGCCGCATAGGCGCGTCCGGCGTAGGCCGCCTCGATACGGGTCAGCAACAGGGCGAAGAGCACCAGGCTGGCGAGTCCCGGCGCTATCCACCAGGGACTGCGATCCAGCCGCAGCCAGAGCCAGAAGGCATAGCAGCCGGCGATCTCGAACAGCGCGGCCAGCAGGAACCAGAGATAGTTCAGCATGGCGCCGCGCCGTCCTCCTGGCGATAGGGCAAGGCCTCGGCAGCCCGCCGCGCATAGGCCTGGACGCCGGCGCGCTCCTGCTCGAGAAACTCCGCCACTGCCGCTCTCAGGCCCGGATGCACCAGGTAGTGCCAGGAACGGGTCAGGGTCGGCTCGAAGCCACGAATCAGCTTGTGTTCGCCCTGGGCGCCGGCATCGAAGCGCTGCAGCCCCTCGGCGATGGCGTATTCGATCCCCTGGTAGAAACAGGTCTCGAAATGCAGCTGATCGAATTCCTGCAGGCAGCCCCAGTAGCGGCCATAGAGGGTGTCGCCGTCCTTGAGATAGAAGGCCATGGCCACCGGCCGGCTGCCCTGGCGGACCAGCACCACCCGGATCGCCGCAGGCAGCCGCTCCGCCAGCAGACTGAAGAAGGCACGGGTCAGATAGGGATCCTGGCCGCGCACCTCGTAGGTGTTGGCGTAGCAGGCATAGACGAAATCCCACTCCGCTTCGCTCAACTCTCCGCCCTGGCGCCATTCGAAGCTCACCCCCAGGCCGGCGACCTGGTCGCGCTCCTTGCGCAGCTGCTTGCGCTTGCGCGAGGTCAGGGCGGCGAGGAAGTCGCCGTAGTCGCCATAGCCGCGGTTGTGCCAGTGGAACTGGCAGCCAAGCCGCGCCAGCCAGCCCTCCCGATCCTCGAGCAGCGCATCGGCCTTGGGATCAGTGAAGTTGACGTGCAGGCTGGAGAGCTCCAGGCCGGCCAGGCTGCCGGTGGTGGCGTCCAGCAGGGTCGCGCAGGCGGCGGGATCGCCCAGCAGGCGCGCGCCCTGTACCGGTGAGAAGGGCACCGCGGCCAGCAGCTTGGGGTAGTAGTCGATCCCGGCCCGGCGGCAGGCATCGGCCCAGGCCCAGTCGAAGACGTATTCGCCATAGGAATGCATCTTGAGATAGGCCGGCATGGCGGCCCGCAGCTGCCCCTGTTCATCCCTGAGGATCTGGTGCGCCGGTTGCCAGCCGGTCCCCTGCCCGAGGCTGCCACTGTCTTCCAGGGTGGCGAGGAATTCATGGCGTAGAAAGGGCTGGTCGTCCGCCAGCAGCGCGTTCCACTGGGCGGCAGGCACCTGGGCCAGGCTGTAGAGATACTCGACGATCATCCCACTCCCCTTGCTTGGACTCGGCCTACAGGTCTAACACAGATGAGTAGCCGGACGGCTCCTGTGAAAGACTCTGGCGGCTGGCTTTCGTGCGGACGAAAAAAAACCGCCGTGAGGCGGTTTCTTTCGAGTGTGGCGTCCCCTAGGGGACTCGAACCCCTGTTACCGCCGTGAAAGGGCGGTGTCCTAGGCCACTAGACGAAGGGGACATTACCCTGGTGCGACCCTTACGAATCACGAATTTGGTGGAGCTAGACGGGATCGAACCGTCGACCTCTTGCATGCCATGCAAGCGCTCTCCCAGCTGAGCTATAGCCCCAAGTACAGCATCTTGCCACGTCTGGGATACGTGACCGATATGGCGTCCCCTAGGGGACTCGAACCCCTGTTACCGCCGTGAAAGGGCGGTGTCCTAGGCCACTAGACGAAGGGGACGTTACCCTGGTGCAGTCCTTGCGAACCGCGAATTTGGTGGAGCTAGACGGGATCGAACCGTCGACCTCTTGCATGCCATGCAAGCGCTCTCCCAGCTGAGCTATAGCCCCGCGTACAACGTTCGCCACGTCTGGGATACGTGACTGATATGGCGTCCCCTAGGGGACTCGAACCCCTGTTACCGCCGTGAAAGGGCGGTGTCCTAGGCCACTAGACGAAGGGGACGAAACCTTCTACCGATTCCCCCCGAAGGCGAAACCGAAATTTGGTGGAGCTAGACGGGATCGAACCGTCGACCTCTTGCATGCCATGCAAGCGCTCTCCCAGCTGAGCTATAGCCCCGTCGGTCAGGACGGGGCGCATGTTAAGAGGCCCGGCCTCCCCTGTCAACACCAATAAGAAAAAAACCTGCTAGTAACAGACACTTAAGCCGGAAACCGACTAGATCGCCCGGGACAGGGCCGCACGCTGGGCGCGGGCGGCCAGCAGGTAGGTGAACTTGCCATCGCTGGAAGAGAGCTTGCGCAGGACCTTCTTGTCCAGGGCGCGATAGGCCCCCATCTCCAGCGCCGTACGGCCCGAGCTGCCGATCAGCATGCCCGGGTTGGCCACCATCAGCCTGGCGGCCTGCTCCACCGCCTTGGCGTAGCTCTTGCGATCGTCGAGATCGTAGTCCCGCAGCGGCAGCAGCATGCGCAGCCACTCGGCCCAGTAGAACTCGAGGAATTCCGACGGCAATACCCGGCCATCCGGGGTCCGCGGCTTGTCGTAGCCGATCTGGCGGGTGAAATAGACCAGCGCGCGGTAGGGGTCGTCGGCCATGGCGGAGAGGCCCAGGGTCGGCGGCAGCTGCTCGGGCAGGATGGGCCGGCCCTGGGGATCCTTGAGCCAGGCCTTGCGCTCGTCGAGCAGGCGGATCCAGAAGTCGGCCATGCTCGCGGCGTCGCTGAAATCGTCGGTGACCCTGACCCATACCGGGGTCTCGGGGCCGCCACCGGGGTGCTCCCAGAAGGCGGAAAAGGTGTGGTGGCCGTCGGTGAGATAGAGCTGCCGCCCCGGACCTATGACGACGGTCTTCATTTCATCCGGACAGCTACCCGGCGGCCGTACCCCGAGGGCGTCGCCGGCCGAGCGCAGACTGGTGCTCGGCTGGAAGCCACCACTCAGGTGCTGGCCGTTGGCTTCGCAGTAGTCGTCGAACAGCTTGCGCCGGTCGCAGGCGTACTTGCCGAGCTTGTACAGCACCTGGTCGTGGCCGATCGCGGGCTGGGTGGGGCGCAGCTGATGCAGTTGCACCTGGAGCAGGCTTCCTGGCGGCACGGGGTCTTCCTATTTCAAGAGGTCTTCCCAGGTCCGACAACGGTCATCCCGGGAAGACTCCTGCCGTCGATCAGACCTTGCGCAGCACCACGCTGCCGATGGAATAGCCCGCGCCAAAGGAGCTGAGCACGCCCAGGCTGCCGCTGGCCAGATCCTCGTGGTGCAGATGCAGCGCGATGACCGAACCGGCCGAGCTGGTGTTGCCGTAGGTGTCGAGAATGACCGGCGCCTCGTTGGGCTCGGGTTCGCGCCCCAGCAGGCGTTTGACGATGAGCTGATTCATCGCCAGGTTGGCCTGGTGCAGCCAGAAGCGCGAGACCCGCTCGACGGGGATGTCCAGTTCGGCCAGGTGATTGCCGATCAGCTCGGCCACCAGGGGGCAGACCTCCTTGAACACCTTGCGCCCTTCTTGGACGAACAGCTTGTCCGGGTGGGTCATGCCCTCCTCCGCCGCGCGGTTGAGGAAGCCGAAGTTGTTGCGGATATTGTTGGAGAACTGGGTGAACAACCGGGTGCCGAGGATCTCGAAGCGGTGCGCCGAGGTCGCCTGGTCGGCACGCTCCACCACCAGGGCGGTGGCCGCATCGCCAAAGATGAAATGGCTGTCGCGGTCGCGGAAATTCAGGTGGCCGGTGCAGATCTCCGGATCGATCACCAGCACCGCCCGTGCCTGGCCCAGTTGCACGGCGTTGGCCGCGGTCTGCAGGCCGAAGGTCGCCGAGGAGCAGGCGACGTTCATGTCGAAGCCGTAGCCCTGGATACCCAGCGCGGCCTGGACCTCGATGGCCACCGCCGGATAGGGCCGCTGCAGATTGGAACAGGCGACGATGACGCCGTCGATGTCGGCGGCCGTCCGTCCGGCGCGATCCAGGGCCTCGCGTGCCGCGGCGACACCCATCTCGCAGAGGATCGAGGGCTCGTCGTTGGAACGCTCGGGGATACGCGGCACCATGCGCGCCGGATCGAGGATGCCGGCCTTGTCGACCACATGGCGGCTGCGGATGCCGGAGGCCTTCTCGATGAAGGCGGCGCTGGATTCAGGCTGGGGCGCCAGGCTGCCCTGGGCGATGGCGTCGGCATGCTCGGCATTCCACTGGCCTGCCCACTGGTTGAAGGACGCAACCAGCTCGTCGTTGGAAATGCTTTCGGGCGGCGTATAGAGCCCACTACCGCTGATGACCGCGTGCTGCACGGCTATTCCTCTTGTTGTCGGGATGACGCCGTGCCAGTTTGCCGCAAATCCGGGGTGGACGCCCGTGCAATCTCAGCGCCGATTGGCCGCCTCGGCGGCGCGCAGGACATCGCTGCCCACTTCGCTTTCGTACCCCTTGATCAGGGGCGCCACCGCCGCGCGCCAGGCCTCGCGCTCGGCAGCCGTCGGCACCAGGATCTTGCTGGTATTGGCCGCCACCACCCGCTCGCGTGCCTTGGCATTGATCGTTTCGGCATCGCGATTCACCGACTGGGACACCTCGTCGAGGATGGCCTCCAGCTCGCTGCGGATTTCGAAGGGCAGCCCGTTCCAGAAGGTGGTGTTGGTGATGAGCATGTAGGTGAGGAAGCTGTGGTTGTCCTCGACGATGTAGGGCTGCACGGTATTGATCTTCTGCCCCAGCAGGTTCGACCAGGGGTTTTCCGCGCCCTGGACCTTACCGGTGCGCAGGGCGTCGTAGACCTGGGCGAAGGGCAGCTTGACCGCCTGGGCGCCGAGCTGCTGGTAGTAGGCCGCCAGCACATCGGAGGACTCGACGCGGAAGCTCAGGCCCCTGAGGTCGGCGGGAACGTGGATTTCCCGGGTGGCCGAGAGTTGCCGGCCACCGTTGTTCCAATAGGCAAGCCCGGTGATGCCATGGGGGACCAGGCTGCCCAGCAGCTCGCGACTCTTGTCGCGGCGCTGAAAGCGCTTGACCGCCTCGATATTGTCGAACAGGAAGGGCAGATCGTAGACCTTAAGCGGCTTGGCCAGGGCATTGAGCTTGGAAACCGAGGGTGCCAGCAGCTGGACCCTGTTGCTGCGCAGCGCCTCCAGTTCGTCGGCATCGCCCACCAGGCTGGAGTTGGGATAGACCTCGATCTTGACCTTGCCCGCCAGGCGTTCCTGCACCAGCTTCTGCAACTGCAGGGCACCGCGCCCCTTGGGCGTGTCGTCCGTCACCACATGGGCGAACTTGATGACGATGGGTTCGGCCACGGCGAAGGGCATGGCCAAAGCGATAAGCGAGCCGGCCAGGGTGGCGAAAAAGGTCTTGATCATGAGATTCCCTGCGTTGAACGATCCATCGGATCGCCTGCGCGACCCCGGTCGCGATGCGTGCGCGACGCGATTACCTTAGCAGCCGCGGCGGGAAAGGCTGGTCAGCGGAGGAAAACGGCACGACGAAAGTGCAGGAAAGCCGGATCAGGGGTAGGAACAGCGCCGTCGAAACGGCGCCAAGAATCCATCAGGGCGAGATGGGATCGCTCGCGGGAAAGGTTTCCTCGACGGATTCGTCGAGTTGCTCTTCGCTGACCTCGTCCTCGTCATCGGCGACGGGCGGATCGTTGGGCTGCTGCTGGGCATGGACGGCGTTCATGGCAAATCTCCGGACACGAGAGGTGTGGCAGGGCTGGAGACCTCCAGCCCTACAGCATTAGTCATGACTATGCAGACGGACGTTC
This sequence comes from Pseudomonas sp. MOIL14HWK12:I2, assembly GCF_000510745.1. NCBI lineage: Bacteria > Pseudomonadati > Pseudomonadota > Gammaproteobacteria > Pseudomonadales > Pseudomonadaceae > Pseudomonas > Pseudomonas sp. MOIL14HWK12:I2. Next base: position 60,581 of record NZ_AZOA01000008.1, on the reverse strand, counting down.
AGCTCGTCGACGATCGGCGCCCAGTCGGCGTCGCCCATGATTTCGTCCTTGAGAAAGGCCTTTTGCGCCGGCGACCAGAAGTCGGCCTCGGACACCTTGACCTCGTCGGGCAGTGGCGAATGACTGGCGATGAAGTCGTCGATGGCAGCCGGATCGGAGTCCAGGCCCAGTTGTTCGAAGAGGGTCGTCAGATCGTGAACGGGAAGTTCCATGGGGGTCTCCAGGCGGTTATCGGTCGTTACGCTGGGCATCTAGAAAGACGCCAGCCTGGAGGGGTTCCCCGGCCTTAATAAATCCTTCAGCGTCGACCCTTAAGGTACGCCCACGTTCCGCCAACCAGGGCCTCCGCCATGTCGCTTCCCGTCTCTTCCATCCAATTCACCGCCGCGCCGCGCCGTATCCTCGTCACCGGCGCCACCGGCTTTCTCGGCGGCGCCGTCACCCTGCGCCTGCTGGAGCTGGGCCATGTCGAAGGGCTGAGATTCCTGGTCCGGGCCGCGACTCCCGCAGAAGGCCTGGAGCGCCTGCTGCAGAATCTGCGCGTGCATGACGTCGACGAGCGCCTGGCCGCCCTGCTCAGGCCCGAACAGATCCTCTGTGGCGACCTGCTGGACACCCACTGGATCGACGCCGCCAAGCCGCTCCTGCAGACGCTGGACGAGGTCATCAACTGCGCGGCGGTCGCCTCCTTCTCGCGCAATCCGAAGATCTGGCCAGTCAACGTCGAAGGCACCTTCGCCCTGGCCGAGGCCTGCGCCCAGTCGCGGCGGCTGAAGCGCTTCCTGCACGTCAGCACCGCCATGGCCTGCGGTCCGCAGCGCCAGTCACCGGTCGCCGAGACCTGGGACTTCCCCGAGCCGGAGCAGCAACTGGTGGACTACACCGCCTCCAAGGCGGCCATCGAACTCAAGCTGCGCAACGAGTTGCCGCTGCTGCCGCTGGTGGTGGCACGCCCTTCCATCGTGGTGGGTCACCGTCGTTCCGGCTGCAAGGCGTCAGGCAGCATCTTCTGGGTGTTCCGCATGGGTTTCGCCCTGGAGCGCTTCACCTGTGGCCTGGACGAGCAGATCGATGTCATTCCGGTGGACTACTGCGCCGAAGCCCTGGTGGAACTGGCCCTCAAGCCGAAGCTGAACTACAGCCTGTATCACATCTCGGCGGGCAATGCCGGCGCCTGCACCTTTGGTGAAATCGACGAGGCCTATGCCGGCGCCATGGGCGATGCCCCGGTGGGCGAGCGCTATCGCCAGGTGGACAGCGCCGATCTCAAGGAACTGGCGGCCGACTTCAACGAACGCATCGGCCCGGCGAATCCGCGGCTGGTGCTGCGGGCGCTCAAGCTGTACGGCGGCTTCGCCGATCTGAACTACCTGTTCGACAACCAGCGTCTGCTGGACGAAGGCATCGCCGCCCCGCCGCGCTTCACCGACTACCTGGATGTCTGCGTGCATTCCTCGCGCGACATCAGCATCCCGGCGCAGATGCAGTGGGACTTCAAGTAAGGCCCATGCCCGGGGCTGGCGATGGCCAGCCACCGGGCGCCGCTCAGACGGAATCCTTCTCCGGCGAGCTCAACCGCGAATCCCGCACGATCTCGCTGACCGAGGCGTAACCCCCGCGGGCATCGCGCAGCATGGTGCGCAGGTTGCCTTCGATGGTATTGCAGATGGTGCCCATGGTGATCTGGTGCCGACTGCGCTGGAAGGGACTCTGCAGATCGGTCCCGACCTTTTCCAGCGCCAGGAACATGAAGCCCACCACGGTGGAGGCCAGCGGCGTGTACCACTCCAGGCTTTCCACCAGGCCGATGGGCATCAACACGCAGAACAGGAAGACGAACAACCGCGGGAAGTTGACATAGGGATAGGGCAAGGGCGTGTTGGCGATGCGCTCCATGCCGCCCTGCCAGTTGGACATGTCGACGAAGGTGGCTTCCAGGCGCTCCAGGCGGATGCTGTCCAGGCGACCGGCGCGGTACTCCAGGGCGATCAGGCTGGAAGAGCCGCTGAGGATGGCGTTGGCGAAGTTGTTGGTCTCCTTGCGCATCGCCCACTCCTCCTTGCCCAGGTAGGTGCGGACTTCCTTGGGCAGCGGGTCGCCGCTGAGCTGGCAGGCCAGGCAGCGGACGTAGGCGAGATGGCGCTCGATGAGTACCGTCTTGATGGCGTTGAAATGCTCGTCGCCATCGTCGATGAGCGTCAGCGCCTGCCGGGCGAAGCTGCGCGAGCTGTTGACCATGCCGCCCCAGAGGGTGCGCGCTTCCCACCAGCGCTGATAGGCACTGGTATTGCGAAAGCTGGTCAGCACGATCAGCGCCGAGCCGATCAGGGTCAGGGGGATGTTGGGCAGCTGCGCCCGTTGGTCGACGAAGATCATGTAGTCGACGGTGACGGCGATGTCCCACAGCAGCAGCCAGAAAACCGACCAGCCGACGTAGCTGAAGGTTTGCCGAAGGAATGTCAGTTTGCGTTCGAAAAAACCCAAGGTGATAGTCCTTAGCGCGTGAAAGAAAGGATGCAGCCATAGGAACCTGGGGTCGGGGACAGGTTCAAGGCAAGCGTCTAGAGCGCGGATCGCCACCCATTTCACGCAATTGGCCGGTGGCCATTCCGTTTCCGGATATGAAGAGGACGTCGGTTGCTGGCTGCCAACCTGTGGCTCGCAACCCGTACTTGGAGGCCCTATCGGCCGTGGATATCGGCACGTTCACCGAACATCCGCTTTCGGGTGCGGTCCGACAGACACCATGCCCTTCCGGAGCACTGCCATGACCGCCACCCCGCGCGTTCGTCTGGATGTCTGGAGCGATTACGTCTGTCCCTTCTGCTACCTGGAGCTGCCCCAGCTGGCGCGTCTGCAGGAAGAATTCGGCGACCAGCTGGCCATCGAGTGGCATGCCTTCGAATTGCGTCCCGAGCCCACGCCCACCCTCGACCCTGCCGGTGACTACCTGCGCCGGACCTGGGATCGCGCCGTCTATCCCATGGCGGCGGAATACGGCATGGTGCTGCGGCTGCCGCCCGTGCAACCCCGCAGTCGCCTGGCGCTGGAGGCGGCGGAATTCGCCCGCGAGCAGGATCGCTTCGACGCCTTCCACCTGGCGGTCTTCCAGGCCTTTTTCGAAGAGGGTCGGGATATCGGCGAGCTGGACGTGCTGCTCGACCTGGCGCGTCACAGCGGTCTGGACAGCGAGGCGTTGAGAGCCAGCCTGGCCCGGGGCGACCATACCGATGTCGTGCTGCACGCCGAGGATCGCGCCGAAGCCCTGGGCATCACCGCGGTGCCGACGCTGCTGCTGCGCTCCGCCGGGGCGCCCGTCGAAGAGGCTCGCGCCCTGGATGGCGCGGTGCCCTTCGCCCAGTTGGCGGCGGCCGTCAGGGCGCAGCTCGAGGCCGCCGGAGCCTAGCGCTGCGCGGCCGCGGTCAACTCGGGAAACAGTACCTCGGTGAAGCCGAAGCGGGCGAAATCCTGGATGCGCGAGGGATAGAGTCGCCCGATCAGGTGATCGTATTCGTGCAGCACCACCCGTGCATGGAAGCCTTCGGCCTCCTGGTCCACCGGACGACCGTCGCCATCCACGCCCCGATAGCGGATCCGCCGCGGCCGTGGCACCTCGCCGCGCAACCCCGGGATCGACAGGCAGCCTTCCCAGCCCAGCTCCTCGCTGGCGTCCAGCACCTCGATCCGCGGATTGATCAGCACCTGCAGGGGCACCGGCGCCGCCTCGGGATAGCGGACATTGCGCTCGAAGCCGAAGACCATCAGTTGCAGGTCTTCGCCGATCTGCGGCGCCGCGAGGCCCACGCCACCCGCGGCGGCCATGGTGTCGAACATGTCCTGGATCAGCCCCTGCAGCTCGGCCGAACCGAAGCGCTCGGCCGCCACCGGCGGTGCCAACCGCAGCAGGCGGGGATCGCCCATCTTCAAAATGTCACGAATCATGCGAGGATTCCTCCTTTGGCCGGTCCAGCCGCCGGCGATTCGCCAGGAGCTTAAACCAGATGTCTTCCCTACTGCTCGCCAGCGCACTCGGCCTCGGCCTGAGTACCCCCCTTGCCCAGGCCGAGGACGCGGCCCTCGCCGCCCGCCTCGATCCGATCCTGGAGCAGGCCATCGCCCAGCAGCGCATCGTCGGCACCGTGGTCATGGTCGCCCACCAGGGCCGGATGGTGTATCGGCGCGCCGCCGGTTTCGCCGATCGCGAAGCCCGGCGGCCGATGCAGGAAGACCAGCTGTTTCGCTTCGCCTCCCTGACCAAGCCGCTGGTGGCCGTGACCGCCTTGCGGCTGGCGGACCAGGGTCGCCTGGATCTGCAGGCGCCGGTCAGTCGCTACCTGCCCTACTTCACCCCGCCTCTGGCCGATGGCACTGCGGCCACGCCGACCCTGGCGCAGCTGCTCAGCCACACCGCCGGCCTGCACTATGGCTTCGGCGAAGACCAGGACGGTCCCTATCACCGCGCCGGGGTATCCGACGGCCTGGATGACGCCCCCCTGACCCTGGAAGAAAACCTCCGACGCCTGGCGGGGGTGCCGCTGGACTTCCAGCCAGGCACCCAGTGGCGCTACTCCCTGGGGCTGGACGTGATAGGCGGCGTGCTGGCGGCCGCCACCGGGCAGCCCCTGCCGGAGGTCGTCCAGCGGGAGGTGGCCGCACCGCTGGGCCTGCACGACCTGAGCTTCCACGTCAGCGACGCCGGGCGCCTGGCCACGGCCTATCGCGACGGCTATCCGCGCCCCGAACCCATGAGCGAGCCCTATCTGCTACCCATGCCCAAGGGCGGCATTCTCTATTCACCGGCGCGTGCCCTTTCCGCGCAGGCCTTCGCCTCGGGCGGCGGCGGCATGCAGGGCAGCGCGGGCGACTATCTCGCCTTTCTGGAGGCGCTCCGCCAGGGGCGGCTGCTCCAGCCGGCCAGCCAGCGCCTGTTCACGGAAGACCAGATCCCTGAGCTGCAGCGCGACGACGCCCCGGGCTGGGGCTTTAGCCTGGGCGCGGCGGTGCTGCGCGATGCCCGGGTGGCGAAGACCCCGCAGACGCCTGGCACCCTGCAATGGGGTGGCGTCTACGGCAATGCCTGGTTCATCGACCCGGCGCGCGAGCTGAGCGTGGTCATCCTCACCAACACGGCGATCGCCGGCATGAGCGGCCCCTTCCCCGACGCCATCCGTGATGCCCTTTACCGCGACTGAGCGGCGTCCAGCCGGGCCTGCAGCGCCTGCAGCTGCTCCTGCAGCGCGGCATGCTCCTGTTGCAGGGCCTGATAGCTGTCGGTGACGGCGTCGGTATCGATGAACACCTGCTCGATGAACTCCTTTTCCACCAGGGTGCGCGACAGCTTCGCCCGCTCCTCTTCGAGACTCTCGCGCAGGGTCTCCAGCTCCTCCTGCAGGCGCCCATCCACCTCGGCCACGCCCGCCGCAGCCGGCGCCGCGGGCTGTTGCCGCAGCCGCAGCAGCTCTTCGCCGAGTCGCTGTACCTTCACCTTGAGCTGATCGCGCTCGCGGCGCACTTCCAGCAGGGTGCCCTGCACCCGATCGTGATCGAGACTGAGGCGCTGCAGCTTGGCTTCCGCGCCGCGCATCTCGCGATTCTGCACGTGCAGGTTGGTGATCAGCTTGTGCGCCCGGTCCAGCTTGGACTTGAGATCGTCCAGCTTGAATTCCAGACTCTCGCGATGGGACAGCAGGTCGTCGATATAGGGCTGGTTGGTCTTCTTCCAGTCCGGATAGTCGTCACCGCCCACCCCGTCGAGGCGGCCTACCAGATCCAGGCTGTCGCTGATGGCCTGCCCCAGGGGCTCGACATCCGCCTGCCGCGCCGCGTCGATCAGGCTGGCCGCGGTCTCGGCCTGACTGGTGAGCGGCAGCGGCTCGCCGGGCGCAGACGCCGCAGGGACCTCTGGGTCCTCGACCGCGGCCTCGGGGCGTGGAAAGAGGCGCTGCCAGAGCAGGGTCAGGACCAGGGCGATGAGCAGGACATTGGACAGGGTGACCAGCAGGAAACCCCATTCGACGAAGCGCGAGTCGGCCATCCCCTAGCTCAACAGGAAGGCGATGAAGCCGTCACCCAGCCCGGGAAAGGACAGGCTGAAATCGGCGCGACCATTGTTCTGCCGCCAGAGGCTGTAGAGCTTCTCGAAGGGCTTCTGCACCAGGTGACTGGTGCTGAGTACCAGCGGCGCACCACCCTTGCCGGCGGAGATCATGCCGCTGAGGTCGGCGAGGAAGGCGGTGGCGTTCTCGTAGATTTCCCGGCTCAGGGTCGCGCTGGCAATGGCGCTGTGGATGGCTGCCGGCGCGAGTCCGGCCAGGGAGCCACCGAGAATGCAGGCCGCGTTGAGGTCCAGCAGGCAAACGGCTTCCAGTGCCTTGCTCTGCGGATGGCCATAGATGCCGATCACATAGGGCAAGGCCAGCCGATCAACCGGAATCGGCGCCATGGGCTCTATCTGGCAGACGATGGACGAGAGGCCGAGCAACTGGCGGATGCGCTGTGGATCAGGGTTGAAACGAGTCGGGATCGGCAGGCTCTCGCGACCGGAGGATTCAATGGCCTGTTCGGCGCTGGCGCCATCCTGCAGCACGGTGAGCACCGCCTGCTGCAGGGTTTCCTGGGCGAAGGGCTTGGTCACCACGAAGGCTGCGCCATTGCGGTAGGCCGCCTCGATGTTGCGCGCCGACGACTCGGTGGTGACAAAACCCACGTGGATGTCGGCGCCCACCCGCTGACGGATCGCCTGGAGCAGTTCCAGACCGGTCATGCCGGGCATGTGCCAGTCGGTGAGCACCAGGTTGGGCGTCCAACTCTCCAGCAGCGCCACGGCTTCCTCACCGGTGGACGCCACGCGCAATTCGATATCCCTGTAACCGGTATTCGCCAGAATCCGCTTGATGATGGTCTGGACCGCTCGACTGTCGTCTACCACGAGGAACTTCATGCATCATCCTGAATTATGAACGCCACGTTATCCCTCGGCGAGCTGTCGCCGCGGGCGCCAGTGTGGATCACAGTGCAGATATCACCTGGCCAGTATCAGCCGAACGGCAACCTTTTTGCGAGAGCTTGTCATCGGCGAGTGAAAGGTATTCGTCCAGGGCGGGATACGGCAATTCGAGGACCGTACAATAGAGCCTCAGCAGCTCCAGCTCTGCGGTTTGCACCCTTTCGTCCGCCTCGATGAGACAGAGCAGGCCCTCCAGTACCAGGGTGCGCGCCGCCACGCTCAGTTGGGCGAGCTGCGCCAGGGCGCCGTCCAGCGCCGGACGCCAGGGACGCGGCGGCGCGTAGCTACAGTGCAAACCGGGAAAGGTACGGGCGACGGCGAGCAGGAAGGCCCGACGAGCGGCCTGGACGTCATCGTGGCTCTGTTCGGCGGCCACCGCATAGAAGGTAAGGACCCCGGTCCGGGCCTGCGCCAGCTTGCCCCGCCCCGACAGCCGTTGGCGACCCGGCGCCAAGCTGGCGATCAGCTGACGCTGGATGACCTGCGCCAGGCAGTAGCGGGACAACTCCAGGTCCGGCGCAGCGGCGAAGCCTGCCTTGAGATCGATCAGCAGCTGGCGCAGGACCGGCCGCGGCAGTTGGCGGATGGCTGGAAAGGTCAGTTGCGCCACCGGCAGCCGCAGAGAGGCATGCAGACTGTTCACCCAGCGCGCGCCCTCCCCGCCGCCCGCTGCCGGCGGCGTGCCGGCCAGTGCCAGCAACAGCTCCGCCGCCTGCTGCGGCTGGCGCAGCACTTCGAGCAGGGCCGGTGGAAGGGTGCGCAGGGGCGTATCGGCCAGTGCCGGTGCAACCGGCAGCGCTACGGCGGTCGGCGGCGGCGAAGCGGGCGGCGTACCCCCTGCCACATAGGCGACGCCCATGGGCAGCAAGGCTTCCGCCCGGAGGCGCTCCAGCTGCCATTCGTCGAAGTCCGGTTCCAGGAGCTGGATGCGCTCCAGCACCGGGGGATGGGTGGCGAACCAGGAGGCGCCCGAGTCGCCCAGCACCATGTGCGCGACGCTGCGCGCCCGACGGTGATAGAGCCGCCCCTGCAGCGGATGGGCGGCGATCTTCTTCAGGGCATTGGCCAGACCCTGAGGCTGGCGGGTGAACTGCACGGCGGAGGCATCCGCCAGACGCTCGCGTGAGCGCGCCGCGGCAGCCTGGATCAGGTTGGCGAAGAACAGTCCGCAGCCGCCGACCGCCAGCAGCACGGTGCCCAGCAACCAGCCCAGCAGGTGGTTGCCATCGACCCGGGTGATGGTCGAGGTGCGATCCGAGAAGAGCTCCTGTCCGAGGTCGGCGATCAGGCTGATGCCATGCAGCCAGCCCAGCAGGCGCAGATTCAGGCGCATGTCGCCGTTGAGCAGATGACTGAATTCATGGGCGACGACACCCTGCAATTCGTCCCTGTTCAAGAGCTGGAGCGCGCCGCGGGTCAGGCACAGGCTGGCATCTGCCGGTCCGTAGCCGCTGATGAAGGCATTGATGGCCGGCTCGTCCGGCAGCAGGTACAGCCGCGGCACCGGTACGCCGGCGGCCAGGGCCATCTCCGCCACCACGTTGTGCAGCTGACGGGTACGGGGGTCGGTCTGATCGTCCAATGGCACGGCGCCCAGCCGCCTGACCACAGCCTCGCCGCCCTGGCGCGCCAGTTGCCGCACCTTCCAGAAGGAAGCGCCGGCGATGATGCCGGTGAATGCCAGGCCGGTCTTGACCAGCGTCGCCCCACGCCCACCGAGGTAGTCGATCACCTCCCGCGGCAGGAACACCAGGGCCAGACCGGCGCTGGCCAGCGCCATGAGCAGCACCACCAGGGCCAGCAAGGCAAGACACAGCCGGGTGCGCCGGCGCGCCGCGGCCTGGTCGTCGAGAAAGCGCACGCGCTCAGCTCAGGCTGATGCGCGGGGTCTGGCGGGCGGCCCCGTCCGGCAAGGTCAGCGGCTGCGCCAGGCGAAAGCCGAAGCGACGGGCGAGCAGCGATCCGGGAAAGGTCTCGCAGCGATTGTTGTAGTCCATCACCGCATCGTTATGGGCCTGACGGGCATAGGCCAGGCGATTTTCCGTGGAGCTCAGCTCTTCCATCAGCTGCAGGACCGTGTCGTTGGCCTTGAGCTCCGGATAGGCCTCGCTCACGGCGAACAGCCGCCCGAGGGCGATGCCGAGTCCCTGCTCGCCCTGCTCCAGGGCGTGCAGGGCGACGGGATCCTCCGGCCGGGTCTTGGCCTGGTGCAGGCCGGACTGCGCCTGCTGGCGCGCCGTCATCACCGCCTGCAGCGTTTCGCGCTCGTGCTGCAGATAGCCCTTCACCGCTTCCACCAGATTGGGGATGAGATCGTGCCGGCGGGTGAGCTGGACATCGATCTGGGCGAAGGCGTTGCGGTAGGCGTTACGCGCCGTGACCAGAGCGTTGTAGAGGCTGATCGCGAACAGGCCGAGAGCGACCAGGGCAGCCAGCAGGAGCAGCAGTTTCATCGAATCGTCCTTGAAGGTGCTGAGAATTTCCAGTCTAGGGCGCGCGCCGCTGCGCCCGCTGCACAGCGCGACGGATGCGGCGGTTGAGGGGATGGCTGGTGAATCCGGGGGGCATACCGCGGTTCAAGACGGGGATGGCGTGCCCGGGTCGGTGGGCTGGCGTGGCGCTGCGTCCGCCTTGCGGCCGGGCTGGAGCTGCAGCAGCAGGGCATCGCGCTCCTGACGCATCTGGGCGAGGCTGGTCTGGGTCCGGGTCAGTTCCTCCTGCAGTCGCTGGGCCTGGGCCTCGGAGGCGCGCAATTCGCGATTCTGCGCGCGCAGGCCGGTCACCACCTTGTGCGCCCGCGTCAGCCGCATGACCATGTTGTCGACCTTGAGCTCCAGGGCTTCGCGGTGCGACAGCAATTCCTCGACATAGGGGTCGTCGCTTTTCTTCCACTCGGGATAGTTGGCGTCGTACACCTCTTCCGGACCCTCGTCGAAGAGGTCGACGTTGCGGTTCGCCGCCGGGGCGGGACTGGCGGGAAGTGGCGGCGGCGGAGCGTCGGCAGGCGCGCTGTCGACCACCTCGGGAGCGACCGGCACCTGCTCCTCGTTAACGCCCTCGGCCTTGGAAGCCGCGTCGCTGGCGACGTACCGCTGCCACAGCAGAAACACCACCAGGGCGATCAGCAGGATATTGCACAGGGTTATCAGGACAAATCCCCAATCCATCAGCTGTGCATGACTCATCTGCCGCTCCGTGCTTTTCCGGTGACTGGATCCAAGGCCTGTCGAGACCTCTCGCCTACCCTGTCGGCGGCGGCGCCTCGTTCTGCAGCCGATTTGAATACAGCTGGCAGCCTAAAGCATTTCTATCAGCCAAGCGGCGCCAGGGCGGAGACGAATTGTCAGGCACGGGAATGTGCGCGGTTTTTTCCGTAGGCAGCAGAGGCGCTATAGGCTAGGGCCGCGCGGGAAAATCCGGGCGAAAAAAAAGCCCGACGCTGGACGTCAGGCTTTGCAACGGTGGGCGGATGTTGGGCTTCGCTGCGCTCAACCCAACCTACGGGACGAAATAGGTTGGATTGAGACGGCTCTGTCGTCGAAGCCCAACAAGCAGCCCAGTCGGATCTCCTACGCCAGGCTCTTGCTCACCACCTCGTAGACGTCGCTGGACAACTCGCCGCTGGCCAGGATGCGCTCCAGCTCGGCGCGCATCAGCGCCTGACGCGCCGGGCCGTACTTCTTCCAGCGGGTCAGGGGCGTGAGCAGGCGCGAGGCGATCTGCGGATTGAGCCGATTGAGGGTGATGATCTGGTCGGCCAGGAAGCGATAGCCGCTGCCGTCCTCGGCGTGGAAATTGACCAGGTTGCTGTTGGCGAAGGCCCCGATCAGCGCCCGCACCTTGTTGGGGTTCTTCAGGGTGAAGACCGGATTTTCCATCAGCGCCTGGACGCGCGCCAGACCACCCGGCAGGGGGCTGGACGCCTGGACGCTGAGCCAGGTGTCCATGACCAGCGGATCGCTCTTGAACTCCTCGAAGAAGCGCGCCAGGACGTCGGCCTTTTCCTGCTCGAAACCGGAATTGACCAGGGCACTCAACGCGGCCAGGCGCTCGGTCATGTTGTCGGCGTTGTCGAACTGCTCCAGGGCGGCGTCGCGCGCCTCCGGCTCTTCCAGCAGCATCAGATAGCCGAGCGCGGCGTTCTGCAGACTGCGGCGGGCGATATGGTCGGCGCTGGCCTGGTAGGGCGTGGTGCGCGAGGCCTCGCGGGCGCTGCGATAGCGCTGCCAGAGCACGTCGCGCAGGGCTTCGGCGATGGCCCGACGCGCCTGACGACGGGCGCCGTGGATGGCCCCGGGATCGGCCTGCTCGGACAGTTCCACCAGATAGGCTTCGGACGGCAGCGAGAGCATCTCGGCGACCATGGCCGGATCGAGGGACTCGTCCGCCGCCACGGTGCGCAGGGCTTCCACCAGCCGGGTGTCCAGCGGCTCGCCGGCGATCATGCCCTGCAGCACCTGCACGGCCAGCTGCTGGCCGGCGTCCCAGCGGTTGAAGCCGTCGCTGTCGTGCTGCATGAGGAAGGTCAGCTGTTCACGGCTGTAGGGGAAGCTGAGCTTGACCGGCGCGGAGAAGCCACGCAGCAGCGACGGCAGCGGGCGCTCGGGCACGTCGACGAAGGTAAAGGTCTGCTCGGCCTGGGTGACCGACAGCACCCGGTCGGTGCCCTGGGCAGCGCCCTCGCCTTCCAGGCGCAGCGGCAGGTCGCGCCCCTGGCCATCCAGCAGACCGAGCTGGACCGGGATCACGAAGGGCTCCTTGGTCGGCTGGCCCGGGGTGGGCGGGCAGCTCTGGCTGAAGGTCAGCCGATAGGTCTGGGCCGCGGCGTCATAGCCGTCGCTGACCGCCAGGCGCGGGGTGCCGGACTGGCTGTACCAGCGCTTGAACTGGCTGAAGTCGGTGCCATTGGCGTCTTCCAGGGCCTTGATGAAGTCGTCGCAGGTCACCGCCTGACCGTCGTGGCGCTCGAAGTAGAGATCGGTGCCCTTGCGGAAGCCCTCGGCGCCCAGCAGGGTGTGCAGCATCCGCACCACCTCGGCGCCCTTCTCGTACACCGTCAGGGTGTAGAAGTTGGAAATTTCGATGAAGTGATCCGGGCGCACCGGGTGGGCCATGGGGCCGGCATCCTCGGCGAACTGGTTGGTGCGCAGGAAGGCCACGTCCTCGATGCGCTTGACCGTGGGCGAATTCATGTCGGAGCTGAAGCCGGCATCGCGGAACACGGTGAAGCCTTCCTTGAGCGACAGCTGGAACCAGTCGCGGCAGGTCACGCGATTGCCCGACCAGTTGTGGAAGTATTCGTGGGCGACGATGGCCTCGACGCGCTGATGGGCGGCGTCGGTGGCGGTGCGCGGGCTGGCCAGCACGGCGCTGGAGTTGAAGATGTTGAGGCCCTTGTTCTCCATGGCGCCCATGTTGAAGTCGTTCACCGCGACGATCATGAAGATGTCCAGATCGTATTCGCGGCCATAGACCTCCTCGTCCCAGCGCATGGACTTCTTCAGGCTGTCCATGGCGTGCTGCAGCTTGCCGATGTTCTCCGGCTCGACGTAGATGCGCAAGGCCACGTCGCGGCCACTGCCGGTACGGTAGCTGTCTTCGACGCACCAGAGGTCACCGGCGACCAGGGCGAACAGGTAGGCCGGCTTGGGGAAGGGATCTTCCCAGGTGGTCCAGTGACGGCCGCCCTCGGCTTCGCCGCTGGCCACCGGGTTGCCGTTGGAGAGCAGGATCGGGTACTTGGCCTTGTCGGCTTCCACCGTGGTGGTGAAGACGCTCATCACGTCCGGCCGATCCAGGTAGTAGGTGATCTTGCGGAAGCCTTCGGCCTCGCACTGGGTGCAGAACATGGTGCCGGAGACGTACAGGCCTTCCAGGGCGGTGTTGCTTTCCGGATGGATGCGCACCGCGGTCTTGAGCACGAAGGCTTCGCCCTGGGGCTGCAGGGTCAGGCTGCCCGCCTCGACCTGATAGTCGCCGGCGGCCAGGGCCTGGTCGTCCAGGGCCACCGCCAGCAGCTCCAGTTCCTCGCCATGCAGCACCAGCGGCGGCAGGCCCGCGCCGCGGGCCGGATTGCGCTGCAGCCGCAATTCGGCATGCACCAGGGTCTGGTCGTCGTGCAGCTCGAATCTGAGGCGGGTCTCCTCGATGAGGTACTCGGGCGCCTGGTAGTCCTTGAGATAGATGGTCTGGGGCTGGTCGGTGCGCATGGCTTACGTCCTTACATCTCTGCTGCGGAGGCGGACACGGCCAGCTGATAGGCCGTGTACTTGCGAATGTTGATCACGCCGGTATCGAACATCAGGTATTGACCCTTGATGCCCAGCAGCGTGCCTTCCACCACGGGGGTCTTTTCCAGGTCGTGGCTGACCACCTTGGTGGGATAGACCGTCACCGGATAATGGATCTCGATGGGCGCCATGTCGACCACCGGCTGGATCGCCTGCAGGCCGAAGCGGCCCTGGAGATCGTCCAGACCCTGGGCGCAGGCGTCGAAGATCCGCTCGCGCACCGCCACCAGGTCTTCCGGTGCGGCCACGCCCTTGAGCATGGCGCGCCAATTGGTGCGATCGCCCACCTGGCTGCGCAGCAGGTCTTCCACCAGGCCGGACTGCTGGCGCGTGGCGACCCTCAGGATCGGCAGCGCCTGGTAGGCGCCCTGGTCGATCCAGCGGGTGGGCAGCTGGGTGGCGCGGGTGATGCCCACCTTGAGGCCCGAGGAGTTGGCCAGGTAGACGACGTGGGGCACCATGCAATGGGCTTCGCCCCACTCCGGCTGGCGACAGGTGCCATGCTCGTAGTGGCACTTTTCGGGGCTGACGATGCAGCTGTCGCACTGGGCCAGGGCGGTGAAGCAGGGATAGCAGTAGCCCTGGCTGAAGCTCTTGCGGGTCTTGCGGCCGCAGTGGGTGCAGTGGATGGCGCCCAGGTATTCCAGGCGCAGGCGACGGCCGATCAGCGGATTGACCGGCACCTCGCGCTCGTCGAGGCGAAAGGCGTAGTTGACGGGGTCGGCCAGGGTCACGGCCATCTTGCGCAGGGCGCCACGGCCCAGTTCGGTCATCACGGTAGGAATTTCTCGATTTCCAAAAGACGCGAGGTGCCTCTTCGTCGCCGAAGGGCACCTCGTCGGGGTAAGGCGCGGACAATCAGTGGATGGCGTCGGACTTGAACAGGATGTTCTCGATGGGCACCGACTTGGAGGCGCACTCCTGGGGACCCATGTAGCCGGTCCGCTGGTCTTCGGGCAGGTGCTTGGCCTCGTAGGCGATCACCGCCTGCAGACAGAGCTCGACCTGGTCGCGACTGAGCTTGCGGCCGTCCGGCCACTTGCCGATCTCCACGGCCAGCTTGAGGCCTTCGTAGATATCGGGGGTGATGTTTTCCAGCATCTGGGCGAAGGATGTCGACATGGGTCGCTCCGGACTCTAGTGAACCGCCAGTTTACCGGGCTGCCGACGACGGTGCACCTGGCCTGGTTCAATGGGGGTCATAGGTTGTGTTTCGGCTCGCGGCCCGGCGTCGCGATAGGCTGGGTTGAGACGGCTCCATCATCGAAGCCCGGCAGGGGCGATGCCGGATTGGGCTGTTGGGCTTCGCTGCGCTCAACCCGACCTATGCGGATGCGAATCCCGTAGCGTGGAAAACGGCCTGGCCTTTTCCACTGGAGCATTCGTGTCAGGGTCGCCCTCACCCCAACCTCCTCACCCAGGGAGCGAACGCTAGCCGAGCAGGCCTACCCTGCAACAGGTCTGAACCCTGGCACCTGGCCGCCATCAGAGCAGGAAGCGCTTCCTGGAGACCCCATGCCTGCCTATCACCCTCTCATCCTCGCCGGTGTCGAGCTCTGGCTGCTCGCGGAAAAGGCCATCTATTGGCCGGCGCGCCAGGCGCTGCTGGTGGCCGACATCCATTTCGGCAAGGCGGCCGCCTTCCGGGCCCTGGGCCAGCCGGTGCCCCATGGGACCACCGCGGGCAACATCGCGCGCCTGGACAGCCTACTGGCACGCTACGGCTGTCGCGAAATCATCTTTCTCGGCGACTTCCTGCACGCCCCGGAATCCCGCGCACCCCTGACCCTGGACACCCTCGAGCGCTGGCGGGAACACCAGGCCCATCTGCGGCTACTGCTGATTCGTGGCAACCATGATCGTCGCGCCGGGGATCCACCCGCTGCCCTGGGCATCGACGTGGTGGGGGAGCCGCTGGAGCTGGACGGCCTGTCGCTGCAGCACGAACCCGATCCACACCCGCGCCTGCCGGTGCTGGCCGGCCACATCCATCCGGCGTTTCGCCTGCAGGGGCGTGGGCGCCAGGCGCTGCGCCTGCCCTGCTTCTGTCTGGAAAATGACGAGGTGCTGATCCTGCCGGCCTTTGGCGACTTCACCGGCGGGCACCTGCTGGCACCCGATCCAGCGCGGCGGATCTTCGTGGTGGGGGATGGTGGTATCTGGCCCTTGCGCTAGAGCCAGATACCCCGGCGATCAGCCTTCTTCGGTGATCCCGGTGATGGTGATGCCGTGGCGTTCCAGCAGGGCTACCGTGGGTTCGTCGTAATCCCGGGGGACTTCGCTGTCGTCGTATTCTTCCAGGGCATCGTCTCGGACGATCTGGGCGATCCGCTCCATGTCCGGTTTCTGGTCTGCGTCGGTGGTGACCACCGAGGTGTTGCCGTCAACGTTGCTGTAAGCAATTTTCCACTTCGACATCTCAGGACTCCTCAGGGGGAAACAAGGCTATCGAGAGATTAGAGGGCCGGATCCCCAGTAATTCGCCCTAACGCGGACGAAAGACGATATCCAGCAGGCCGGCCAGGGCGCCGTCGGCGCAACCAGCCTGGGCCAGAGCCTCGCGGGCCTGCTTGAGGTGACCGTGCAACTGGCGTTGCGCATGGTCGCGGCCGAGCAGGCTGACCAGGGTGGACTTGTCGCCATCCTTGCCGGCGTCCTTGCCCAGGCCCTTGCCGTCGTCCAGATCATCGAGCAACTGGAAGGCCAGGCCGAGCTGGCAGGCGAAGACGTGGAAGGCCTCGCGCTGCACGGCGGTGGTGACCAGGGTGGCACCGGCCATGGCCATGGCCGCGGAGAACAGCGCGCCGGTCTTGAGCTGGTTGGTCAGGGCGATGGCATCGGCCGGCCGTGCCTGGCGGCCGCCGTGCAGGTCATGGTACTGGCCGCAGACCAGCCCGGCGGTGCCGACCGCATCGGCCAGCTGGCAGACCATCTGGGTACGGGTTTCCGCTGGTACCCCGGCGAGGCCCGCGACCAGGCGCAGGGCGTGGCTGAGCAGGGCCACCGCAGCCAGCATGGCGACGTCCTCGCCGAACTCGACGTGCAGGGTCGGCCGCCCGCGGCGCAGGCGGGCGTCGTCCATGCAGGGCATGTCGTCGAGGAACAGCGAGGCGGCGTGCACCATTTCCACGGCGCAGCCCAGATCGAGGACGGCCTCGTCGGCCTGACCCAGGTCCTCGGCGGCCAGCACCATCAGCAGCGGACGCAGCCGCTTGCCGGGTGCCAGCACACCACTGCGAATCGCTGCGGCGACCGGATCGCTGCCGGCCGGTAACAGCTCTGCCAGACGCTCGTCGATACGGGTACGCTGCCATTGCAGCGCAGCGGCAAAATTGTCTGTCGCGTTCGGCACTAATACGGTCGCCATGAGTCGAGATACTCCATATGTGGAACCGACGAACGGTCGCACCTCGGTGGATTAGGTCTTCGCAAAGCGAACCCGTCGTCCCCTACCAGACCACAACGACCGACGAAAGGTCATTCAGGGCGGACTCTAGAAGACATGGTGGATTGGGAACTGGCAAGCCGCAAGAACGATCATCTGGACATCGTGCTGGATCCCCACAAGGCCCGCAGCGCCGTCACCACGGGCTTCGACGCCTACCGCTTCACGCACTGCGCCCTGCCCGAACTGAACCTCGACGATATCGACCTCGGCACCCGCCTGTTCGGGCGTCCCCTGGCCGCGCCGCTGCTGATCAGCTCCATGACCGGCGGCCCAGAGCGGGCCGCGCTGATCAATCGCCATCTCGCCGAAGCGGCCCAGACCCTCGGCATCGCCCTGGCGGTCGGGTCCCAACGCATCGCCCTGCAGCAGGGTGGCGACCAGGGCCTCACCGGTGAATTGCGCCGTCTGGCGCCGGACGTGCCACTGCTGGCCAACTTCGGCGCCGCGCAGCTGGTGGCCGGCTATGGCCTAGACGAAGCCCGCCGCGCGGTGGAGATGATCGAGGCGGACGCCCTGATCGTGCATCTCAACCCCCTGCAGGAAGCCGTGCAAGCCGGTGGCGATCGCCGCTGGCACGGCATTCTTCTCGCTCTGGAAAATCTGGTTACACAACTGGCCGTGCCGGTCGTCGTCAAGGAAGTCGGCGCCGGGTTGTCGGGCCGAGTCGCCAAGCAATTGGTGGAAGCTGGCGTGGCGGTACTCGATGTCGCCGGCGCCGGAGGCACCAGCTGGGCGGCGGTGGAAGCCGAACGGGCCCGTGACGACCAGCAGCGCGCCGTTGCCCGCGCCTTTGCCGACTGGGGCATCCCCACCGCCGAGAGCTTGCGCCAGGTGCGCGCTGCATGCCCCCAGGCGACGGTGATCGCCTCCGGTGGCATCCGCGATGGCATCGACGTGGCCAAGGCGATCCGTCTCGGCGCGGATCTGGCCGGCCAGGCCGCCGCGGCCCTGCCCGGCGCCACCGAATCCACCGAGGCGGTGATCGCGCATTTCCAGGTGGTGATCGAACAGTTGCGCATTGCCTGCTTCTGCACTGGCTCGGCCGATCTGGCCGGCTTGCGCCAGGCCGAGCTGCTGGACGCCGCATCGCTGCGGTGCCCATAGTGGCCGACACCCGACCGGACACCGCCATGCATGTCGCCCTGATCTCGCCGCCGCTGCCGAGCCACCTGTCCACCCACCTGGTGCTGGGTGAGGCGCTGGTCGCGCTCGGTCACCGGGTCACCCTGCTGCACCAGGTGGAGGTGGGCGATCGGGCGCTGCCGGCGGGTATTGGCTTCCAGGCGATAGGCGCGACCAGTCATCCGCGCGGTAGCCTGGCGCCGCTGCTGGCCCGTACCGCCAGCAGCAAGCCCTGGTCGGTATTCGGCGTGATCGCCGACATGGCGCGCAATACCGAACTGTTCTGCCGCGAAGGCCCGGCCGCCCTGCGTGACCTCAGGGTCGACTGCCTGATCGCCGACCAGATGGAACCGGCCGGTGGCCTGCTCGGCGATCACCTGGGCCTGCCCTATGCGTCCCTGGCCTGCGCCGTGCCGATGAATCGCGAGCTCCATCTGCCGCTGCCTACCCTGCCCTTCGCCTACCCCGCCAGCGAGCGGGAGCGGCAGATCGTCCAGGGCGCCACCCAGGTGTTCGACCTGATGATGCGCGGCCAGGGCAAGGTCATCCAGCGCCAGGCCCAGGCCTTCGGCCTTGGCGACCGCCGGACCCTCGACGACTGCTTTTCGCCCTATCTGCAGCTGAGCCAGTGCCTGCCGGGCTTCGACTTTCCGCGGAAGGCCCCGCCGCCGCATTTCCACGAGGTCGGGCCGCTGCGCTCGCCGGCGGTGCGCGAGCAACGGCTGGCGCTGGAGATCGATCCGCGCCGGCCCTTCGTCTTCGCCTCCTTCGGCACCCTGCAGGGTGGCCGTCTGCCCCTGTTCCGCCGCATCGCCCAGGCCTGTCGCCAGCTGGGCGTCCAGGTGCTGATCGCCCACTGCGGGCGTCTGGATGCCAGCGGCGAACGCCGCCTGCTCGACGACGGCGCCACCTGGGTCACCGACTTCGCGCCCCAGGAAGCGGCCATTGCCCGCGCCGATGCGGTCATCACCCACGGCGGCTTCAATACCGTGCTGGACGCCCTGGCGGCCGGCAAGCCCATGCTCGCCCTGCCCATGGTGTTCGACCAGCCGGGCATCGCCCGGCGCCTGGAGCGGGTCGGCGCCGGCATCTGCATGGCACCGCGGTTGGCCAGCAAGGCCCGCCTGACCCAGGCCCTGGGCGCCGTGCTGGCCGACCCCAGCTATCGCCAGGCGGCTGAACGCTTCGTGCCCATCGCCAGAGCGGCAGGCGGCGTCGCCACGGCCGCTCGCCTGGTGGATGGCCTGGCCCGGCGAGGACTCGAACGTGCGTCCTGACCTGCTGATCGTCGGCGGCGGCCTGGCCGGCGGCCTGCTCGCCCTGCGCCTGGCCGAAACCCGCCCGGAGCTGGACTGGCGCCTGGTGGAAGCCGGTCCGCGCCTGGGCGGCAACCACACCTGGTCCTTCCACGAGCCGGACCTCACCGCGCCGCAGCATGCCTGGATCGATCCGCTGGTCGCCCATCGCTGGCCGGGCTACGAGGTGCGCTTCCCCCAGCGCCAGCGGCAACTCGGTAGCGGCTACGCCAGCATCAGCGCCGAACGCTTCCATGAGGTATTGAGCGCGCGCCTGCCCGCCGAGCGCCTGCTGCTGGGACGCGAGGTGCTGCGCCTGCAAGACGATGGCGTGGTCTTCGCCGATGGCTACACCCTGGCCGCCGGCGCGGTGATCGACGCCCGCGGACCGCGACCCGATCCGGCGCTCTGGCTCGGCTATCAGAAATTTCTCGGCCAGGAGGTACGCCTCACGCGGCCCCATGGCCTGGCCGAACCCATCGTGATGGATGCCACCGTCGATCAGCTGGACGGCTATCGCTTCGTCTACAGCCTGCCACTGGCCCCCGACCGGCTGCTGATCGAAGACACCTACTACGCCGATGGCGAGAGCCTGCCGGTCGAGCGCCTGCGCCAGCACCTGGCCGACTATGCCGGGCAGCAGGGCTGGGAGATGGCCGAGGTGCTGCGCGAGGAACAGGGCGTGCTGCCCATCACCCTGGGCGGCGATCTGGACCGCTACTGGGACAACGTCACCGCCGGCGCCCCCATCGGCCTGGCCGCCGGGCTGTTCCATCCCACCACCGGCTATTCGCTGCCCGAAGCGGTACGCCTGGCGGAGCACCTGGCCGCCCAGCCCTTCACCTCCAGCGCCGTGCTGCGCGACGGCCTGCGGCAGTACGCCCAGGGCCGCTGGCAGGGCCAGGGCTTCTTCCGCCTGCTCAATCGCATGCTCTTTCTCGCCGGCCGCCCCGAGCACCGGGTGCGCGTCATGCAAAGGTTCTACGGCCTCGGAGAACCGCTGATCCAGCGCTTCTACGCCGGCCGCCTCACCGCCTTCGATCGGCTGCGCATCCTGTCCGGCAAACCGCCGGTACCGCTGAAACCGGCCCTGGATGCCGCGCTGGCTCGTCCTCCTCAGTTCAAGGAAGCACCATGACCCAAGGTAACGCGCCCAAGCGGGCCATCGTCATCGGCGCCGGCTTTGGCGGTATCGCCCTGGCGATCCGTCTGCAGTCGGCCGGCATCGCCACCACCCTCATCGAGGGCCGCGACAAGCCCGGCGGTCGTGCCTACGTCTACGAGGACGCGGGCTTCACCTTCGACGCCGGTCCGACCGTCATCACCGATCCCTCGGCCCTGGAGGAGCTGTTCACCCTCAGCGGTCGGCAGATGCGCGACTATGTGGAGCTGCTGCCGGTCAGCCCCTTCTACCAGCTGTGCTGGGAAGACGGCACCCGCTTCGACTACGTCAACGACCAGGCCCGGCTGGACGAGCAGATCCGCGCCCTGGAGCCGGACGACGTGGCCGGCTACCAGCGCTTCCTGGCCTATTCCCAGGCGGTATTCGAAGAAGGCTACATCCGCCTCGGCGCCAAGCCCTTCCTCAAGGTCGGCGACATGCTCGCCGCCGGTCCCAAGCTGGCCCAGCTCAGCGCCTGGCGCAGCGTCTACACCCAGGTGTCGCGCTTCGTGAAGAGCGAGAAGCTGCGCCAGACGCTGTCCTTCCATACCCTGCTGGTGGGCGGCAACCCCTTCGCCACCTCCTCGATCTATGCGCTGATCCATGCGCTGGAGCGCAAGTGGGGCGTCTGGTTCGCCAAGGGCGGTACCCACCAGCTGGTACTCGGCCTGCTGAAGCTCTTTACCGACCTCGGCGGCGAGGTGCGGCTGAACGCGCCGGTGGAGCGCATCCTCACCGAAGGCAATCGGGCCACCGGCGTCTGCCTGGCCGATGGCAGCCAGCTCGCGGCCGATCTGGTGGCTTCCAACGCCGATGTGGTGCATACCTATCGCAAGCTGCTTGGCCACCACACCCATGGCGTGGTCGAGGGCAATCGCCTCAAGCGCAAGAGACACAGCATGTCGCTGTTCGTCATCCATTTCGGCCTGAGCCAGCCGCCGGTGGGTCTCGAACACCACATGGTCTGCTTCGGCCAGCGCTATCGCGGCCTGATCGACGAACTGTTCAAGGGCCCGGGCGTGCCGGACGACTTCTCGCTCTACCTGCACTCGCCCTGCGTCACCGATCCGTCGCTGGCACCGCCCGGCCACAGTTCCCACTACGTGCTGGCGCCGGTACCGCACCTGGGCAATGCCGACGTCGACTGGAGCGTGGAAGGCCCGCTCCTGAGAGACAAGATCTTCGCCTACCTGGAAGAGCGCTACATGCCTGGCCTGAGGGCCAACCTGGTCACCTCGCGCATCTTCACCCCGGCCGATTTCCGCCAGGAGCTCAATGCCCATGTCGGCTCGGCCTTCTCCCTGGAGCCCATCCTCACCCAGAGCGCCTGGTTCCGGCCGCACAATCGCGATAGTGTCATTCCCAACCTCTACCTGGTCGGCGCGGGCACCCATCCCGGGGCCGGCGTTCCGGGCGTGGTCGGCTCGGCCAAGGCCACCGCCAGCGTCATCCTCGAGGAGCACGGTTAGCCATGCCAGCCACCCCTGACGTCGTCGACCACGCCGAACAGAGCATCGCCGTCGGTTCCAAGAGCTTTGCCGCGGCTGCCAAGCTGTTCGCCCCCGAAACCCGCGAGAGCGCCGTGCTGCTCTATGCCTGGTGTCGCCACTGCGACGACGTCATCGATGGCCAGGAACTGGGCCATGGCCAGGTCGACGGCGATCGCCGCGCCGGGGGGGAACGCCTGGCCGAGCTGGAACGCCTGACCCGCGCCGCCTACGGCGATGAGCCGCTGCAGGATCCGGCCTTCGCCGCCTTCCAGCGGGTGGTCAGGCGCCACGGCATTCCCCTGGCCCTGCCGCTGGATCACCTGGCCGGCTTTCGCATGGACGTCGAGGAGCGCGTCTATGTGGAACTGGAAGACACCCTGGAGTACTGCTATCACGTCGCCGGGGTGGTCGGGGTGATGATGGCGCGCATCATGGGCGCCGAAGACGAGGAAACCCTGGATCGTGCCTGCGACCTGGGCATGGCCTTCCAGCTCACCAACATCGCCCGCGACATCGTCGAGGACGCCCGCATCGGCCGCGTCTATCTGCCGCGGCTATGGCTCGACGAACTCGGGGTGCCGGCGGACGAACTGGCCGCGCCGCGCCATCGCGAAGCCGTCGCCCAGCTGGCCGAGCGTCTGGTGCGCCTGGCCGAGCCCTACTACGACTCGGCACGCCAGGGCCTGGCCGCCCTGCCCCTGCGTTCGGCCTGGGCCATCGCCACCGCCCGCGGCGTCTATCGCGAGATCGGCGTGCAGGTGCTGCACCTGGGCGCCCAGGCCTGGGATCAGCGGGTCAGCACCAGCACCGCCGACAAGCTGCGCCTGGTCTGCCGCGGCGCCGCCCGCGCCATGCTGTCCCGCCACCAGCGCGACGAGCCACGCGCGAGCGAGCTCTGGACCCGGCCGCGGCGATGACGCCCGCGATCGCGCTTCGGTCACATTTGTGCGCATCTTGGGGCTGCCCACCTGCAAACTTTTATGCGATAAACGGGTCGGATTAAAGCGACCCCTGGTGGGCCGCGGATGGATGGATGCCTGAGCCAGAGCGCTGCATCCGGTAGTCAGCCTACGAGTATGGGATTTGCACATGCACAAGACGGAAATGGCTGTTTCACACGATCGCTTCGCTGCCTCCTCGTCACTACTTGCCCTTGGCCTTTCCGCTAACGCGCAGTCCGGTTACAAGCCCGAATTCTTCAACGCCACCCAGTGGCGTACCCTGGTCGCCCTCTGCGCTCACCTGCAGGCCGACAGCGAGCAGGCCGATGCCCGGCTGCCCGAGTTCATCGATCGCCACATGCTGACCCCCTACGCTCACGGCGATCGCTCCAATATCGTCGATCCCTTCGACGAGCAGGCCCAGGTCCAGCAGGGCGCCAACCTGCGCGATCTGCTGCGTGACGGTCTGGCCGTGGTGGACAGCTATTGCACTGAGCGTCTGGGTGCCGGTTTCGCCGAATTGGCAGCCGGTGAACAGGCCCAGGTGGTCACCGCCGCCGAAGCGGGTACCCTGAATCCGCCGGCCAAGGAATTCATCGACCTGCTGCGCAACGAAAGCGAACGCAGTCAGTACGCCCACTCTCTGTTCGCCGCCTACGACGACACCCCTGCCGTCGCCTGACCCCGCTTAGCGCCTCCTCGGAGGCGCTCCCCTCTCCCGCCTAGTCCGCACCTTCCTGCACCTGATCCCGCGCCTTGCGCTCGCGCGAAGAATCCAGGGCGCCGCCGTGTATCTCGCGCAGCTGCTGCTTGAGTTGCTTGGTGGTGGGCGCCAGCAGGAAACCGAAGGACACGCAGCCGTCCTTGCCGTCCACCGCATGATGCATGCGATGCGCCTGATAGAGCCGCTTCAAATAGCCGCTGCGCGGGATGTAGCGAAACGGCCAGCGCTGATGCACCAGGCCGTCGTGGGCGATGAAGTACAGCAGGCCATAGAGGGTCATGCCGGCGCCGATCCACTGCAGGCGCCAGTAGCCGGCATTGCCCAGGGCGATCAGCAGGATCGCGAGGCCGGCGAAGACCACCGCATAGAGATCGTTCTTCTCGAACCAGCCGGTACGCGGGCGGTGGTGGGATTCATGCCAGCCCCACCCCCAGCCATGCATGATGTACTTGTGCGACCACCAGGCGAAGGCCTCCATGCCGGCCACGGTGGCCAGCACGATTCCCGCATTGATCAGTAGCTCCAACGTTACCTCCGCAGGCGCCTGCTCAGGACGTCGCCGCCGGCTCGGCCAGGGTGCCGGCGGTCTCGCCCAGCAGGGGCGAATCCACCGGTAGACAGACCTGCAGGATACCCGGACGCACCTCGAATCTCACCCGGTCTCGCTTGACCGGTTCGCCATCGAGGTTCATGTCCAGGCCTTCGGCGGCTTCCAGCTCCACCCAGGGCAGTCGCGCGCGGATGAACATCTCCTCGGTGCTGAAGCCCTTGCTGAGGAATTCGCCCAGAGTGCCGAGCACGTCCTGGGACGCCGGCAGGATACCCACGTCGAGCAGGCCATCGTTGACCACGGCGGTGGGACAGAGCACATGACCGCCGCCGGCCTGGCGACCGTTGCCGATGCCCAGGGCGAGGAATTCGCCTTCCCATTCGAAACCGGGACCGCGGAAGCGGCCATGGGCCGAATGCACCTCGGCGAAGCGGGTCAGGCCGGTGAGGAAGTAGGCCGCGCCGCCCAGTAGGCGCTTGAGTTCACCCGGGGTGTTGGCGGTGACCTGGGAGCCGAAGCCGCCGGTGGCCATGTTGAGAAACAGCTGACCTCCCGCCTCGACCAGATCGATGGCGCTGGTCGGGCCATCCAGTAGCGCCAGCGCTGCGGCAGGCTCGACCGGCACACCGGCCGCGCGGGCAAAGTCGTTGGCGGTACCCAGGGGCAGCAGGCCGAGACGGGCCTGGCTGTGGCTCTGCGCCATGGCCTCGGCCACCGCCCGCAGGGTGCCGTCGCCGCCGGCCGCGACCAGGGTACCGTAGCCTTCGCGGGTCGCCTGCTCGACGAAGCGCGCGGCATCGTCTTCTTCCCAGGTCACCCGCACATCAATGCGATGACCGGCCGCACGCCGCTCGAGAATGGCCTCCCGAACGTCCTCGTTACCGGTTTCCTTGCCATTGAGAATGACCAGGGCTGCGTCAGCCAGGGTGCCTGTCGTCGTCATGTCTGTCGTCCAAGGTTGGCGCTGCGCGGCGAGATGCCGCGTCAGGTACCGGGCAGCGCCCGGCGAGCGAATCTGGAGACTAGGACTGTGGCCCAACGGCCACGTTCAGTCCTGACCGCCGGTTGGCTAGGCCTTGAGCAATTCCGCGAGCGGGATGAAGCGCACCGGATCGCCCACGGCGAAGGTGCGGTCCTCGCGGATCTCCACCAGGCCATGGGCCCAGGCCGCCGTCTGCAGCACATTGGAGCCCTGGTTGCGGTGGGGTACCGCCCGGCCATTCTCCAGGCGCGCCCGCTGGTATTCGCGGCGCGCACCGGCACGCGGCCAGTCGAAACCGGCCGGCACCTCGACGCTCAAGGGGGCCACGTCGATCTTGCCGGCCCGCCGCAGCAGATAGGGCCGCGCCAGCAGACCGAAGGTCACCAGGGTCGAGGCGGGATTGCCCGGCAGGCCGATCAGCGGGATCCCGCGGAAGCGCCCACAGGTCAGCGGCTTGCCCGGCTTGAGCGCCAGCTTCCACAGGGTCAGCTCGCCCTCCTCGCGCAGGGCCTGCCCCAGGTAGTCGGCTTCGCCCACCGAGACCCCCCCGGTGGAAAGGATCAGATCGGCCTGCAGCGCGCCCAGCCGCCGGCGCGTCTCGGCGAGATCGTCGGGCAGGATGCCCTGGTCCGACACCTCGCAACCCAGCCGCCGCAACCAGCTGATCAGCAGAGCACGATTGCTGTTGTAGATCTGCCCCGGTCCGAGCGGCTGGCCGGGCGCCACCAGTTCATCGCCGGTGGACAGCACCGCGACCCTGAGGCGCCGAAAGACAGTCAGCTGGGCCCGGCCGAGGGAGGCGGCGACGCCCAGCTCCGCAGGACCCAGGGCGGTGCCGGCCGACAGGACCTCGTCACTCACCTTGACCTCGTTGCCGCGGCGCCGGATGTTGCGGCCCAGCCGCAGTTGCTCGACGAAGCGCACCCGGCCATCGTCCAGCACCTCGGTGTTTTCCTGCATTTCCACGCAGTCGGCACCCGCCGGCACCGGCGCACCGGTAAAGATGCGGGCGCAGGTTCCCGGCTCCAGCGGGGCCGGTGCCTGGCCGGCGAAGATGCGCTGGGAGACCCGCAGCGGTTCGCCCTGCCAGTCGTCCAGGCGCAGGGCGTAGCCGTCCATGGCGCTGTTGTCCCAGGGCGGCAGATCCAGGTCGGCTACCAGGGGCGCGGCCAGGATGCGCCCGTCGGCCTTTTCCAGGGCGACCTGCTCCAGGGGCAAGGGACCGTCTTCGGCCGCCAGGGCCAACAGTCGCGCCAGGGCCTCTTCCAGCGACAGCAGGCTCATCCGCGTGGCCCGCAGGGTTCGGCCTGCTTGAGATGCGGCACGAAATTGCAGGGGCGATGACGGTTGTCCAGCTGCTCGGCGAGGATGCCGTCCCAGGCGGTGCGGCAGGCATTGGTCGAACCCGGCAGGCAGCAGACCAGGGTGCCGTTGGCCAGGCCGGCCAGGGCGCGGGACTGCACGGTGGAGGTGCCGATATCGGCCACGGAGATCTGGCGGAACAGTTCGCCGAAGCCATCCACCTGCTTGTCCAGCAGACAGGCCACGGCTTCCGGGGTGCTGTCGCGACCGGTGAAGCCGGTGCCGCCGGTGATCAGCACCACCTGGACCTGGTCTTCGGCGATCCAGTGGGCGACCTGGGCGCGGATTCGGTAGAGGTCATCCTTGAGCAGCAAGCGGTCGGCGAGGAAATGGCCGGCGGCCTCCAGGCGGTCGACGAACAGCTGACCCGAGGTGTCGGTCTCGAAGGTGCGGGTATCGCTGACCGTCAGGACGGCGATGTTCAGCGGTACGAAAACCGCCTCGGCTTTGTGGCTCATCTGCTTGGGTTTCCGAAGTGTGCGAAAGAAAGGGTGCAGCGGAAGACCGCCGGACGGGCCGCGGGTTTCCCGGAGGGGGTGAGCGCCGGACTGGCAGCGACCGGGAGGTGGCCGCGTCGACAGTCAGGGGCACTGTGGGCCAGGATCGCGGGGAAGGTCCGAAAAGGCTGCATCGTCACAGCCTAGAGGAAAAGCCGGCGCCCCTTCAACCGAGAGGGCGCCTGGCCACGCCTAGCGCTGGCGTTGTTCGCCTTCGGCATGGGTCTCCCATTTGATGGGACGCGGATCGGCGATGTCGTTGGCATCCTGGCTGAAGCGGCCGTACTGGGGCGCGATGTTCGGGTCTTCCTCCCAGGTTGCCTGCTGGGTGAAGGTGCCGGCCTTCCGATCGAACTTGAGAAAATGCCGGGCCGTTTTGCCACCCCAGTCCGCGGACGGCAGGGAGATGAAATCCACCTGATACTGGTCGTCGGTCAGCTTGCCGTGCACCACATAGACGCCGTAGTGCTCCTCGCCGGGCGAGATGATCTTGTAGACGCCGTTGCTGTAGTAATAGAGGGTGGCGTCGGGATAGGGCTTCTTCTCGTAGAGCTTTTCGTAGAACAGCTTCTGGCGAATGGTCGGCTGGCCAAAGGTGACCTTGACCGAGGGAGGCTCACCACCGCCCGCGCCAAAGGCGGGCAAGGCGGCCAGAGCCAACGCAGGGAGCAACATCGTCTTCATCGTTTCCAAACTCCTTCTGGGCAGGGACTCCCCGCCACCGCACGGCAAGGATCAAAGGTGTCTAGCACGCCCCTTTGCACGGGGCGCGCCCGAGTCTAGCCCAGCCGTTGCGCCCGGACAAACCCCGCTCCCGCCGACTGTCAGCGGCGAAACCGGGCTAGGATGAACGCCCGCTCCCCACGTCCGAAAGCCCGAGGTCAGCTGCATGTCCCTTCTGCCCGCTTCCATCCTGATCCTCGCCGGCGGTCGCGGCCAGCGCATGGGCGGACGCGACAAGGGACTGGTGGAATGGCGCGGCCAACCCCTGGTGGCCCAGGTGCAGGCCGCGGTAAGGCCACTGACCGATGACCTGGTAATCTCCTGCAACCGCAATGCGCCGCGCTATGCCCAGTGGGCCGACCAGCTGGTGGCCGATGACCAACCGGACTTTCCCGGCCCGCTGGCCGGCATCCTCGCCGGCCTCGCCGTGGCGCGGCATGACTGGGTGCTGCTGCTGCCCTGCGATGCGCCGCGCATCGATGCCGCCCTCGCCCTGCAACTGCTCGCGGCGGCCCAGGCGAGCGCGGGCCCGGTGATGGCGCGCCAGAGTGGCTTCTGGCAACCGCTGTTCAGCGCCCTGCCCCGGCGCCTGTTGCCGGCCTTGCGCCAGGCCTGGGCGGATGGCGAGCGCAGTCCGCGTGGCGCCCTGCTGCCCCTTGGCCTGACCGCCGTGGACTTCACTGAAGACGATATTCGCCTGGCCAACTTCAACGACCCCGCGGCGCTGGAAAGCGCGGTCTGAACGCGGCGATCCACTAGGCCAGACGGCGTGACCCACCGGTTCCCGGACGAACTCGGCCCTGCACCCGCGGTCCTAAGCCCGCTTGGTTGCCAAGAAAGGAGACCGTCACATGAACAAGCACCTGCTCCCCGCCGCCCTGCTGGTCGCTGCCAGCGCCCTGCTTGCCGGCTGCTCCACGCCCAGCGTCATCACCCTCAACGATGGCCGCGAGATCCAGGCCACCGACACGCCGAAGTACGATGACGACTCGGGCTTCTATACCTTCAAGCAGCTCGACGGCAAGCCAACCCGCATCAACAAGGACCAGGTTCGCACCATCAAGGAGCTCTGATTCCTGCCCGGCGCGATTTTTTTACCTAACCCCTTGTGCTTGCATGAGTTTTAGGTAGAATGCGCGCCATCCATCACGGAGCGTAGCGCAGTTTGGTAGCGCGTCTCGTTCGGGACGAGAAGGTCGCTGGTTCGAATCCAGTCGCTCCGACCAATTTGATCCGCAAGGATCACCCCAAGGCCCGCCTAGTGCGGGCTTTGTCGTTTCTGGGGTTTGGCTATCTGCTTTGGCTGGGCAGGTTCGCTCTCGCTAGAGACACGAGCTGCTCACAAGACACCCAGAGCCTGTCCTGGCACTCAGGTAGACCGAGTAGCCCTACCGTCGAGTCGGCCACAGCGGATCCATTCGAGCGGATCTTGCACAGGCCTGACCCGCCCCTTTTCAAACGTGCGCCGCGTGCTCAGCCGACTCCTCTTCCTTGGCTGCAAGCCCAACCGTCCAGTGCCCACCACTCTCCTGGATCAGGTGCAACAGGTCGTAGGTTCGGATCATGTCGAGCAGACCGGAATGACCGTAAGCGTTTGGTGAGAAGGCAGGATCGGTACGCTTGAGGTACTGCCCAAGGGCGCTCAGGGTGACCTTGCCTTCGCTGGTTCCGCCTGCCAGCAGAGACACGGCGTCCACCACAAACCTTGGTCGCCGTTTGACGACTGGCTTGATGGCCTCGGGCTTAGGGATTTCCTGCTTGGAGCTTGTTTCAGTTTTGGCCACCGGCTTGTCGGCATGCTCCGCAGCGGGTTCCTTTAAGTGCTCCTCGCGGCGCCACTCGAAGAACTGGTCGCTGGCATTGCGTAGTGCGTCGGGCGTCTTGGGTTCACCGACTATGCAGACGGTAGCGCCGCGCTCTCTGAGCTTGCGGCACAGGTAGGCAAAATCGGAGTCGCTGGTCACCAGGCAGAACGTATCCGCACGGTGATCGAAGAGCGCCTCCATTGCCTCGAGAGCCAAGGCGATATCCGAGGTATTCTTGCCAGCTGCATATTGGTACTGCAGGCATGGCGTAAAGGCCAATCGGACCAAGGCCTCCTGCCACTTGTTGGCCAAGGTGCCGTGATTGCCATACCCCCTTCTCACAACCACACGTCCAAACTGGGCCACAACGCGCAATGCGTGTTCCAGAATCTCGGGCGATACGTTGTCGCAATCTACGAGCACTGCTACACGCGTTTCTCCAGCCGGAGTGAAAGCTCCCATCCCTGCTCCTATCGAGTGATCCAGTTCCTTGGAAGGCTTTATTCAAACCAGTCCCATAAGCCAACGATGCGCGGGGTGACGTGAGCAAGTCAACGCAACGCAGCTTGATCATCAGCGCCAACCCTATCGACATGGCCAATCCAAGCGGCAGCATTGCCACAGCTGACCTCTCGCCATTCACTATGAGCCCCCCGCATCCACGCGCAGTACAGTTGATCGCGACGGAGAGTTGGCAGGCATGCTCAAAGCGCATCACCCCGCTCCTCCTGGCCGGCGAAAGGCCTCAGGCGATCGCCCAAGCCACGCCAACAAGCTGATCCCGGCCCCAGCCTACTAGGGGCCGCGCAGCATGGGTCTGCACCCGGCGCGCGCCGTTGTCCCCCCGCCACACCTGCGGACTAAATGTGTAGGTTTTTCTGCACCCCTGCGGCAAACCTAAAGGAGCGCTATGCCTGGCCGATGACAGTAGATGAAGCGTACGAAAAACCCTGCGGATCCCTGCAGCCGGCGTCGTTTACGCAGACCCGCTACCTAGGGATCACCCAATCCAGGGATGGAAGCCATGGAAAAGTCAAAAATCAACCGCGAGGTTGACACAAATCTCGATTCAGCTTTACATTTTTCTTGATTAGCTTGACACACCAAGCTCGACGCATAACTATGCCTGGTTACCTCACACCAGTTAAAGGCACCCTTATGCAAATCAGTCAAGATGACATTTTCGAGCTGATTGAAGCTGCGCTTGATGCGAACTATACGGACGTAAGAAAGGCAAGTAATAGAATTGCAAAGGCTATTAGCGAGCACGATTTAGAGTTTGCAAAGAAAATTAAATCAACGCTAAGAAAACGAGGGGTTCCCTTACAAAGTTCTGGCTATATAGAAAACCTACCCGTGGATCCCAAGTCCAGAACGCCTCTACTAGAGGAAGCACAATGGCCTGTTACTCCACTATTCCTAAATGAGCAAGCGATGAATGTTTTTAATACATTCATAACAGATATATCCAATGTTGATGAATTAGTATCACACGGATTATCTGGACGTCTGAACCTTCTTTTATCTGGACCACCAGGCACTGGAAAGTCCCTAGTTGCAGGCCACATAGCCGCCCAGCTAAACAGACCTCTTTATGTAGTTAGACTAGATGCAGTCGTATCTTCGCTTTTAGGGGATACCGCGAAAAACATAAGACAAATTTTTGACTTTTTCCCAAAAAAGAATGGAATTCTTTTTCTAGATGAAGTGGACGCCGTCGCCAAGCTAAGGGACGACAAACATGAGCTGGGCGAACTGAAAAGAGTCGTAAACACGCTAATCCAAGGGCTCGACTCTCTCGATGACCATAGCATTGTGATTGCTGCAACCAACCACGCGGGACTATTGGACCCAGCCATATGGCGACGCTTTCCCTACAAAATAAAATTTGACATCCCAACGATTGAAACAAGAAAAGCCCTCTGGGACCATTTCTTATTTCAAGACAAAGGCGACGAAAACATAATCTCCGTACTTGCCAGAATCTCAGAAAACTTAACAGGTGCAGATATTGAGAGCTTAGCCATAGCAGCTAGGCGCAGATCAATATTATCAAAAACACCCGTAAACTTAGCGGCCACAATAGCAGCAATACTAAATAGCCATCCAGGGAACACGGCAACACCTGAGAATGGAGAGCTATCTACCGAATCAAAAAAGAATATCGCAACGCTTCTCAACAAAGACTTTAGCGTAACCCAAGTCGATCTCGCTAAATTACTTTCCACATCTCGACAAACTGTATCCAGCTACTTAAGAGAGTAAATAAATGGCCGCAGGTAATGGAAAACCAATAGCGAACCCTATCCTATCCTTCCTTCAAGAGCCGTCACCCACGGCGATAAAAGGTGGTGGAAAGGGAGAAAAGGATATTCTTAAAGCTCGGCTAGATAGTCAAAGAAAAAAGCTACATGAGAGCTTTACTTCCTTTGCAGCAAGAAGGGACCAGATAAAACATCATGCATTTAAGACTCATCTGATAGTAAGGATGGATGAGAAGTCTCATGCCCCTACCTGGACGCCAAAGGACATATTTTCGAGCGACACTGGTAGCCGTGTGATAGCACCTGCTTACAACGGCTATCTCGTCGAAAGCGACATTAGAAGCTTTGAATTGTTAGCAAAAAAAATAATTACGACCAAAACCATTAACAACCGCGTTGATATCTCCCGCGTTGACTCCGCGGAATTATTTTCCGAAACAGAGACTTTGAGGGGGAAAACCGCGGAAGAATTATGGAAAGAAACCGAAGAAAAAGAAAAACAGTTTAGCTTCTGGCTTTTGCCCTTTACTGATGAGGAAAGCAGACGATCAGCAGTAAATACGCTTTATGAAATTTGCAAGTCGGAAGACTTTACTTTAGGCCACAAAGAATTCTCAGGAATATTTGCTGACATTGCAGAGACCGACTCTCAAAAATACAGCATAGATCCAGAGCTGGTCAAAATTTTCGCGAATTACATTAAAAATGGTAATGCATCGTTTTCGGCGCAGATCAAAGAACTAAAGACGCTTCATGCAATAGCAGCCTCCGGAACCACCTACAGAATTGAGCCTATCCAGAGGCTAATGGCTAATGAGATCCATCCCGGGACTGGCCCTGAACCGTCTATTGCTAGTATTAAGCCTGACGGCCTTCCTATTGTAGTGGTCGTCGACGGGGGAAGAACTGCCTTAAGCTATGCGCCTTTTGAGCATAGAGCAGCCCCTCCACTGATAGACTTGACAAGCGCCAATGGAGTTCATGGAAACCAGGTTACCTCGCTTGTTTGTAACGGCTTTGCCTGGAATAACAATCTATCTCTCCCAGAACTGCACTGCAAGTTCTTAACAGCGAGAGCAATAGCCAAAAATGGAGTTCAGAAACAACCCACGCAAACTCAATTCTTGAGTTACCTGAGAGGTCTTGCAAAAGACACGGCAGGCGAGGCAAAAGTATGGAATCTATCTTTCAACGAGATACTTCCAAACTTCAACTCAAACGAAATCAGCCTGCTTGGACACGAGATCAATAAAATAGCCAGGGAATACGGCATACTCCCTGTTATATCTATAGGCAACGTGTCAAACGCCAACAAATCGAAGCTTTGCCCTCCTGCCGATTGCGAAAGTGCTCTTACAGTAAGCGGTCGTCAGGCGTCAGCTGGAGTACCCTCAACTGCCTGCAACGTCAGCCTCAAGGGTCCAGCGCCGGCGGGAATGAAAAAGCCCGATGTATCGTGGTTTTCTGAGCTCAGAGTAATTGGAGGTGTGATTGCGAAAGGGACGAGCTATGCCGCTCCACTTGTATCCTCTCTTGCAGCACATACATTCAGTAATCTGAAAGCTCCAACCGCAGACCTAGTACGGGCGCTCTTAATTAACAATTCCGATCTAAACGCACATTGTAATGAGCTGGGCTGGGGTACACCTTGGACAGCTGAAGCGTTGCCTTGGCTATGCAAGGAAGGGACTGTTACTTTAGCTTGGGTATCCATGCTTAATGCCGGCAGCGCCTACTACTGGAATGACTTGCCTATCCCGCCTGAAATGCTAGCCAATGGGAACCTAACAGGCAAAATATCACTCACCGCGATCATAAAGCCCAGGGTTTCCGACCTCGGAAGCGACAACTACTTTGCAACAAGACTACAGGTTGCGCTGCAGGCACGTAATGGAAAAGATTCCATTGTTAATCTTCTGGGCACCATGCAAGAGTCCAAAACAAAAGAAGAGAATGCACGAAAAGAACTGGCTAAATGGAGCCCTATACGGCGACACGCAAACAGCTTCAAATCAAAATTTGTAAAGCCTGGATCGATGAGACTTCATGCAAGAATTTACACGCGAGACCTGTATCAGTTTGGACTCAACTCACACCACGAGCTAGAGAAACAGGAAGTTGCTTTTGTACTTACATTTGAAGCTCCGAATGGAGAGCCTAGCATCTATAACTCTCTGCGGAGCCAGCTTGCGACTAGAGTCGAATATGCGACAACGCAAGACATTAACGTAGACACAGATATAGACATTTAGCTCCACCTACAGAAGGCCGCACTCAGCTGCGGCCTTCGTAACTACCAGATACTTCCTAAGAACGTTGGCCTTTGAAAAAATCAAGAGAGCTAACTTCTCGAGAACAAAAGCGAATAGGTCGCCTCAATTCCTGTTCATTGATGTATGACACGTTTTTATGTCATTCACGCAACATCTGTGACGCTACGGAAGCAAGCTCCGAAGATTCAATCGCCTTAAATTGCCGCCAGATCCCCCCAAGCCCGACGTGGATGCGTGCCCCTCAGCAGCGTCGTTAGAACCACGCACATAAGCGCCTGTTGACGTCGAGCTCTGACGTATTCGCTACTCGACTGACACACACGATCGTGTCAGCTTGCATCCCTTCATGTATCCCCAAAATCCAGCCGAGCAAGAAAACCTTGGAAACAGCGGGCAACAGCTATCAGTTAGAAGCTCGCCGAACCCCAGCCATGACGATTTTTTACTCAAAACTGTAGCTGAGGGTGCAGCAGGCAAATTCTTGAGCTAGCGTTCTAGATGACAGACTTCAAGCGTTTGGGAGCTACGGATGTCGGGGAAGAGAAAAATCGCACTCGCATACCATTGCCGAGCCAACGCTATGGATCGGGACGGTTGTGTGCCAGAGATAAAGACTTGGCCCGCCAGCAAAACGCAGCTGATTGCAGCAGCCGCTGCTAAAGCGAGGAATACTTAAAGCGTGACAGATGCTATCGCAGTACAGGTGAGGAACTTGCGGCAAAGCGACTCGAGGATTCATGCGTTTGCCTGTCATACAGGGATTGCGGTCGCTCAGTAGGTATAGCTCGGCCAACATTGCTCCTGTATGCCTCTGTGTATGCCAGGCTTACTAGGTAAACGATAAAACCCTCTAAAACAGGCACTCCATAGGAACATTGTGACGTAGTCGCTCGACCAATCTGCTCCGCAAGGGTCACCCCAAGGTCCACCCGGCGCGGGCTTTGTCGTTTCTGGGGTTTGGCCTTGGCGCCCCAAGGAGCGCCGCCCTCCCCCCTCTCTATCGCCGACTCAACGCCAGCTTGGCGGCGAACAGCAGGAAGACCACGCCCGTCACCCGATCGAGCCAGCGGATCACCGCGGCTTTGCTCAGGGTCTCGCCCAGGGTGCGGGTGGCGCCGATCAGGGTCAGGGACCAGAGCAGGCCCAGCGCCACGTGGATGGCGACCAGGCCGAAGGTCCAGGCGATCAGGGGTTGGCCCTGGGGGATAAACTGGGGCAGGAAGGACACGTAGAAGATGCCGACCTTGGGATTGAGCACGTTGCCCAGCATCCCCTTGAGAAACCAGTTGGAGCCTGAGCCGCCCGCGCCTTCCGCAGGGGCGATGGCGTTACGGGGGCGCAGCAGCAGGTTGAGACCGAGCCAGCAGAGGTAGGCGGCGCCGCAGTACTTGAGCAGCGTATAGGCCAGCTCCGAGACCGCCAGCAGCGCACCCAGGCCGAAGGCCACGGCGGCGCCCCAGAGCAGGCAGCCGGCATTGATCCCCAGGGCCGCGCGCCAGGCCTGGGCGCGGCCCTCTACCGCGGCGGTGCGCAGGATCAGGGCGGTATCGAGACCTGGAGTAAGGGTGAGCAGGGACGCGGCCAGGGTGAAGGCCAGCAGGTTGTCGGCGAGGGGCATGGCAGGGCTCGTTTCGGCGGGAGGCTCGAAACGGTAGCACGGGGTCAGAACGGCGATCAGCTTGCTCTTGAACTGCCCTGGCCGCCCGCAGGCGGCCAGGGCAAGGCTCAACCGGCGGCGCGGAAGGCGGGTTCCTGGTCAGCGATGTAGCGGGCGGCGGCGCGGCGGGCTTCCAGCTCGAAGGCCTGGGGATTGCGATCGACGATGCGCTCCAGGGTGCCGCGAGGGATGCCGTCGGCTTCGAAGTCGGTGCGGCACTGCAGGGCGCCGGCGTGGCAGACGTTGCGCTCGACCGCTTCGATCAGACCACCTGCACGCAGGGTCTTGACGATGTTATGGGGCAGACGGCGGCTGCGACGCAGAGCGGCGGTGGCCATGGCCAGGACGTCGAGGATCTCGTTTTCCACCGGGGTGAAGGGGCCGTTGCCGAGCTTGCCCTTCTGCATCAGGTAACGGCGCGAGAGCAGATTGCCCTGGCGTTCGAGGGCTTCTCGCGCGGCCAGGTCGAGGCGACCGCGGCTTTCCAGGCTGCGCTCCAGCGCAATGAGAAATTCCCAATCGGTGATCTGAGAAATCTGGGTGATGACTGCGTCCATGAAGCGCTCCTTGCCAGTCGGGAATAGATGGCACATTGATAGCGTTCAGCGCATTTGGTTCCCTGCAAAACGGGCATGCCGACGGACGTCATATCATTTGGCCAGTG
This sequence comes from Pseudomonas sp. MOIL14HWK12:I2, assembly GCF_000510745.1. Lineage (NCBI taxonomy): Bacteria > Pseudomonadati > Pseudomonadota > Gammaproteobacteria > Pseudomonadales > Pseudomonadaceae > Pseudomonas > Pseudomonas sp. MOIL14HWK12:I2. The sequence goes on along the minus strand of NZ_AZOA01000008.1, from coordinate 24,326 downwards.
CCGACCGGTCGAGGCCGACGAGCGTGTCTATTCGGAGGACGAAAGGAGCGATGACAAGAGCTGGGTAGGTAGGTCGCACCAACCGTCCTATCTCAGGAAACAGGACACTAGCGACGCGGCAGCAGGCTCTCGACCAACTGGCTGAGGTCGGCCACGCTCCAGGGTTTGGGCAGGAAGGCAGCGCGCCGCGGCAGGACGGCGAGATCCTGGTCGATGTAGCCGGAAATGATGATGAAGGGCACCGTGGGCCAGCTCACCGCCGCGAGCTGGGCGAAGGCCAGACCGTCCAGCATGCCCGGCACGTTGACGTCGGCGATGACCATCTTGGTATCGCTGCCGCGGGTGTCCATATGAGCCATCGCTTCATCGCTGGAGGCGACTGCCACGACGTTCAGCCCCTGCTCGGTGAGGATTTCGGTCAGCAGCTCGCGCTGCCCCGGATCGTCTTCCAGAACAAGAATTTGTCTTTGTATTTCAAGGCTTCTCGGCTTCATGGCAGCTCAGACAGCGAAGGCGGGAGAGGTTCTCCCCGAACCTACCTAACGGTCACCTGAGGCAGGTGAGCGGTAGGCTGGCCAATTGCCTTCAAACCCGCGCCACGCCTGGCTTTCAGCCCTTAAAAGAACCATGCCAGACGGCCTCGTGAGGGGCGCGGATGAAGTTTTTTCGCCGCTTGGCTGTCTGAGGGCCAAGACGCCCATTTTTCGCCTGCGCAAGGACCCCGCCTCCGTGAGCCGACAGCCCCCCTCCCGCAAGGCGCGGGTCGACAATTCCGCTACCAGCGATGTTTCGCACGAGGGCAAGAACATCTTCTTTGCCGCGGTGGAAACCACGCGGATGCCGATGCTGGTGACCGATCCCAAGCAGCCGGACAACCCGATCATCTTCGCCAACAACGCCTTCACCGACATGACCGGCTACCAGGTGGACGAGTTGCTGGGGCGCAACTGCCGCTTCCTGCAGGGACCGGAGACGGATCGTTCGGTGGTCGGCCAGATTCGCGAGGCGGTGGAGCAGGAGCGCGAGATCTCGGTGGAGATCATCAACTACCGCAAGGACGGCTCGACCTTCTGGAATGCGCTGTTCGTCTCGCCGGTGTACAACGACGCGGGCGAGCTGACCTACTACTTCGCGTCCCAGCTGGATGTCAGCCGGCGGCGCGACGCCGAGGACGCCCTGCGCCAGGCGCAGAAGATGGAGGCGCTAGGCCAGCTCACCGGCGGCATCGCCCACGACTTCAACAATCTGCTGCAGGTGATGATGGGCTATATCGACATCATCCAGCGCACTGCGGAAAAGCCCAGCTTCGACCAGGAACGCATCGTCCGCAGCGCCACCCACGCCAAGTCGGCGGCGGAGCGCGCCAGTACCCTCACCCAGCAGCTGCTGGCCTTTTCCCGCAAGCAGAAGCTCGAAGGCCGGGTACTCAACCTCAACAACCTGATCCGCACCTCCCATGAACTGGCGGAGCGGACCCTGGGCGACGTGGAAATCCGCACTCAGTTGGACCCCGAGCTGTGGAATTGCCGCATCGATCCCACCCAGGCCGAGGTGGCGCTGCTCAATATCCTGATCAACGCCCGCGACGCCCTGGCGGATTGCCCGCAGCCCAGCGTGGGCATCGAGACGCGCAACGTCGAGGTGCGCGAGCTGGCGAACATGTCCTACGACGGCCTCATGCCCGGGCGCTATGTCAGCCTGGCGATCACCGACAACGGCCACGGCATGCCGGCCAGCATCCGCGATCGGGTGATGGATCCCTTCTTCACCACCAAGGAAGAAGGCAAGGGCTCGGGGCTCGGCCTGTCGATGGTCTATGGCTTCGCCAAGCAATCCGGCGGCACGGTGCGCATCTATTCGGAAGAAGACGTCGGCACCACCCTGCGCCTTTACTTTCCGGTGGATGACAGCCATGTCACCCAGCAACAGGCCGAGCAGCGCTCGGAGCGCCGCAGCGGTACCGAGCGCATCCTGGTGGTGGAAGACCGTCCGGACGTTGCGGAACTGGCCAAGCTGGTGCTGGAAGACTACGGCTACACCGCGCAGATCGCCTTCAATGCCAGCGAAGCCCTACGCCTGCTGCGCGAAGACGAGCAGCCGTTCGACCTGGTGTTCACCGACCTAATCATGCCGGGCGGCATGAATGGGGTGATGCTGGCGCGCGAGGTGAAACGCCTGCACCCGGCGATGAAGATACTGCTCACCACCGGCTACGCCGAGAATTCGCTGGAGCGCACCGACATCGGCGGTTCGGAATTCGATGTGATCTCCAAGCCCTACATCCCCAACGACTTGGCGCGCAAGATTCGCCGGGTGCTGGACGGACCCAACGGGATCGCCTGAGGGTGCGAGCGCTCTTACCCGCGCCGGGGCCGGGCCGTGTCGATGGGTCGGAGTGGCCTTGGACCAGCGACACGATTAGACTGACGATTAACGGGGCGCGGATCGCGCCCTCCGTTTTTTCCGCTGCATGGTTCCAACGCAGCTCCATCGCTCCCTTCACCTCAGCGTAACGCACGGCGCCTCTGCTCCAGCAGCCGTCTGCGCCGCATGTTTTCCGTGCTCTTCGTTTCCGACGCCGCGAGGTTTGGCCATCCATGAATTCTTCTAGCGCGTCCATTATCGCGACAGGCAATGCCGGCCTGGATCAGGTCCTGCGCGGCGGTCTACCCAAGGATCGGCTCTACCTGCTGGAGGGCACCCCAGGTTCGGGCAAGACGACCCTGGGCTTGCAGTTTCTCTTCGAAGGCGTCCGCCAGGGCGAGTCGGTGCTCTACATCACCCTGTCGGAGACCAGCGAAGAGCTGCGGTGCGTGGCCGAGTCCCACGGCTGGAGCCTGGACGGCGTGCACCTGTTCGAACTGTCCGCCGCCGATGCCGTGCTCGGCGGTGCGCAGGAGCAGACCATCCTGCATCCCTGGGAGTCCGAACTGGGTGACACCATCGAGCTGATCCAGGCCCGCGTCGACGAACTCCAGCCGCGCCGCCTGGTGTTCGACAGCCTGTCGGAGATGCGCCTGCTGGCCCAGGATCCCTTGCGCTATCGCCGCCAGGTGCTCGCGCTCAAGCAATTCTTCGCCGGGCGCGGCCTGACCGTGTTGCTGGTGGACGATCTGACCGCCAGTGGGGGCGAGCGCGACAATCATCTGCACAGCCTCTGCCACGGGGTGCTGACCCTGGAGCGCCTGACCCTGGACTTCGGCGCCGCCCGCCGGCGCCTGCAGATCCAGAAGTTGCGTGGCGTGGACTTCATCGCCGGCTATCACGACTTCGTCCTGCGCCGCGGCGGCCTGGAGATCTATCCGCGCATGACCGCCGCGGGGCACTACCAGGAATTCGTGGGCCAGCCCGTGCCCAGCAACATCGCGGACATGGATGCGCTTCTGCATGGTGGCCCCCTGCGCGGCACCAGCACCCTGATCACCGGCCCGGCCGGTACCGGCAAGACGACCCTGGCCCTGCAATATGTCACCGCGGCCTGCGCGCGCGGCGAAAGGTGCGCCGTCTATGAATTCGACGAGCGTATCGGCACCCTGCTCAAGCGCGCGGAAAGCATGGGTATGCCGCTCCATCGCTATATCGACGAGGGTCTGCTGGTGGTCCACCAGATCGATCCGGCCGAACTGTCTCCCGGCGAATTCGCCTGGCGCGTACGGCGGGATGTCGATGAGAACGACTGCCGACTGCTGGTCATGGACAGCCTCAACGGCTACCTCGCCGCCATGCCCCAGGAGCAACACCTGATCCTGCAGATGCACGAGTTGCTTTCCTACCTGAGTCAGTCCGGGGTGGTGACCTTTCTCATCAATCCCCAGCACGGTCTGGTCGGGACGATGACCTCCAGCCTCGACATCTCCTACATCGCCGATACCGTGGTGCTGATCCGTTTCTTCGAGGCCCAGGGCCGACTGCGCAAGGCCATTTCCATCCTCAAGCACCGCGGTGGCGGCCACGAGGACGCGATTCGGGAATTGCGCATCGATACCCGGGGCATCCGGGTGGGTCAGCCCCTGGTGGACTTCCGCGGCGTGCTGACCGGCACCCCGGAGTACTTCGGTGCCAAGCAACCCCTGATGGAAGAGCGCGATTGACCGAGACCAAGACGTCTTCCTGCGAGCTGATCATCTGTGCCCCGCTCCGGGGCGATGCCGCCAGCCTGCAGCGACTCTTCACCCAGGGCTATCACACGCGCTACCTGTCCACGCTCAACGAGGTTGCAGCCGCGCTGGGCGACGAGACGGGCATCATCGTGTTTACCGAGGAGGCTCTGCGCCAGGAGCTGAACGCTCTGGCGCAGGCCTTGGAGCGCCAGCCGACCTGGTCGGACATCCCGCTGGTGCTGCTGGCTTCCGACTCCAAACGCTCGGGCCGCGGCAACGATCTCCTGCGTCGTCAGCTGCCCGCGGCCGCCACCAATCTGGTCATCCTGGAGCGGCCCCTGAGTGGGGCCTCCCTGCTGAGCAGCGTGGCCGCCGCCTGGCGGTCGCGACTGCGCCAGTTCGAGATGCGCGACCGTCTCGCCGAACTCGCCCAGGAGCGCGAACGCCTGCAGACGCTGCTGGAGAACCTGCCGGTGGGGGTGTGCTTCATGGATGCCCAGGGCCGCACCCTGGTCAGCAATCCCTTCTATGAGCAGTACGTGCCGGGTCAGCGCATTCCGTCCCAGCAACCGCAGGAAGTGGCGCGCTGGACCGCGCTCGACAGCAATGGCCGGCTGCTGCCGCCCGAACGTTTCCCGGGCGCTCGGGCGCTGGGTGGCGAGCGGGTCAAGGGGCAGGACTTCTATCACACCAGTGCCACCGGCGAGGAATCCTGGCTGCGGGTGAGCGCGGTGCCGCTTCACGACGCCGGCCAGCAGATCATCGGCGCGACCACGGTGATCGCCGACATCAGCGAGGAGAAACGCGCGGAACTGGCCTTGCGCCGCTTCAACGAAGAACTGGAAGTCCAGGTCGAGGAGCGCACCCGTACCCTGGCGCTTACCCTTAGCGAATTGCAGCGGGAAACCGCCGAACGCAGTCGCGCCGAAGAGCAGCTGCGTCAGTCACTGAAGATGGAAGCGGTCGGCCAGCTCACCGGCGGCATCGCCCATGACTTCAACAACATGCTGACCGGGGTGCTGGGCGCCCTGGACCTGATGAAGATCAAGAACAAGGGGCAACTTGCCGGCCTGGAGCGCTACATGGAGGCGGCGCAGCACTCGGCGCATCGGGCGGCGGCGCTCACCCAGCGGTTGCTGGCCTTCTCGCGCCGGCAATCGCTGGAATCGCGCCCGATGTCGGCCAACGACCTGATCCTGGCGCTGCAGGATCTGCTGCAGGGCACCGTGAGCGAGCAGATCTCGGTGACGCTGGAACTGGACCCGACGGCGCCCTGGATCCTGGCCGACGCCAACCAGCTGGAGAATGCCCTCCTCAACCTGGTGATCAATGCCCGCGATGCCATGCCGGATGGCGGCGTCGTCACCCTGGCGACCTATCCGGTGACGGTCACCGAGCCGGCGGCCGAAGACGAGGCACTGCCTCCAGGAGACTATGTCTGTATCGAGGTGCGGGACAGCGGAACCGGCATTCCGGAGCGCCTGCTGGACAAGGTGCTCGAGCCCTTCTTCACCACCAAGCCCCAGGGCCAGGGCACCGGTCTGGGGCTGTCGATGGTCTATGGCTTCGCCCGGCAGAGCAATGGCCGCCTGACCCTCGCCAGTGACGCCAGCGGAACCCGGGTGTGCGTCTATCTGCCCACGGCGGAACAGCGCCGCGAGCCGCAGCGCGCCGAGCCGGCGGAGCTCGTCCAGGGCGCCGGCCAGACCATCCTCCTGGTGGAAGACGACGATGCGGTACGGCTGGTCAATCAGGAGGCGCTGCAAGCCTTGGGCTATCGGGTCTGGAGCGCGGCCGAGGGCAAGGCCGCGCTGCGTCTTCTGGATCAGATCCCGCAGCTGGACCTGCTGGTGACCGACGTCGGTCTGCCGGGCCTCAATGGTCGCCAGCTGGCGGAGGTCATCCAGCAGCTCAGGCCGCGGCTGCCGGTGCTGTTCCTCACCGGCTACGCCGAGGGCGCCCTCAGTAGGACCTCCTTCCTGGGTGGTAACATGGAGCTGATGACCAAGCCCTTCACCCTGGACCAGTTGGCCGCGCAGGTCGCCGCCATGCTGTCCGGGTCCGCCAATCGGGCCGTGGTGCCCTCCTGAGGTCGCCGCCGCCCCGCGACCTAGCCAAGGACCCCATGACCTCCCAGATCCGCCCCGCCCGCCGCGAAGACGCCACCCGCATTCACGAACTGATCGTCGAACTGGCCGACTATGAAAAGGCCGTCCACGAGGTGCTGGCCAGCCCGGCCCAGATCGAGGCGACGCTGTTCGCCGCCGACACCCCGACCCGGGCGCTGGTTGCCGAGCACGACGGCGTGGTGGTGGGCTATGCCGTGTATTTCTACAGCTATTCCACCTGGCTGGGCCGCAACGGCATCTACCTGGAAGACCTCTATGTGAGCCCCAGCGCCCGCGGCACTGGCCTGGGCAAGGGCCTGCTGCGCGAACTGGCCCGGGAAGCGGTGGCCAACGACTGCGGCCGCCTGGAGTGGAGCGTGCTGGACTGGAACACCCCGGCCATCGACTTCTACGAAAGCCTGGGCGCCCAGGCCCAGAGCGAATGGGTGCGCTATCGCCTGGACGGCGCAGCGCTGCGGGATTTCGCCGAGAGTGGGCGGTAGTCCGGTCGGCGTAGGTTGGGTTGAGCGCCTGCGAAGCCCGACGCGATGGGACGCGACATGGGTAATGTTGGTTGCGGTTATGGCGATCCGCTGTTGCCGGGGGACGCCGATCGCGGCCATGGGCCGCTCCTACGGATTCCGATTCCCCTGCAGGAGCGCCCCATGGCCGCGATCAACGCCGTAGCGTGGAAAACGGCACAGCCTTTTCCACCGGGGACGTCGGCATGGGGCGCGCCCTCACCCCAACCCTCTCCCAAAGGGAGAGGGGGATTTTCGACCAAGGATCAGCGTCGTAGCGTGGAAAACGGCGCAGCCTTTTCCACCGGGGACTGCGGCATGAGGCGCGCCCTCACCCCAGCCCTCTCCCAGAGGGAGAGGGGGTTGTCCGAATGGNTATCAGTGTCGTAGCGCCGTAGCGTGGAAAACGGCGCAGCCTTTTCCACCGGGGACTTCGGCATGGGGCGCCCTCACCCCAGCCCTCTCCCAGAGGGAGAGGGGGTTGTCCGAGTGATAATCAGATCTTCGCCAGCCCTGAAAATCGCAGGCGACCGGCACAAGCCTGTCCGCATCGGCTGACCGCCACCCGTTACCGATCCGCCAGTTCCACCTGTGCCGGTCGGCGCTGCATCAGCACCTTGCCGTTACGGATGGAGTACAGCGGCAGGCCCTGGCTGCGGACCATCTCGTAGTCGCTGTCGGCGGAGAGCACCAGCAGGTTGGCCGGCCGCCCCTCCTCCAGGCCGTAGCGATCGCCCAGGCACAGGGCCTTGGCGCTGTTGACCGTGACCAGATCCAGCGCCGATTGCAGGTTGCGATAGCCGAGCATGTGGCAGATGTGCAGCCCCGCTTCCAGCACGCGCAGGATGTTGCCGTTGCCCAGCGGATACCAGGGATCGACGATGGAATCCTGGGCGAAGCAGACGTTGAGGCCGGCCTCCAGCAACTCGTTGACCCGAGTCACGCCGCGGCGCTTGGGAAAGGTGTCGAAGCGGCCCTGCAGATGGATGCTCTCGGTCGGGCAGGAGATGAAGTTGATGCCGGCGTGGGTCAGCAGGCGGAACAGCTTGGCGCAGTAAGCGTTGTCGTAGGAGCCCATGGCGGTGGTGTGGCTGGCGGTGACCCGCGAACCCATGCCGCGGCTGCGCGCCTCTTCGGCCAGCACCTCGAGAAAGCGCGAATGGGGATCATCGGTCTCGTCGCAATGGACGTCCACCAGGCAGCCGGTGCGCTCAGCCAGGTCCATGAGGAATTTCACCGAGCTCACGCCCTGGTCGCGGGTGTATTCGAAGTGCGGGATGCCGCCGACCACATCCGCGCCCAGGCGAATGGATTCCTCCATCAACTCGCGCCCGTTCTTGAAGGACTCGATGCCCTCCTGGGGAAAGGCGACGATCTGCAGGTCGATCAGGTGGGCGGTCTCCTCGCGCACCTCCAGCATGGCCTTGAGTGCGGCCAGCGAGGGATCGGTGACGTCGACGTGGGTGCGCACGTGCTGGATGCCATGGGCGGCCAGGGCGCGGATGGTGCGCGTGGCGCGGGTCTTGGTGTCTTCCTGGGTGATGGTGGCCTTGCGCTCGCCCCAGCACTCGATGCCCTCGAACAGGGTGCCGCTCATGTTCCAGCGCGGCTCGCCAGCGGTCAGGGTGGCGTCGAGGTGGATGTGCGGCTCGACGAAGGGCGGCACCACCAGGTTGCCAGCGGCGTCGATGTCGTCCGGCCCTACCGCAGGCGGCATGAGCTGCTCGGCGATGGCGGCGATGCGTCCGCCTTCGAGGCGGATGTCATACAGGCCTTCGCGGTCACGCAGGCGGGCGTTGAGGATGCGCATGGTCGATCTCCTAGAGCGAAGCGGGGGCGGCGGCACGACGACCGCGACTCAGGCCATTGAACACGCCATAGCCGAGCGCCGCCACCCCGATGCCCACCAGGGGCGCCACCCAGGGCGAACCGAAGGCGGCGATGGTGCCCAGGCCGTAGGCCGCCAGCCCCGGCCAGTTGTAGTGCGGCAGGCGGGCCTCGGCGAGCAGCGGATAGCGCCCGCGATGGCGCAGCCAGAAGTCGGCGACGATCACCCCGCCGATGGGCGGGATCACCGTGCCGAGCAGTACCAGATAGGGCACCAGCAGGTCGTACATGCCCAGCACGGCCAGGGCGGTACCGATCAGGGCGCCGGCCAGGGTCACCGTCTTGCGGCGGCTGGTACGCACCAGGTTGCAGCCGGCCACGGCGAAGTTGTAGATGGTGTTGTCCTGGGTGCTCCAGATGTTGAGCAGCAGCATGGCCAGGGCGGCGGTGGCGAAGCCCTGCAGCATAAGCACCTCCACCACGTCCGGCTGCTGGTAGACGATGGCGCCATAGGCGCCGATCAGCACCATCAGGCCGTTGCCGATGAAGAAGCCGATCAGGCTGGCCAGCACCGCCACCCGGGTGGAACGGGCGAAGCGGGTCCAGTTGGTGGCCTGGGTGGCGCCGCTGACGAAGGTGCCGAACACCAGGGTGATGGCGGTGGACAGGTCCAGGCTGGCGCTGGGCTGGATCGCCAGCAGGCCGGCCAGGCCGCCGGCCTTGGCGGTGGTCACGCTCATGGACAGGATCAGCAGCAGCGCCATGGCCGGCACGGCGATCCAGGAGAGGATCTCCAGGCCGCGGTAGCCGATGTAGGCGGTGGCGCAGAAGCCCAGGCCGAATACCGCCATCAGCGCCAGCACCGCGCCCTGCTCCAGGCCGAAGTACCTGCCCAGCACCACGGCAGCGGTGGCCGTCCCCCAGGCGTACCAGCCGATCTGGGTGAAGCCGAGGATCAGGTCGCACAGCTTGCTGCCGCGTTCGCCAAAGGCGAAGCGCCCCATCAGCACCGAGTTGAGGCCACTGCGACAGGCGATATGGCCGAGGGCGGCGGCATAGAGACCCAGCAGCAGATTGCCGAGGGCGATCACCCACAGCAGGTCGGCGAAACCGAAGGCCACCCCCAGCTTGCCGCCGGCGAACATGGTGGCGGTAAAGAAGGTGAAGCCCAGCAGCACCATGGCCAGGGAGGCCAGCCCCTTGCGGGCGTGGGGCGGGACTTCGCTCAGGGGATAGTCGTTGCCGGCGTTGCTCATAAGGCATTCCTCGGGATGGGCGTACCTGACCCTTAGCAGTGGCCGTGCCAGGCTTCGCCAAGCGGCATGGCAGAGGCCAGGACGCCCTCGCCGGCCGGTCCCTGGAGCCCGTCTTTGGTGCAAGGCGCTACCCGGTGCCTTGGCCGGGGGCGGTCAAGTGTGAGACGGTTGCCGCGGCCGTCTCACAAGGAAAAGATCATGACCACGCCACGCCTCGCCGTCCTGGGTTCCGGTCTCATGGGCATCGGCATCGCCGTGCACCTGGCACGCCACGGCCATGCCGTGCAGTTGCAGGACGTCGACCCCGGCCGCCTCGCCGAGGTGGCCGCCACCGCGCGCACCCTGCTCGCCGAGCTGGAAGAAGCCGACATCGCGGTGGACACCGAGGCGGTCATCGGCCGCCTCAGCACCACCACCGAGCTGGCCGAGCTCGCCGACTGCGACCTGCTGTTCGAAGCCGTGCCCGAGCGCCTGGAGCTCAAGCACCGCCTCTATGCCCAACTCGAAGCCGTACTGCGCCCCGATGCCCTGATCGCCAGCAACACCAGCGGCCTGCCACCGGACGAGCTGGCCGCGCACCTGCGCCATCCCGAGCGCCTGCTGATCGCGCACTTCTGGAATCCACCGCACTTCATTCCCCTGGTGGAGCTCGTGCCCGGCACGGCCACCCTGCCCGCCCATCTGGAATCCGTGCGCCTACTGCTGGAAGCCGCGGAACTGGAAGCCGTGGTCCTGCAGCGCGCCATTCCCGGCTTCGTCGGCAATCGACTGCAATTCGCCCTGCTGCGCGAGGCCCTGCACATCGTGCAGAGCGGCGCGGCGGATGCCGAGACGGTGGACCGGGTGATGCGCGCCTCCCTGGGTCGGCGCTATGCCATGGTCGGGCCGCTGGAAGCGGCGGACATGGGTGGCCTGGATACCTTTCGCGACATTGCCCGGCATCTCTGGCCGACCCTGGCGCGGGACGAGGCGCCGCTGCAGCTGCTGGAAGACCAGGTGGCCGCCGGCCGTACCGGCCTGCGCAGCGGCCACGGCTTCCATGAGTGGGACGCGGCGCGGCGCGAGCGCATCGTCCAGCGGCGCCTGCACCAGCTGCGCCATGCGCTGAAGCCATGAGCCGCACCCCGCCGGGTCTGCCCGGGCTGGAAGACTACGCCGACATCCGCCAGCGGGCGATCCGCTCGCTGTTCGAGATCATCGAGCAGACCAGCAACGGCACGGTGATCGTCGACCGCGAGGCGCGCATCGTCTGGATCAACCAGAGATACGCCCAGCACTTCGGCCTGCCGGATGCCGCCGCCGCCATCGGTCAGCCGGTGGAACAGATCATTCCCCACAGCCTGCTGCGCGAGGTGGCGCGCAATGGCCAGCCGATCCTGCTGGACATGCTGGAGACCCGCAACGGACCGCTGGTGGTGATGCGCCTGCCGATCCATACCGACGAGGGCGAGCTGATCGGTGCCATCGGTTTCGCCCTGTTCGACCAGTTGCAGCAATTGGCGCCGCTGGTGACCCGCTACCTGCGCATCCAGGAAGAACTGGCCACTACCCGGCGCTCGCTGCAGCATGCGCGCACCGCCAAGTACGGTTTCGGCCACTTCGTCGGCAGCGGCCCGGCCAGCCTGGAGGTCAAGCGCCGCGCCCGGCGCGCCGCCGCCAGCGAGGCTGCGGTGCTGCTCTTGGGCGAGACCGGCACCGGCAAGGAATTGCTGGCCCACGCCATCCACGGCGCCTCGCCACGGGCCGGGCGGCCCTTCGTCAGCATCAATGCCGCGGCCATCCCGGAAAGCCTGCTGGAAGCGGAATTCTTCGGCACCGCGCCTGGCGCCTTCACCGGTGCCGAACGGCGCGCCCGCCCGGGCAAGCTGCAGATCGCCCAGGGCGGCACCCTGTTTCTCGACGAAATCGGCGACATGCCCCTGGCCTTGCAGGCCAAGCTGCTGCGGGTGCTGCAGGAAAAGGAATACGAACCCCTGGGCTCCAACGAGGTGCTGGCCTGCGACGTGCGCATGATCGCCGCCACCTCCCGCGACCTGGAGACCGCCGTGGCCGAGGGACGCTTTCGCGCCGATCTCTACTACCGCCTCAACGTCCTGCCGATCCGCATCCCGCCGCTGCGTGAACGCCTGGACGACCTGGCGGTGCTGGCCGAGGCCATCCTCGACGGGCTGCCGCAGGTGGGCGGACAGTCGACGCCCGACCTCACCGCCGACGGCCTGGCCCTGCTGCAGCGCCAGCCCTGGCCCGGCAATGTGCGCGAGTTGCGCAACGTGCTGGAGCGCGCGGTGCTGCTGGGCGACGACAGCCAGCTGGACGCCTCGGCGCTGGCGGAGGCCTTGGGCGTTTCCGCCGAACTGCCAGCCAAGCCCGTGACGAGTGCTACCGGCGAAACCTACGCCGAAGCCCGCCAGCGCTTCGACCGGGAATTGTTCCAGGCGACCCTGGGCGCCTGCGGCGGCAAGGTGGACGAAGCCGCCCGGCGCCTTGGGTTGGGGCGTTCTACGCTATATAAGAAGCTGATGGCGCTGGGGCTTACGTCTCGAATATGAGACAGATCCATAGATAGAGACAAAGCCTGTAGGAGCGGCCCATGGCCGCGATTGACGATCTATCGCGGCCATGGGCCGCTCCTACAGAGTCATGCGCAGGCTGGGTGGAGAAGGCTTTATCGTCGAAGCCCAACATGGCCGGCGTCGAGCTGTTGTTGGGCTTCGCTGCGCTCAAGCCAACCTACGGGGTCCAGCTTTTGAGACAAAATGGCGGTAATTGGCAGCGATCAAAATAAAAATCCATACAAAACAATAACCTATAAATCTGGCACGGTTCTGGCTCCTGCATTCGGGCGATCTCTGCATCGCCCTATAACAACAAGAACCGCTTCGCCCCAGGCGAAGCTCTAGGAGAAGCCATGAGTGTCCTGATCGCACTCGCCGCCCTGGCGCTGCTGATGTTCGCCGCCTACCGGGGTTTCAGTGTCATCCTCTTCGCCCCTCTCGCCGCCCTCGGCGCCGTGCTGCTCACCGACCCGTCCGCCGTGGCGCCCGCCTTCACCGGGGTGTTCATGGACAAGATGGTGGGCTTTCTCAAGCTGTACTTCCCGGTGTTCATGCTGGGCGCCCTGTTCGGCAAGCTGATCGAGCTGTCGGGCTTTTCCCGCGCCATCGTCGCCGCGGCCATTCGTCTGCTCGGTCGCGAGCGGGCCATCCCGGTGATCGTCGCGGTCTGCGCCCTGCTCACCTATGGCGGCGTCTCGCTGTTCGTGGTGGTCTTCGCCGTCTATCCCTTCGCGGCGGAGATGTTTCGCCAGAGCGACATCCCCAAGCGGCTGATCCCGGCGACCATCGCCCTGGGCGCCTTCTCCTTCACCATGGACGCCCTGCCTGGCACGCCGCAGATCCAGAACATCATCCCCACCAGCTTCTTCCAGACCACCGCCTGGGCCGCGCCCTGGCTGGGCCTGGCCGGATCGTTGTTCGTCATCGCCGTGGGCCTGGCCTACCTCGGCAGCGCTCGCCGCAAGGCGCGCAACAGTGGCGAAGGCTATGCCAGCGTGCCGCTGCGCAACGAACCCGAGACCGCTGCCGACCTGCCGCTGCCCAATCCCTGGCTGGCCCTGGCGCCGCTGGTGCTGGTGGGCGTGCTCAACCTGCTGCTGACCCGCTGGATTCCCGAATGGTACGGCGCCACCCATAACCTGGCCCTGCCCGGCATGGCCAAACCGGTGACTCAGGAGGTCGCCAAGCTGACCGGCATCTGGGCGGTGGAAGGCGCGCTGCTCGCGGGCATCCTGCTGGTGCTGGCGACCGGCTTCGGCGCCATCCGCGGACGCCTGGCGGAAGGCAGCAAGACGGCCGTCTCCGGTGCCCTGCTGGCCGGGATGAACACGGCCTCGGAATACGGCTTCGGCGCGGTGATCGCCGCCCTGCCCGGCTTCGTGCTGTTCGCCCAGGGCCTCAAGGCCATCCCCGATCCGCTGATCAACGAAGCCGTCAGCGTGACCCTGCTGGCCGGTATCACCGGCTCGGCGTCCGGTGGCATGAGCATCGCCCTGGCCGCCATGAGCGACACCTTCATCGCCGCCGCCAACGCGGCCGGCATCCCCCTGGAGGTGCTGCACCGGGTGGCGGCCATGGCCAGCGGCGGCATGGACACCCTGCCGCACAACGGCGCGGTCATCACCCTGCTGGCGGTGACCGGCCTGACCCACCGCGAAGCCTATGGCGGCGTGTTCAAGATCACCCTGATCAAGACCGTGGCGGTGTTCTTCGTCATCGCCCTCTACTACCTGACCGGCCTCGTCTAAGGAGACAGCCATGGACCTCACCGGCAAGACCGCCCTGGTCACCGGCTCCACCAGCGGCATCGGCCTGGGCATCGCCCAGCGCCTGGCCGCCGCTGGCGCCACCCTCATCCTCAACGGCTTCGGCAATCCCGCTGCGGCCCAGGCCAGCCTGCCCGGCCGCAGTGGCTTCCACGGCGCCGACCTGTCCAGGCCGGAGGAGATCGAAGAGCTCTTCGCCTACGCCCAGCGCGACTTCGGCGGCGTGGACATCCTGGTCAACAACGCCGGCATCCAGCACGTGGCGCCGGTGGAAGACTTTCCGGTGGAACGCTGGGACGCGGTGATCGCGCTCAATCTCTCGGCGGTGTTCCACACCACCCGCCTGGCGCTGCCGGGCATGCGCGAGCGCGACTGGGGTCGCATCATCAACATCTCTTCGGTGCATGGCCTGGTGGCCTCCACCGGCAAGGCCGCCTATGTGGCCGCCAAGCATGGCGTGGTGGGCCTGACCAAGGTCACCGCCCTGGAGACCGCCCGCACCGGCATCACCTGTAACGCCCTCTGCCCGGGTTTCGTGCTCACCCCGCTGATCCAGCAGCAGCTGGACAGCCGTGGCAGTGATCCGGACCAGGCGCGGCGCGACCTGCTCAGCGAGAAGCAGCCGTCGCAGGAATTCGTCACCACCGACCAGTTGGGCGAACTGGCGCTGTTCCTGTGCAGCCAGGCCGCTGCTCAGGTACGGGGCGCCGCCTGGACCATGGACGGCGGCTGGACCGCCCAATAACGACAAGAGGATCTCCATCATGAACAAGCTCTATCCCAACGCCGCGGCTGCCCTCGATGGGCTGGTCAGCGACGGCATCACCCTGGCCGTGGGCGGCTTCGGTCTCTGCGGCATCCCCGAGGCGCTGATCGCCGCCCTGAGAGACACCGGCGCCCGCGAACTGACCGCCATCAGCAACAACGCCGGGGTGGACGGCTTCGGCCTCGGCCAGCTGCTGGAGACCCGGCAGATCCGCAAGATGATTTCCTCCTACGTGGGCGAGAACAAGGAATTCGAGCGCCAGTACCTGGCCGGCGAACTGGAGCTGGAATTCACCCCCCAGGGCACCCTGGCCGAGAAGCTGCGCGCCGGCGGCGCCGGCATCCCGGCGTTCTACACTCGCACCGGCTACGGCACCCTGGTGGCCGAGGGCAAGGAAACCCGTGACTTCAACGGCCAGCCCCATGTGCTGGAACTGGCGCTGACCGCCGACGTCGCCCTGGTCAAGGCGCAACGCGCCGACAAGGCCGGCAACCTGGTGTTCAACAAGACCGCGCGCAACTTCAATCCGCTGTGCGCCATGGCTGGTCGCGTCTGCGTGGCCGAGGTGGAAGAGCTGGTGGAGACCGGCGAGCTGGACCCCGACCAGATCCACCTGCCCGGCATCTTCGTGCAGCGCCTGATCGTCAACGCCAGCCCCGAGAAACGCATCGAGAAACGCACCCTGAGCGAGGAGAAGTAAGATGGCCTGGACCCGCGAACAGATGGCGCAACGCGCCGCCCGGGAGCTGCAGGACGGCTTCTACGTCAACCTCGGGATCGGCTTACCGACCCTGGTGGCCAACTACATCCCCGCCGGCATGGACGTCTGGCTGCAATCGGAGAACGGCCTGCTCGGCATCGGCCCCTTCCCCACCGCCGAGACGGTCGACCCGGACCTGATCAACGCCGGCAAGCAGACCGTCACCGCCCTGCCCGGCAGCAGCTATTTCGACAGCGCCGCGAGCTTCGGCATGATCCGCGGCGGCCACGTGAACCTCGCCATCCTCGGCGCCATGCAGGTGTCGGAACAAGGCGACCTGGCCAACTGGATGATCCCCGGCAAGATGGTCAAGGGCATGGGCGGCGCCATGGACCTGGTAGCCGGCGTGCAGCGCGTGGTGGTGCTGATGGAGCACACCGCCAAGGGCGCCCACAAGATCCTGCCAGCCTGCGACCTGCCGCTGACCGGGGTCGGCGTGGTCGACCTGATCATCACCGACCTGGCCGTGCTGGAGGTGACCGAAGGCGGCCTCAAGCTGGTGGAACTGGCCGAAGGCGTGAGCCTCGATGAACTGCGCGCCGCCACCGGCGCCCCCATCCAGGCCTGAGGAGACCCCAGCCATGCAAGACGTCGTCATCGTCGCCGCCACCCGCACCGCGGTCGGCAGTTTCCAGGGCTCCCTGGCCAACGTACCCGCGGTGGAGCTCGGCGCCACCGTCATCCGCGCCCTGCTGGCGCAGACCGGTGTGGCACCGGCCGAGGTGGATGAAGTCATCCTCGGTCAAGTGCTCACCGCCGGCGCCGGCCAGAATCCCGCCCGCCAGGCGGCGGTCAAGGCCGGCCTACCCCACGAGGTGCCGGCCCTGACCCTCAACAAGGTCTGTGGCTCCGGCCTCAAGGCGGTGCAACTGGCCGTCCAGGCGATCCGTTGCGGCGACGCCGAGATCGTCATCGCCGGTGGCATGGAAAACATGAGCCTTGCGCCCTATGTGCTGCCCAAGGTGCGCAGCGGCCTGCGCCTGGGGCATGCCGAGCTGGTCGATTCCATGATCAGCGATGGGCTGTGGGATGCCTTCAACGACTACCACATGGGCCAGACCGCGGAGAATCTGGTGCAGCAGTACCAGATCAGCCGCGAGGCCCAGGATGCCTTCGCCGCCCGCTCCCAGCAGCGCGCCGCGGCGGCGGTGGAATCCGGGCGTTTCCGCGAGGAGATCACCCCGGTGGCCATCCCCCAGCGCAAGGGCGAGCCGCTGCTGTTCGACACCGACGAAGGCATCCGCGCCGATACCAGCGCCGAGGGCCTGGCCCGCCTGCGGCCGGCCTTCGCCAAGGACGGCAGCGTCACCGCCGGCAACGCCTCCAGCCTCAACGACGGAGCCGCCGCGGTGCTGGTAATGAGCGCGACCAGGGCCGCCGCCCTGGGCCTCCCGCCGCTGGCGCATATCGCCGCCTATGCCAGCGCCGGGGTCGACCCGGCGATCATGGGCATCGGCCCGGTCTCGGCCACCCGCAAGACCCTGGAAAAGGCCGGCTGGCAACTGGCCGACTTGGACCTGATCGAGGCCAACGAAGCCTTCGCCGCCCAGGCCCTGGCCGTGGGCCAGGAGCTGGGTTGGGATGACGAGAAGGTCAACGTCAACGGCGGCGCCATCGCCCTGGGCCACCCCATCGGCGCCTCGGGGTGCCGGGTGCTGGTGACGCTGCTGCACGAGTTGCGTCGCCGCGAGGGACGCCGAGGTCTCGCGACCCTGTGTATCGGCGGTGGCCAGGGCGTGGCCCTGGCGGTGGAGCGGCGGTAGTCCCTATCGCGGCCGTGGGCCGCTCCTACAGATACGGACACACTGTAGGAGCGGCCGCATCGGCGGACCGCCATGGCCGCGATATGACCCCAACCGCGTGGAAAAGGCTGCGCCGTTTTCCACGCTACGCCTGATGTTCCCCCGAAAAACAACAACAAAAGGATCTCCCATGAGCTCAACCCCCTCCCGCGATTCGCGCAGCGCGCGGTTCGCCCTGGCCTGTTCCAACTGGGCCGAGCGCTGGTTTCCCGATTCCTGGGTGTTCGCCGTGCTCGCCGTGGCCGTGGTGGCCCTGGCCGCCCTCGGCATGGGCGCGCCGGCGGCCAAGACCGCCAAGGCCTTTGGCGACGGTTTCTGGAGTCTGATTCCCTTCACCATGCAGATGGCCTTCGTGGTCATCGGCGGCTATGTGGTGGCCAGTTCCGGTCCGGCCGGGCGCCTGGTCGAGCGCCTGGCGCGGGTGCCCCGTACCGGACGCGGCGCGGTGTGCTGGGTGGCCCTGGTGGCCATGCTCGCCTCCCTGCTCAACTGGGGCCTGAGCCTGGTGTTCGGCGGCCTGCTGGTGCGCGCCCTGGCCCGCCGCGAAGAACTCAAGATGGACTATCGCGCCGCCGGCGCCGCGGCCTACCTGGGCCTGGGCGCGGTCTGGGCGCTGGGGCTGTCGTCGTCGGCGGCGCAGCTGCAGGCCAATCCGGCCAGCCTGCCGCCCTCGATCCTCGCCATCACCGGGGTGATTCCCTTCAGCCAGACGCTGTTCCTCTGGCAATCCGGCGCCCTGCTGCTGGTGTTGCTGGTGGTCTCGGCGGTGATCGCCTATGTCACCGCGCCCGGGCTGGACAGCGCACGCGATGCCCGTGCCTGTGGCGTCGATGTCACCCCGGCGCCCACGCCGGCCGCCACACCGACCCGCCCGGGAGAATGGCTGGAATACAGTCCGATCCTGATCGTGCTGCTGGTGCTCCTGGCCGCGGGCTGGCTGGTGCAGGAATTCGCCAGCAAGCCGGCCATCGAGGCCATTTCCGGGCTGAACACCTACAACCTGCTGTTCATCTCCCTGGGCGCCCTGCTGCACTGGCGGCCGCGGCATTTCCTCGACGCCGTGGCCCGCGCCGTGCCGGCCACCACCGGAGTGCTGATCCAGTTTCCGCTGTACGGCTCCATCGCTGCCATCCTGACCAAGGTCAATGGCGCCGATGGCCAGACTCTGGCGCACCATATCGCGGCATTTTTCACCCAGATCGCCACCCACGACACCTTCGCCCTGCTGATGGGCGTCTACTCGGCGCTGCTGGGGTTCTTCATCCCCTCGGGCGGGGGCAAGTGGATCATCGAGGCGCCCTACGTCATGCAGGTGGCCAACGACCTGCAGTACCACCTGGGCTGGGCCGTGCAGATCTACAACGCCGCCGAGGCACTGCCGAATCTGATCAATCCCTTCTATATGCTGCCGCTGCTGGGCGTGCTGGGGCTGAAGGCGCGCGACCTGGTCGGCTTTTCCTTCGTGCAGCTGCTGGTCCATGCACCCCTGGTGCTGGTGCTGCTATGGCTGTTGGGGGGAACGTTGGCCTATCTGCCGCCGGTACACCCGTAGCTCGGGTGGGGCGCAGACGGTAAAGCGGGAGGGGTGGAGCGGGAGCCGGCTGAATCTCAGCCGGCGATGGCCAGGCGGGTGCTGTCGATGATGGCCTGCAGACGGCTCGGGTTGCTGTATTCGTCGCGGTAGATCCGGCGGGTGTGCTTGGCCACGCCATGCTCGTTGACGACGATGAAGGAAAAACCACGCTTGCTGGGCGCGTCGATGACGCAGCTCATCGGCGCGAAAGCGGCGCTGAGGGCATGCATGGCGTTCTGGGCTTGGGCTTGTATGTTCATGACTTCAGTTGTAAACCTCACGTGTGACGCTGCTATGACAAAGGTCTTGACCGATAGTGCCTAACCTTGCCAGTTATTGTTAGCAATAGGCGTGCCGGAATGTAACAAGGCCTTTTCCGACACGCCCTGCCCTCACTTGCCGGCAGCCTGCTGGCGACGCTTGGCCCGCCGCGACAGCATGTTCAGGCCCTCGATCAGCGCCGAGAAGGCCATGGCCGCGTAGATGTAGCCCTTGGGCACATGGGCGCCGAAACCTTCGGCGATCAGGGTCATGCCGATCATGATCAGGAAGCCCAGCGCCAGCATCACGACGGTGGGATTGTCGTTGATGAACCTGGCCAGGGGGTCGGCCGCCAGCAACATGACGGTCACCGCCACCACCACCGCGATCACCATCACCGGCAGGTGCTCGGTCATGCCGACGGCGGTGATGATGCTGTCCACCGAGAACACCAGGTCCAGCAGGAGGATCTGCACGATGGCCGAACCGAAGGCCAGGGTCGCCGTCTCGCCGCCCTTGCTCAGGGCGCTGTCGGGCTCGGGATCGACGTTGTGGTGGATCTCCTTGGTCGCCTTCCACAGCAGGAACAGGCCACCGGCGATGAGGATCAGGTCCTTCCAGGAAAAGCTCTTGCCGAACACCTCGATGATGGGCTCGGTGAGCTGGACGATCCAGGCCACGGTACCGAGCAGACCCAGGCGCAGGATCAGCGCCAGGCTGATGCCGATGCGGCGGCCCTTCTGCTGTTGGTGCGCGGGCAGCTTGTTGGTCAGGATGGAGATGAAGATGAGGTTGTCGATGCCCAGCACCACTTCCATCACGATCAAGGTGGCGAGAGCAGCCCAGACGGTCGGGTCGGCGGCGAGTTGTAGCAGATAGTCCATTGCGGCGCGGTTCCAGTGGGAAGAGAAAGGCCTGACAGGGTCAGGCCGCAGGTCTCACCATCAGAGCCTCGCATCTGTGAAATGCTCGTGAAGGCCTCTGCCGCAATTGTTTCAAACTGTCGCAGCGGTACGCCGCTGAACGAAGCGCGCCACATAGTCGTCGGCCGGCTGGCCGAGGATGTCCGCCGGGGTGCCCACCTGCACCAGCCGACCGTCACGCAGGATGGCGATGCGATTGCCCAGGCGCAGGGCCTCGTCCAGGTCATGGGTGATGAAGACGATGGTCTTGTGCAGGCGCTGTTGCAGCTCCAGCAGTTGCTCCTGCATCTCGGCGCGGATCAGTGGATCGAGGGCGGAAAAGGCCTCGTCCATCAGGATGATCTCGGTATCGGCCGCCAGGGCGCGGGCAAGGCCGACGCGCTGGCGCATGCCGCCGGAGAGCTGGTGCGGCCATTTGCGCTCGTAGCCGGCCAGACCCACCACCTCCAGCCAGTGCAGCGCCCGTTCGCGGCAGACCGCCTTGGGCTCGCCGCGCACCTTGAGGCCGTAGGCGACGTTGTCCAGCACTCGCCGATGGGGCAGCAGGCCGAAGCTCTGGAACACCATGCTGATGCGCTGGCGGCGCAATTCGCGCAGCGCCGGCAGCGGCAGCTGGAGGATGTCCTGGCCATCGATGAGGATGCGCCCGCTGCTGGGATCGATCAGCCGGTTGAGGTGGCGCACCAGGGTCGATTTGCCGGAACCGGAAAGGCCCATGATGACGAAGATCTCGCCCTCGGCGATTTCCAGGGACAGATCGTCCACCCCCACCACGCAACCGGTGCGGGCGAGGATCTCGGCCTTGTCGTGCCCCTCGCGCAGCAGCGCCAGGGCCGCCTGTTCGCGCTTGCCGAAGATCTTGGAGACCCGCTCGACGACGATCTTCATCGCTCCACCTCATGGCGCTGGCGGCCATAGGCCTGGGTGATGCGGTCGATGACCACGGCGAGGATGACGATGGCCAGGCCCGCCTGCAGGCCCTTGCCCACGTCCAGGGTCTGGATGCCCACCAGCACCTCTTCACCGAGGCCGCGGGCGCCGATCATGGAGGCGATCACCACCATGGACAGCGCCATCATGGTGGTCTGGTTGATGCCGGCCATGATGCTCGGCAGCGCCAGCGGCAGCTGCACGCCGAACAGCTGCTGCCAGCGACTGGCGCCAAAGGCGTTCACCGCTTCCATGACCTCGCGATCGACCTGGCGGATGCCCAGGTCGGTGAGGCGGATCAAGGGCGGCGCGGCATAGATCACGGTGGCGAAGATCGCCGGCACCTTGCCCAGGCCGAACAGCATCAGCACCGGGATCAGATAGACGAAGCTGGGCATGGTTTGCATGATGTCCAGGAGCGGCATCAGCACCAGGCGCAGGCGGGCGCTACGGGCGCAGAGGATGCCCAGGGGCACGCCGATGATCACGGCGATGGCGGTGGCCACCAGCACCAGGGCCAGGGTCTGCATCAGCTTGTCCCACAGCCCCAGGGCCCCGACCAGGAACAGCAGGCCGGTGATCAGCAGAGTCGGCAGCACCCGGCGGGTGGCATGGGCGGCCAGGGCCGCGACGATCAGCAACAGCGCCCACCAGGGGGTGCCGCGCAGCAGGCCCTCGAGCCAGACGATGGCCTGCAGCAGGGTGTCGGAGATGGTTCGGAAGACGTCGCCGTAGCGTGTCACCAGCCAGTCGACGCCACGATTGACGGCGTCGGCGAAGGAAAAGGTCAGGCCTTCGGGAAACATCCTAGAGCGCCGCCTGGATCTTGCTGCGCGCCGCGGCGTCGGTCACCCAGGCCTGCCAGAGTTCCGGATGGGCCTTGAGCAGCGCCTTGGCGGCGGCGGGGGCGTCCTGCTTGGCGTCGGCCTGCTCGGCCAGGGTGCGGTTGAGCAGTTCGATGGGCACATTGACCCGACTCAGCACGGCCACCAGTTCGGGGGCGCCGTCGTGGAAGGGCTTGGAGAGGCCGGCCTGCACCTGGATGCGCTTGGCTTCGCCATCGCGCGGCTTGAGCTGGACCATGTCGACCCGACCCAGCAGGGGCGTTGGCGACCAGTAGTAGGTGAGGATCGGCTGCTTGCGCTTGGTGGCCGAGACGATGGCCGCATCCAGCGCCGGCCCGGTGCCGGGGCGGAAGTTGGTGTATTTGTCGCTCAGGCCGTAGCTCTGCAGCATCTGGGTGTTTTCCAGTTCGCAGGTCCAGCCGGCCGGGCAGTTGTAGAAGCGGCCCTTGCCCGGCTCTTCCGGATCGCGGAACAGCTCGGCGTACTGGCCCAGGTCGGCGATGTTCTTCAGCTTGGGCGCCTTGGCGCCCTCGCCTTCCACCAGATAGCGCGGCACGTACCAGCCTTCGGTGGCGCCTTCGATGGGTGCGCCCACGCCGACCACCTTGCCGGCCGCGGCGGCCTTGTTCCAGGCCTCGCTCCGGCCGATCCACTCCTCGGCGAACACCTGGATGTCGTTGTTGCCCAGGGCTTGTTCCAGGGTGATGGAGTTGCCGGGGATGCTATCCACCTTGCAGTCGTAGCCGTGCTGCAGGACGAAGCCCATCAGTTCGGTGAGCAGCATGCCGCTCTCCCAGTTCACCCCGGCGAACTTGACCGGCTTGCTGGCGCACCAGCTGTCGGCCTGGGCGGTACCGGCGGCGAGCAGGCCAAGGGAAAGGCCGGCGGCCAGGAGGGAACGGCGGGGAAAGGCTGTGGGCATGGGTGGCTCCGTCTGCACTGGGAGGGCCAGGGTGGCAGAGCCGGTCCGCTGGCGATCCTATCTTGGTCAGCGCCAATGGCTCAGGGTTCAGCCAGAGGCCCTGGCACTGCCATTACCCGCCTCGGCGCTGCTGAATCCGGGAGCCTGCTCCGGTCGATCGATCGTCGCCACCCGGGTCCGTCGATCTCTCTTCACTGGCTGCGACACCCGCGCGAATGGCCGCTGCGCTCGAACTTTGCCCACGCGCGCCTCTTCTACCGGAGGTCACCTTCGCGGAGCCGAGCATGCGTATCCATCACCTCAACTGCGGCTGCATGTGCCCCCTGGGCGGGGCGCTGTACGACGGCTTCAGCCGCGGACTCGCCGCCCACCTCGCCTGTCACTGCCTGCTGGTGGAAACCGACCGGGACGGTCTGGTGCTGGTGGATACCGGCTTTGGCGAAGCCGATCTGCGGGAGCGCGGCCGGCGCCTGAGCCCCTTCTTCCGGCTGATGAATCGCATCCAGTACGATCCCGAACTCAGCGCCCTGGCGCAGCTCCGCCGCCTGGGTTTTCGTCCGGGCGATGTCCGCCATATCGTGCTGACCCATCTGGATTTCGACCACGCCGGCGGCCTGGACGACTTTCCCCAGGCCCAGGTCCATGTGCTGCAGCGGGAGTGGGATGCGCAGCGCCAGCGCCACGGCTTCATCGGTCGGCGCCGCTACAGTCCGGCGCAGTGGCAAGGCATCCGCCATTGGCATTTCCACGAGCCCCGGGGCGAGGCCTGGCACGGCTTCGCCAGCGTGCGCGACCTGCCCGGCCTGCCGCCGGAAATCCTGATGATCCCCCTGCCCGGCCACACCCCGGGCCATGCCGGCGTCGCCGTCCAGCACGACGGGGGCTGGTTGCTGCACGCCGGCGACGCCTATTTCTACCGCGACGAGATGCGCCGGCCCGAACGCCACTGCACGCCGGGGCTGAGGTTCTACCAGCGGCTGATGGAAGCCGACCGCGCCAGCCGCCTGGACAACCAGGCCCGCCTGCGCGAACTTTCCCTGCGCCAGGACTTGGGGCTGACGCTGTTCTGCAGTCATGATTTGGTGGAGTTCAAGCGGTTGCAGGCAGGGACACCGTAGATACCATCTCTCCCATCAATCACAACAGGTCCTCTAAAGGGCCTGTCGTGGTTGATAAGGTCGCTGCGTCTTGAGCACACCATAGGCAATCTGCAGCAGTTTGCGCATGGCGGCGCCCAAGGCGCTCATTCGGGCTTTGCCGCGTGCCAGTAGTCGTTCATACAGCGCTTTCACGTCGGGGTTGCGCTCTTTGGCGACTATGGCGCCCATGTACAGCTTGGCTCTGATGAGCGGGGAACCGGCCTTGCTCAATACCGTGCGTCCCTCCACCGTTTTGCCCGATTGCCAAGGGC